>CABYNW010000004.1 GCA_902520495.1 uncultured SAR86 cluster bacterium | reverse complement strand
TTATTTATAATTTTAAACCGTTGTTTATTTATATTTTTTGGAACAGAGAAATGATCATAAGGAATGACCTCATTCTCAGGAAATATTTTAATTTTGAAATTGTCAATTATTAAACTTAGTTCATTTTTGATATAAAGAGCCTCCTTATTATCACTCACAACAATGCAAATAGAATTATTAGAATTATTAAAATTCTCTGCTAAAGAATATGCAAAATTTAGATAATTTTTATATTTATTATTGAGCATCTAGTTGTGTATAATGAGGCCTTATTCTATCAACCAAAAATAATATATAAAGAAAATTATGAATATAAACTTTAGTAAAGAGGATCTCGCATTTAAAGACGAAGTAAAAAATTGGCTAGATAATGAATATCCAAGCCATGTAAAAGAAAAAACTGATAAAGGCATAACTATCAGTAAAGAAGATTTAATTGACTTTCATAAAGCCCTATCTAAAAAGGGATGGATGGGTTACAACTGGCCAACTGAATATGGTGGAACTGGATGGTCAGCATCAAAATTATACATTTTTAATAAAGAATTAGGTTTGGCTGGTTGTCCACCAATATTACCTTTTGGTGTTGGCATGGTTGGTCCAGTTATTTATACCTTTGGTAATGATGAACAAAAAGACAGGTTTTTACCAGACATTCTAAATTTTAATACCTGGTGGTGCCAAGGATACTCAGAGCCAGGTTCGGGATCTGATTTAGCATCTTTAAAAACCAAAGCTGTACTTAGAAATGATCTTGATGAAGATTATTATGTAGTTAATGGTTCTAAAACATGGACAACACTAGCTCAAAATGCTGATTGGATTTTTTGTTTAGTTAGAACTGATAATAGTGGCATTAAACAAGAAGGCATTTCATTTTTATTAATTGATATGAAATCTCCTGGTATTGAGGTTAAGCCCATTATCACAATTGATGGCGATCATGAAGTTAACTCAGTATTTTTTACTGATGTTAAAGTTCCAGCGAAAAATCTAATAGGTGAAGAAGGTAAGGGATGGACATACGCAAAATTTCTCTTAGCACATGAAAGGTTTGGTATTGCAGGTGTGGGTGCCTCAATGAGATCATTAAATAGATTAAAAGATATCATTTCTCAATTAGATAATGATGATTTACAAAGAAAGGTAAATCAACTTGAAATTGATTTATCAGCTATTGAAATTACTGAGCTGAGATTGTTATCTGCTTTAGAAAATGGCAGTCATCCTGGAGCAGAATCTTCAATATTAAAAATAAAGGGAACAGAAATGCAACAAGCTCTTTCTGAGCTATTTGTTGAAGCCTCTGGTGAGTATGCTTTGATGTATCCTGGTCCACATGGTTACGAAAATAACTACAAACCAGCTGGTCCAGATTATGCTGCTGAGGGACTATCAGCATTTTTAAATATGAGGAAAACCTCTATATATGGCGGTAGTAATGAAATACAAAAAAATATACTTTCTAAATTTGTCTTAGGTGTTTAAACAATGAATCTTAATTATAACGAAGAGCAAATAATGCTTCGTGAACAGATTCAGAAATTTTGTGAATCTGAATATGATTTTTATAAAAGAGAAGATATAGTTAAATCTGATAATGACTTTGATCAAAATGTATGGAAGCTATTTGCAGAACAAGGTTGGTTATCAATGCCTTTTTCGGAACAATCTGGTGGATTTGGTTTTGGTCCAATAGAACTATCTATATTATTTGAAGAGTTTGGTAAGTCTCTTGTAATAGAACCATATCTTTCAACTATTGTTCTTTCAGGAACATTGCTTGATAGGTCTACATTTTCAGAAAAAGATGATTTAATAGAAAAAATTTGTTCTGGTGATTTTCATATTTCTTTAGCCTATGCAGAGGCTGGTAAAAACTATGATTATTTAAATCCAATTTCAACTCTTGATTCTAAAAATATTCTTAATGGCACAAAGACTTTGGTTTTAAATGGATCAAACTCAGAAAAGTTAATCGTTACGTGCATCAAAGATAATATATTTAACCTTGTGATACTAGATTCAAATACTGAAGGAGTCTCAATTAATTCTTTTTCAACAGTCGATGGTCAATCATGTTCTGAAATATCATTTGAAAATGTTCAATTAGATAAATCAAACTTCATAGGATCTGGTGATCAAGCGGTTACTCTTATGAATGAAACTATAAATTTAGCAACATTATGTGTCAGTGCAGAAGCAGTTGGGTGCATGGAGTCCTGTTACCTTAAAACATTAGAATATACAAAAAACAGAGAGCAATTTGGACAACCAATATCATCCTTCCAGGTTCTTCAACACAGAATGGTTGATATGTATATAGAATCAGAATTAGCTAAATCGCTTTTAATTAGAGCAATGCTTGAGGTCAACAATAGATCTGATTCGATGTATAAACATGTTTCTGCATTAAAGTCCTATATTGGGACATCTGGAAAACTCTCAGCTAAAGAGGCTGTTCAACTTCATGGTGGAATGGGTGTTAGTGAGGAGATGATGATAGGTCACTATTTGAAAAAAATGGTTTCAATAGATGCTCTTTTTGGAAATGCAGACTTTCATTTAAATCAAATAGGAAACTAATTTTATTTGGGGATATTGATAAAACAATTATAATTAGTTTATGAATAATAATAGGGACATAAACTTTCAATCTACAGAGAGACAGAAAAGAATATTGCCTGAAGATTCTTTTGGTGATTGGAAATGGAGAGAGGCTTTAGCTGAATCGATGGTTCCGTTTATTGGTTCTCTTTATCGAAATGGAATTAATATAATGATTTATGGTAAATCATTGGTTAATGAGTCACCAGTTTCAATAATGAAAGCTCATAGATTTGCAAGACAGTCTGATAATAATGAACTTTCAGAACTAGAGACATACCCAATTATTAAATATATAACCACTTTAAATCTTTCAGATTGTGAGATTGATGTGGGGGAAATAGCAGTTAAGTGCCCATTTTTCAATGATATTAAAAATGATGATTCAAAAATAGCCGATTACATAAATAATGAACTCTCATCAGTAATCAATAAACAATCTAATAGACCTGATGAACCTAACAATATTGTTTTATATGGCTTTGGTAGGATTGGAAGGCTTGTAGCAAGAATGATGACACAAACGACAGGTCCTGGTAATTACTTTAGATTAAAAGGTATTGTTATAAGAAAATCATCTGAAGATGATATATATAAAAGAGCAAGTTTATTGCTTAGAGATTCCGTTCACGGATCTTTCGATGGCACAGTAAGAGTTGATGAAGAGAATTCCACACTTGTTATAAATGGCAATCCGGTCAAAGTTATTTATGCTAATAATCCAGAAGAGGTTAATTATTCTAATTACAATATCTCAAACCCATTAGTTATTGATAATACTGGTGTTTGGAGAGATGAAGAGAATTTGTCAAAACACATAGATTCAGGAGCATCTAAGGTTATATTAACTGCTCCAGCTAAAGGTAATCTTAAGAATATTGTATATGGTATAAATGATGAAATTTTAGAAGATGATGATCAAATATTATCTGCTGCATCATGCACTACAAATGCAATAGTTCCAATATTAAAATCAATAAATGATGAATATTCTATTAAAGGCGGTCATATTGAAACAGTTCATGCTTATACGAATGATCAGAATTTGATAGACAATTTTCATAAAGGTGATAGACGGGGTAGAGGCGCACCATTAAATATGGTCATTACAACTACTGGTGCTGTTAAAGCTGTTTCAAAAGCTTTGCCTGAACTTGAGGGTAAATTAACAGGTAATGCTATTAGAGTACCAACACCAAACGTTAGTTTGGCTATTCTATCTTTAGCATTAGGGACCGAGGTTTCAGTTGAAAAGATTAATACATATCTTCGATCTGTAGCCTTCCATTCAAAATATAGAGAGATAATAGGCTATGTTAATTCACCTGAGGTTGTTTCAACAGATTTCTATTCCAGTCCTTTTGCATCAATAGTTGATTCACAAGCAACAATTGCTAGTGGCAATAGAGTAACTCTTTATTGTTGGTATGATAATGAATACGGTTATACTAAGCAGGTGATAGGACTAGCAAAGAAAGTTGCTAAAATTAGTCTACCCAGATTACCACTACCAATTGCCTAAAAAATATAGAATCAAACCTACTTTAGTTTTATAATTCTATTGTTTTTAATAGTTTATTTATCAACTTTACAAAGGCACACATATAGTGATTAAAATATCCAAAGGTCTTGATTTACCAATATCAGGCACGCCTAGTCTAAATATAACAGATGAACCAAAATGTTCTTCAGTTTCATTATTAGGTAATGATTTTGTTGGCATGAAGCCTACTATGATGGTAAGAGTAGGTGAAAAGGTTAAGGCTGGACAGAAAATATTTGAAGATAAGAAAAATCCTGGAATTTTTTATACGTCTCCAGCAGGCGGCGAAGTTAAATCTATAAATCGTGGTGATAAACGAAAATTTCTATCTGTTGAAATTGAGATATCTGACAATGAAGATTTTGAATATTTTGATTTATCTCATGAACATACGCCCAATGAAATTAGACAATCCTTAATTAATTCTGGTACTTGGAATGCATTTAGAACGCGACCATTCAATAGAACTCCTTCTATTGATTCATCTCCTAAAGCATTATTTATAAATTGTTGTGATACTAATCCCTTATCTGCTGATCCATATAATATTATTAATCAAGATAAAGATTTATTTGATGAAGGTTTAGATATACTTTCATCATTATTTGATTGCAATATTCATCTTTGTTATCAAAATGATAATTTTGATTTATCAAATAAGCAGATTCAATATCATCAATTCAAAGGTCCTCATCCAGCTGGTTTGACCGGTACACATATTTCAAAAATTCATCCTGTTAATTTAAATTACAGTGTTTGGAGTATTAATTATCAAGATGTTATGGCAATCGGTTATTTAAAAATAAATCAAAAAATAAGAACACATAAAATTATTAGTTTCGGGGGTCCATCAGTTTTTGAGCCATCTCTTTTAAATGTAAGGATTTGTGGAAATATTGATGAAATTTCAGCTGGAAAAATTAAGGAAAACTGTAGATTGATATCTGGATCAGTTCTTCATGGTCATACTTCAGAAGGTGTAATGAGTTATTTGGGTTTTTATGATTCACAAATTTCTTGTTTACCTGATGAAGTGAATGAATTTTTTATGAACTGGTTATTGCCGGGTTCTAATCTACATTCAAAATTAAATGTTTTTATATCTTCCTTTATCAAACCTAAAAATTTTATATTTAATACATCTATTGGAGGAGGTGATAGAGCAATAGTACCAATATCCTCTTATGAAGAAGTCATACCAATGAATATATTGGTTACCCAATTATTAAAAGCTCTAGTAGTAGGCGATATAGAAATGGCTATTGACTTGGGTATGTTAGAACTGGTGCCTGAGGATTTAGCTTTATGTTCTTACGTATGCCCAAGTAAATACGATTATGCCTCAATACTTATGGATAATCTTAATAATCTTTATTTAGAATCATGAAAATTTTAAGAAACTATCTTAACAATATAAAACCTAATTTTGTCGGTGATGGCAAACATATTAAGTGGTTCCCATTATTTGATGCTATAGAAAATTTATTTTTCTCTTATGGAAAGAAAACTCAAAACCCAATTCATGTAAGAGATGCGATAGATATTCAAAAAGTTATGGTTACTGTTTGGTTAGCGACTTTTCCTGCAATGTTTTTTGGTATGTATAATCTTGGTGCCAATTCATTGGAATATCTTGATTCAATAAATCAACAAAATACTGGTGATTGGCATCATTATTTTGTAAGTATAGTTGGGTACGATTCAAATAGTTTCTTCAGTAAGTTATGGTTTGGAGCATGTTATTTTTTACCAATTTATTTTGTTGTTTTTACTGTTGGTATTGCATGGGAGGCATTATTTGCAATAGTCAGAAAACATGAGATCAATGAAGGTGCATTTGTCTCGACTGTCCTTTTTTCATTAAGCTGTCCACCAGATATACCTTTATGGCAAGCGGCAATGGGTATCTCATTTGGTTTGGTTATTGGTAAAGAGATTTTTGGTGGAACTGGTAAAAATTTTTTAAATCCTGCTCTAACTGGTAGGGCATTTCTATATTTTGCATATCCAGCTCAAATTTCAGGTGATAAGGTCTGGGTAGCAGGTATTTCTGATTACAATATAATTCCTGAAGGATACAGTGGTGCAACGGCTCTAGGAGTGGCAGCAGAAAATGGTATGTCAGGAATTACAAATTCTTATACTTGGATGGATGCATTTTTTGGAAATATACCTGGTTCGGTTGGTGAAACCTCGATTATTGCAATCTTAATTGGCCTAATAATTCTTTTAGTTACAAAAGTGGCATCTTGGAGAATAGTTATTGGAACTTTAGTAGGTATGATTGTGATGTCTTCGATACTAAATATTATTGGTTCTGAAACAAATCCAATGTTTGCAATTCCTTGGTATTGGCATGCAGTTATTGGAAGTTTTGCATTTGGGCTTGTTTTTATGGCTACAGAGCCAGTTTCTGGTTCTGGAACAAATACAGGAAGATATATATATGGAATTGTGATTGGAATAACTGTTATATTAATTCGTGTTATTAATCCAGCATTTCCAGAGGGAATGATGTTAGCAATATTATTTGCTAATCTATTAGCACCAGTAATTGATCATATGGTTGTTATGTCTAATATCAAAAAAAGAAAGGCTTTATATAATGAATGAATCAATAATTAAAACGATTAGTGTCGCATTTGCTGTTTGTTTGATTTGCTCATTAGTTGTTTCAACTGCGGCAGTGAGCTTAAGAGATCAGCAAAAAGAAAATAAACTAAATGATAGAAGAATTAAAATTCTTAAGGTAGCAGATATTTATAATCCAAATTTATCTATTGCAGAACAATTTGGATCATTAGAGTCTAAGTTTGTAGATTTTAATACCGGTATTATTTTAGATGAGTATATGAATCTTGATATTGAAGAATATGATCAAGTTTTAGTTACTAAAAACCCAACTATGGCTACTAAAGTACCAACTTCTGAAGATATAGCAATTATTAAGAATAGAGAAAATATTGGAAAAATATACATACTAAGAGATGAATTAAAAAATATTGATAAAGTGATTTTACCTATTAGGGGTTATGGATTATGGGGAACCTTATATGGTTACATATCAATAGAGGATGACTTTAATACCGTTTCCGGTATTGAATTCTATGATCATAAAGAAACTCCTGGTCTTGGGGCTGAGGTAGACAATCCAAAATGGAAATCTTCCTGGAAAGGTAAAAAAATATATAAAAATAATGAAGTAGCATTAAAGGTAATCAAAGGCAAGGTCGAAACAGATGATTTACAAGGTTCATATAAAATTGATGGACTCTCTGGTGCAACCATTACTAGTAGAGGAGTTTCAAATATGGTTGAATATTGGTTTGGTAGCTCAGGCTACTCATTATTACTCAAAGAGTTAAATTATGAATCTTAAATCTTATAAAGAAGTAATAATTAAACCACTTGTTGATGAAAATCCTATTACATTGCAAATATTAGGTATATGTTCAGCGCTGGCAGTAACAAATAATTTATCTGTAACACTTGTAATGTGTGTTGCTGTAATAAGTGTTATATCATTTTCTAATCTTTTTATTTCATTAATAAGAAATTACATCCCTTCAAGTATAAGAATTATTGTTCAGATGACCATTATTGCTTCACTAGTAATTGTTGTGGATGAATTATTAAAAGCATATGACTATGAAACCAGTAAAAAGCTATCAGTTTTTGTAGGTTTAATTATTACAAATTGTATTGTAATGGGTCGCGCTGAAGCATTTGCTATGAAAGAAAAACCATTATTGAGTTTTTTAGATGGTCTTGGAAATGGCTTAGGTTATAGTTTAATTTTAATAGGTGTAGCAACTATCAGAGAGCTATTTGGTGCAGGAACATTATTTGGTTATGAGATTCTCCCACTAGTCTCTAATGGAGGATGGTATATGGGTAACAATCTTTTGTTGTTACCGCCTAGCTCATTCATAATTATTGGTTTATTTATATGGTTTATAAGATCTATACGACCTAATCAAATTGAGGTTGATGATTTTAAACTATCTGATCATTCTACATCACCCAATTTATCTAAACGAGAATTAAATGTTTGAACATTATCTAAATATCTTTATTACAACTGTTTTTATTGAAAATATTGCTCTGTCATTATTTCTTGGGATGTGTACATTTATAGCAATATCAAAAAAGATTGACGCAGCCTTTGGTTTGGGTATAGCAGTTATTGTTGTTTGTTTAATAACTGTGCCTTTAAATAATTTAATTTATAACTATATATTAAGAGAAGATGCATTGATTTGGCTTGGAATTGAAGGTACTAACTTAGAGTTTGTTGAACTTATTAGCTATATAGGTGTAATTGCTGCAAGTGTTCAAATACTTGAGATGTTTCTAGACAAATATGTGCCAGCCTTATATAACGCATTAGGCCAATTTTTACCTTTAATTACTGTTAATTGCGCAATTTTAGGAGCTTCGTTATTTATGGTTGAAAAAGATCTTTTGTTCGTTGAAAGTATTGTTTATGGTTTTGGTGCTGGTTTTGGATGGGCTTTTGCCATAGTTGTATTAGCAGGTATTAGAGAAAAATTAAAGTATTCCGATATACCTGAAGGTTTAAAAGGTTTAGGAATGACATTTATTATAGTTGGGCTTATGAGTTTTGGTTTTATGTCCTTTGGAGGAATCTCACTTTAGTATGAATATTGATTTAATCTTGGGCGTAATGTCATTTAGTGGAATTATTCTATTACTAGTTTTGGTAATAATTTTAGCTAGATCAAAATTAGTATCTACTGGAAATGTTTCAATTGAGATAAACGGAGATTCATCAAACCCTATTACTGTTCCAGCCGGATCAAAGTTATTGCAAACTCTTGCAGATAATAATATTTTTCTTGCTTCTGCATGTGGCGGTGGTGGAACATGCAGCCAATGTAAATGTCAGGTAATAGAGGGTGGTGGCTCAATATTAGCTGCTGAAGAATCACATTTCAATTCAACTGAACAAAAAGATGGATGGAGACTTTCGTGTCAGGTTCCTGTAAAAAATGATTTAAAAATTAATGTGCCTGATGATGTGTTTGGAGTTAAAGAATGGGAGTGTGAGGTTATCTCAAACGAAAACGTAGCAACTTTTATCAAGGAACTAATTTTAAAGCTCCCAGAGGGAGAAAATGTTGATTTCAGAGCTGGAGGATATGTTCAACTTGAAGCCCCTTCATATGAAATTGACTACAAACAATTTGATATTGATAAAGAATATCATGAAGATTGGGATAGATTTAAGATCTGGGACAATAAATCTATTACAACAGAACCGGTTATAAGAGCATACTCTATGGCGAATTATCCAGAAGAGCGGGGGATAATTAAGTTTAATATTAGAATTGCTTCACCACCTCCAGGTCAAGATGTACCACCTGGACTTATGTCGTCTTGGACTTTTGGTTTAAAACCAGGAGATAAAGTTAAAGTATTTGGACCATTTGGTGAATTTTTTGCAAAAGAAACAGATGCTGAAATGGTGTTTGTTGGCGGCGGTGCAGGTATGGCACCTATGAGATCTCATATTTTTGATCAATTATTAAGAATTAATACTAATCGTAAGATCACTTTTTGGTACGGAGCAAGAAGTCTTAAAGAAATGTTTTATGTTGATGAATTTAATGAATTAGCAAAAAAGTATGATAATTTTGAATGGCATGTAGCGTTATCTGATCCATTGCCTGAAGATGATTGGGATGGAGATACAGGATTTATACATAATGTGCTTTACCAGAATTATTTAAAACATCATGAAGCACCTGAGGATTGTGAATTCTATATGTGTGGTCCACCAATGATGAATAAAGCAGTAATTGATCTACTTGTAAACCTAGGAGTAGAACCAGAAAATATTGCCCTTGATGACTTTGGCGGATAAATAATAAATCTTGTGAATCGAAATCTTTTATCAAAGATAATCGCATTAATTTCCGGTATTGTTCTTATTTATGTAGCCTATAATCATAATAATAATTCAATATATGAAATAAAAGGATCGGCATATGGTACAACTTGGACTATAAAATCTTCAGAATATATAGGCGACCACCATAAAGACAATATTAAAAAGATAATATCTGATATTGATTATATTGCTTCAAATTATAAAGAAGAATCAGAAATATCAATTATAAATAATAACAATAAAAAATATTATTTCGTTTCATCGGATCTATTTAATATTCTTTCAATTGCAAAAGATATTGAAAATATTTCTCAAGGATACTACAACATTACTTTAGGAAAAATATCATCAAATCTTGGATTTTCTCCAACCTTTGGTAAAAATTTAATACACAAAAAAAACGATACCTTTAAGTTAGATGAAACTAATAAATCATTAGAAAAATTGTCATCTAATTGGTTTGATCTATCATCAATTGCTAAAGGATATGCAGTTCAAATGGTTCATGAATACTTAATATATGAAAATTTATTAAATCATTTAATTGATATTGGTGGAGAGATTATTGTTAGTGGTTCGAACAATGAGAAGCCTTGGGCTGTAGGAATTCAAAATCCTTTATCACAATCAGATGATGCCTCTGTAATAATAAAAAATAACAATAATTTTTTAGCAATTGCTTCATCTGGTGAATATAGAAATTATAAATCTAATAGAAACGGTGAAAAAATTACACATACAATCAATCCCAATACATTAGAATCTATAAAAAATAATATTTTATCTGTTACTGTTGTTCATGAAACATCAGCAACCTATGCAGATGCATACTCAACCGCATTTAATGCAATGGGAAGCGAATTAGCTATGGATACAGCTAATAATAATGATATTGCTTTAATGTTAATTATCCAAAGTGATAATAAAATTAATATTATATATTCAGACAAATGGTATGATTTAGTTAAATGAACGAACTATTCTTAGGTTTTTTAATTATTTCTATATCCTTTATAGGCCTTGCGATAGGACTAATCTTTAGATCGCAGCCCTTAAAAGGTTCTTGTGGGGGCATGGCAAACCTAGAAGAAGGCTCAGAATGTAAGATCTGCGGAAGGACTGATCCAAATACATGCAATAATTAAAACTGATTCATAGTATTATCTTTACCAGCTGCTTTAAGAGCAGCATCTCCAGCAAAATATTCCTTATGAACATCACCCATATCAGAACCTGACATATTTTGATGTTTTACACATGCGATGCCTTCTCTAATTTCTTTTCTTTGAACATTCGCAACATATCCCAGCATTCCTTCTGATCCAAAATATTCTTTAGCAAGATTATCAGTTGAAAGGGCGGCAGTATGGTAGGTTGGTAATGTTATTAAATGATGAAATATTCCAGCTTCTTTAGAAGCATCTGCTTGAAAAGTTCTAATTTTATCATCAGCAACCATAGCTAATTCAGTATCATCATATTTTTCATTCATCAGATCATCTCTCTCATATATTGATACATCATCACCAGATTTTTTCATTGAATCAAAAACTTGTTGTCTAAAATTCAAAGTCCAATTAAATGATGGACTATTGTTATACACAAGCTTTGCATCTGGAACAACTTTTTTTATTTCACTCATCATTGCAGAAATTTGACCGATATGAGGTTTTTCTGTTTCAATCCAAATTAAATCAGCTCCATTTTGTAAACTTGTAATGGAATCTAATATACATCTTTCTTCTCCTGTTCCTTTTCTAAACTGGTATAAGTTAGAAGGAAGTCTTTTAGGTCTAACAATCTTTCCTTTTCTATTTATCATAACATCACCATGTTTCATATTATTTTCATCAATTTCATCTACATCAAGGAATGAATTATATTTATCACCTAAATCACCTTCCTCATTTGTTATTGCAAGTCTAGCCGTTAAGCCAGCACCAAGAGAATCTGTTCTTGCAACAATGATCCCGTTATCTACGCCTAATTCTAAAAAAGCATATCTAACAGCATTAATTTTGGCTAAAAATTCAGCATGAGGTACTGTTACTTTTCCATCTTGATGACCGCATTGTTTTTCATCAGATACCTGATTTTCAATCTGTATAGCACAGGCGCCTGCTTCAATCATTTGTTTAGCCATCAAATATGTAGCTTCTTCGTTACCAAAACCAGCATCAATATCTGCAATTATTGGTACTATATGTGTTTCAAAATTATCAATTTTTGTTTTAATATTTTCCTTATCTTTTTCATCTGCCTGGTCGAGTTCTCTAAAAAGACCACCTAGCTCCCTTGCATCTGCCTGTCGTAAAAATGTATATAGTTCATTAATTAAACTAGCAACTGCTGTTTTTTCATGCATTGATTGATCGGGCAGGGGGCCAAATTCAGATCTTAATGCAGCTATCATCCATCCAGAGAGATATAGGTATTTTTTCTTAGTTGTTCCAAAATGTTTTTTTATCGAAATTAGTTTCTGTTGTCCTATAAAGCCATGCCAACAACCTAGTGATTGTGTATATTTAGAAGTATCACTATCATAATCTTCCATATCTTTTCTCATAATATCAGCAGTATATTTAGCAATTTCTAAACCTGTTTTAAATTCATTCTGAATACGCATTCTTGCAACGTATTTTGGATCTATAGAACTCCAATTTGAAGAATCTATATTTTCTATTGAATTAGTTAATTCATTTATTTTTTTAAGTTTTGACATAATTACTCCCCTGTTATGTAGTGAAGTTAATAATAATAATTTTATTATGTCAATCTAATAAAAAAGGCCTTATTAAAGGCAAATATTTTGTAGTTACACTACATATAATTAAGATTATAATTTATTTGATAAGCCTATGTACTTAGCTGGTGAAAGTTTAATTAGTTCTTGTTTTGATTTATCAGTGATATTTAATTTTTGGACAAAATCTATATATGATTTTTGATCAATTTTTTTACCTCTTGATAATGATTTTAGTTGTTCATATGCATCATCAATACCTTCATATCTCATAACTGTTTGCACTGCTTCTGTTAAAACTTCCCAATTGTTGTCCAACTCTTTTTTAATAATAGATTTATTAGGTAGAAGTTTCATTAAACCCTTTTCAAGAGATAGCAATGCTAGTTGAGAATAACCAAAAGTTAAACCAATATTTCTTAGAACCGTACTATCAGATAAGTCTCTTTGGAGTCTTGATTTCGTTAACTTATTTACAAAATAATCATTTATTGAATTTGAAATACCAAAATTTCCTTCAGCATTTTCAAAGTCTATTGGATTAACCTTGTGAGGCATTGTTGATGAACCAACCTCACTTTTGTTGACTTTAAGTGCAAAGATATCATTAGATATATAAAGCCACATGTCTTGACATAGATCTATGCATATATTGTTTATCCTTGTCATAACTTGTGCTGTTTCTGCAACCCAATCATGTGGTTCTATTTGTGTTGTGTATTCGTTTTGATCAATCCCAAGAGATTTTAAAAATCTTTTATTAAATAATGGCCAGTCTATTCTGCTATTGGCAATAACAAAAGTATGATAATTACCTGTTGCTCCACTAAATTTAGCCAACGGTTTAATTGATTCATATGCAGTTTGAGTTAATTCTATTCTTTTAGAGAAAACTTTAATTTCCTTACCAAGAGTTGAAGGGGAGGCAGCTTGACCATGTGTTTTGGCAAGAAATGAAATATTTTTCCATTTGTTTGAATAGGTTTTAAGTATTTTGTTTAGAGATTTAATTTTTTGAAGATGAATTTCTATACCTTTTTTAATCATTAATGCATATGCAAGTGAGTTAATATCTTCACTTGTTAGACCAAAATGAATTAAGTGAATATATTTTTTAAGAGTATTATCTTGTAAAAATAAATCTTTTATGAAATATTCGACCGCCTTAACATCATGATTGGTTTTTTTCTCAATTTTTTTTATTTTTAAAACGTCTTTGTCGGAAAAATTGTTCTTTAGTAGGTTTAATTTCTTTGTTGTTGCCGTCGATATTTTTAAAAATTGATCCGGTTTTTTACTACAAAGATATACCAACCAATCTATCTCAATTTCAAATCTTTTTCTTATTAACTGAGATTCAGAAAAACATAACCTAGTGTCTACAATTTTATCTGCATATCTACTATCTAATGGCGAAATGTTGTTATGTTCAAATTTCATAAAACTACCAGTCGCATATTATAGATTTTTTTAAATTAAAAAGCTTTAGAAATAACACCACCACCTAGGCATATTTTATTATCATACAAAACAGCTGACTGTCCTGGAGCAACTCCTCTAATATTATTTTGAAAATTTATAACGTAACTATTCTTATCTTTGACCACAGAACATTTAACAGGAGTATGTTGATGTCTAACCTGTATTAAACAATCTAGTTGTTTATTTATTTTTATATCATTTATCCAAGATATATTCTCACACTCTAATCCATTACTATAAAGATTTTTATTGTTAACACCTTGGCAGACATAAATTTTATTTTCATAAATATTTTTCTTATAAACATACCATGGGAGTTGATTTTTTCCTTTAATACCACCTATCTTTAAACCCTGTCTTTGCCCAATTGTATAAAGAGCAGACCCATTATGTTCTCCAATAATCTGATCATATTCATCTAATATTGGTCCCTTTGATAATTTTATAAATCTTCCTAAAAAATCCTTCATATTTTTTTCACCAACAAAACAAATTCCAACTGAATCTTTTTTAGTTGCTACACTTAATCCAATTTTTTTTGCAATATTTCTAACTTCATTTTTTGAAAGATTTGCTAGAGGAAATATACATTTACTAAATTCATCTCCTTTAACTTCATGCAAAAAATAAGTCTGATCTTTTTCTATATCTTTGGCTCTACACAAATGAGGTTTATTATTAATAGATTTAAGAGAGGCATAATGTCCAGTTGCAATATAATCTGCTCCAATAGAAAGCGCATAATTTAAAAATGATTTAAATTTAATCTCTTTATTACAAAGAATATCAGGATTAGGTGTTCTTCCTGCATTATATTCCTCTAAGAATTCTACAAATACTTTATTCCAATAGTCATCAGAAAAATTAGCTCTATGTAGCGGCACGTTTAATTTATCGCATACATCTGAAGCATCAGAAAAGTCAATTTCTGAAGTACATTTTTCGCCTGGTTCATTTTGCCAATTTTGCATAAATAAACCTATGACGTTGTAACCCTGTTCTTTAAGTAAATATGCACTAACAGATGAATCAACACCACCTGACATGCCAACAACAACTTTTTTATTAGAGTTATCCATACATTTAAATAAATTCAATTATTAATATTTTAGGAGTATAATTATCACCGATTTTAACTGCAAAAACCTATTTTAGAGGCTTTATTACCCAATGAGTTATAAAAAAATTAAAATTCCAAAAAAGGGTGAAAAAATATCTTATAAAGACGGAAAGCTAATAGTTCCAGATAATCCTATTATTCCTTTTATTGAAGGTGATGGTATTGGTGTGGATATTACACCCCCTATGATTAATGTTGTTAATGAAGCTGTAAAGATTGCTTATTCAGGAAAAAAGAAAATAGAATGGATGGAAGTCTTTTGTGGAGAAAAAGCTACAAAAATATATGATAAAAATACATGGTTACCTGATGAAACAATTGAAGCTCTTAAAGAATATGTGGTCAGCATAAAGGGGCCTCTGACTACTCCAGTTGGAGGTGGTATAAGGTCCTTGAATGTTTCATTAAGACAAATATTAGATCTTTACGTATGTTTAAGACCAATTAGATACTTTGATGGCGTTCCATCTCCCGTAAAAAGACCTCAAGATGTTGATATGGTTATTTTTAGAGAAAACTCTGAAGATATTTATTGTGGTGTTGAATTTGAAGCTAATAGCGAAGAATCAAAAAATCTGCTTCAAATTCTTAAAAAAGATTTCGGCGTTACCAAAGTAAGATTTGAAGATAACGTTGGCATAGGTATTAAACCAATATCTGAATCTGGAACAAAAAGATTAGTAAAAAAAGCAATAGACTATGCAATAGATAATAATAGAACATCAGTAACATTAGTTCATAAGGGTAATATTATGAAATTTACCGAAGGAGCATTTAGAGATTGGGGTTATGAGCTTTCTAAAGAAAATTATGGCGGAATAGAGATTGATGAGGGACCATGGCAAGAAATTACCAATCCTAATACAGGGAAAAAAATTGTCATTAAGGATGTTATATGTGATGCATTTCTTCAACAAATTGTTTTAAGACCAACAGATTATGACGTTATTGCTACTATGAACTTGAATGGTGATTATATTTCAGATGCATTAGCTGCGATGGTTGGGGGTATTGGTATTGCTCCTGGCGCTAATATTTCTGATGATTATGCAGTCTTTGAAGCTACTCATGGAACAGCACCAAAATATGCAGGAAAAAATCAAGTAAATCCAGGTAGTTTGATATTATCAGCTGAGATGATGTTAAGGCATATGGGTTGGACAGAGGCAGCAGATATTTTAATAAAATCGATGGATCGAACCATTAGTGCTAAAAAAGTTACATATGATTTTGCTAGAATGATGGAGGATGCCGATAAAGTTTCTTCATCTACCTTCGGCGATGAAATGATAAAGCGAATGTAATGTTTAGATTGTCGGAAGATAATGACAATGATGATTCAACTATAGACACTGGGCTTGTATTTGTAGTAGAAAAAGATCCTGAAGTTAAAGAACCACCATCATATCAAGTGATATTAATTAATGACGACTATACTCCTATGGAGTTCGTAGTTTTTGTACTTCAGACTGTTTTTGGTCATAATCATCAAAAATCAACTGAAATAATGATGGAAGTTCATACAAAAGGAAAGGGTGTTTGTGGTATATTTTCAAAAGAGATTGCTGAAATGATGTCATATGAAGTAAATACTATGGCAAAAGATCATGGCCATCCATTATTAAGTGAAATTGAACCGTTAACTGATTAATATGTTTAGTAAAGAATTAGAATTATCTATTGCAACCCTATTCGATAAAGCTCATGAAGCTGGCGTCCAATATATAACCGTTGAACACCTATTATTAATGATACTTAATGATTTTGATGTAATAGAATTTTTTAAATCTGAAAATATTAAAATTGATAACTTAAAAAATGATTTAGATGCACACTTAAAAGAAACTGTCATATCAAAAATTGATCAACAAAAACCTGTTCAACCAACTCTTGGATTTCAAAGAGTTCTACAAAGAGCTGTTTTTCATATTCAATCTTCTGGGAAAGGTGTAGTTAAGCCTATTAATATTCTTGTTGCAATTTTCTCAGAGAAGGAATCACATTCTGTATTTCTTTTAAGTAAATATAAGTTAAATAGATTAGATGTAGTAAGTTATTTATCACATGGTCCAAAACAAACAAATGAAATATCTGATAATGAAGAACAAAGCAACGAAACAAATAAAACCAAGTCATCCAATCAAAATGAATTTCTTATTAATCTAAATGATTTAGTTAGTAACAATAAAATTGATAAAGTTATCGGTAGAAAAAAAGAGATTGAAAGATTAATTCAAATCCTCTCAAGGCGTAATAAAAATAATCCTTTATTAGTTGGAGAATCGGGTGTTGGGAAAACTGCCATTGCTGAAGGCCTTGCGTACTTAATATCGAATAAGCAAGTTCCATCTATTATCGAAGATACAATTGTTTATTCTTTAGATATAGCAGCACTAATAGCTGGAACAAAATATAGAGGTGATTTTGAAAAAAGACTTAAAAACGTATTAAATTTTCTTTCTAAAGAAAATAACCCCATTCTTTTTATAGATGAAATTCATACAATTATAGGAGCAGGATCTGCCTCCGGTGGATCGCTTGATGTTTCAAATATTCTTAAGCCTGCTCTTGGTAAAGGTCAAATTAGATGTATTGGATCTACTACTTTTCAAGAATACAGAGGAATATTTAATCAAAACCAAGCCTTATCTAGAAGATTTCAAAAAATAGACGTAACAGAGCCTTCGTTTGATGAATGTGAAGAAATCCTTAATGGTATTAAAGATATTTACGAAAATTACCATAATGTTAAATATACAGACGAATCTATAAAATCAGCAGTAGAATTATCATCAAAGTACATAAATGATAGATTTTTACCAGATAAAGCAATAGACGTAGTTGATGAAACAGGCGCTCTTTTAAATATTAATAGAAAGAACGAAAAAGTTATCAATGTTAATAAGAGTGATATAGAAATGACCATCTCAAAAATAACTAAAATACCGGAACAATCTATTTCATTAACTGATAAGAAAAATCTTAAAAATATTGAGGAAAACCTAAAAAGGGTTATTTTTGGGCAAGATAAAGCTGTTGAGACACTATCAAATGCAATTAAGTTATCGAGAGTCGGTCTAAGAGACGAAAATAAAACAATTGGTTCATTTCTCTTTACTGGACCGACTGGTGTTGGAAAAACTGAAATATCTAAACAACTTTCTCAAATATTAGGAATAGATCTAGTTAGATTTGATATGAGTGAATATATGGAAAGGCATACGGTTTCAAGGTTGATTGGAGCTCCTCCTGGATATGTAGGATTTGATCAAGGCGGTCTTTTAACTGAATCTATTGTAAAGACACCTCATTGTGTTCTTCTCTTGGATGAAATCGAAAAAGCACATCCAGATATCTTTAACATATTGCTTCAAGTTATGGATGCTGGAGTATTAACTGACAATAATGGTAGAAAGTCTGATTTTAGAAATGTCATATTAATAATGACAACTAATATTGGTGCGGAATTATTGAGCAAAAGAAATATTGGTTTTGCTGAATCAACCAACGAAACTGATGCAATGAATTCACTGAATAAGCTATTTTCTCCTGAATTTAGGAATAGGCTAGATGAAACAATACAATTTAATTATTTAGATAAGAATGTTATTTTATCGATCGTTGATAAATTCCTTGTAAAACTTCAAGCGCAACTTGATAAAAGAAATGTTGAAATAGTTGTAAGCAAAAAAGTTATTAATTGGATTGCTGAAAATGGCTATGACAAAGAAATGGGAGCAAGACCCATGGAAAGATTTATATCCCAAAATATTAAAAAACCATTAGTTGATAAATTATTGTTTGGTAATTTAAAGAGTGGGGGTGTTATTAAATTAGATATAGAGAAAGGGGATTTAAAATTTATTGAAACCAAAACCAAGGTCAAAGTTTAATTTATCTAATTATAAGTTGCTTGTCCCATGAGGATAAACCAGGCACATACTTGATATCTACTGAATTAAGTTTATCTAATTCTGAGCTATTTACTGGAACTATTAAATTATATTCGTAATTTGAAACTATTGAAAAGGCAGGCATTTGCATTGATGTTCCTTTCATATTTGAGCAGCCTTTTTCCATGTCATCTTTTCTATCTGTAATCAAGTGACCTATGGTTCCTATAGGGCCTAAATGATCCATATATTTCCTATTGAAGATATTTGTACCTGCTTTACTCCAACCTTTAGGATTTATGCCTCCTAATCTGTAAGTAAAAATATAATTATTAGCTAACTCTATTCCAGGAGTCATACTTGCTCGATTATCTGAAAAAGATGTAGAAATATAATCTGTCATTTGTTGAGTATTAATAATTATTTCTTTATAGATATTTTTATCACTATCATTTAAAGAGACTAAAATGTCATCAAATTGAACATATTCTGAATGTATATAATTTGTTGACATTTGATTTTCTTCTTTAAAGAATGAACTACTTTTAAATGATTCACATATATCTACTAAGAACCTATTTTTTCTTCCATTAACTAAAGCCTGTCTAAATCCAGAAAGATTGTAATAGGTCACTATTTTTTTTTGCCTATCAACGAAGTCAATAACAAAAGTTTCTCTATTTTCCCAATTACTATAATTCCATTCTGGTAGATTTCCACCATAAAGTGCAAGTGATCCTTTGCAATGACCGTTATTGAAAGACGTACCATTTGGGCCATTACAGTTTGCATAATTATTTTGGGACCATTCACCTGAACTAGGACTAGGTAGTACGCTATAACTTAATATATCTTTTCCATCAGTACTTTCATCTAGATATTTAATTAGTAAATTTTGAAATGATGGCTTTAAGGATATACCGAACTGAATAATAATTGACTTAGAGCTGCTCATATTATTTTTGTTAACAATATAATCAAAAGGGAGCACAATATTTGTATTAGATTCAGATGTAAAATAATCATTATCATACTTAGCAATATAAGCAACTTCATCAAGACATCGCTGTTGAGTATACATTCCACCAAAATTACACTTTATTATGTTCTCATCTTGATATTCAGAGAGTAATTGAACATTACTAATAGTGATGTCATATGCTTGACCAGTCATTATGGGTTGAATAAATTCTTCAACAAATTTATTCGCTTTATCAATATGCATTTTTTGATTATTTTGAATCTGCTTAATATCATCAACGATAGTGGTTTGAAATTCAGCTTCTTGAGAGTTAATAAATGCCGAAATAATAAGTAATAGGATGATTAAGAAATTTCTCATATCCTATCTGCCTCTGAAAGTTATTCTCCCAACGCTTAAGTCATAAGGGGTCATTTCAACTTTAACCTTATCACCAGTTAAGATCCTAATGTAATGTTTGCGCATTTTTCCTGAGATATGAGCTGTAATAATATGGTCGTTTTCTAATTTAACTTTAAATTTTGTATTAGGAAGAGTTTCTATTACTTCACCTTGAAACTCTAATTGATCTTCTTTTGGCATAGATAGCCATTCTAAACTAATTAAATGATTAATGAAATTTAATTATTATTTATAATAAGCTTATAATTGTTCTTAATGAAAAAAAATTCATCATTAATATTATTTTTTTATCTGTTTATACTAACTTCTTGTGGCGGAGGTGGGTCGCCGCCTTTTTCTTTAACATTACCTATGTTATCAACTATTTCTATAAACGAAGATAATCCATATACATCAACGATTTCAGCAACGACAAATTACAAATCACAAATTACTTATGAAATTACTTATTCAACAACTAATGGTGAATCTAATTTAACCACTTCAGGTTTATATACCTATGAACCTAATCAAGATTATTTTGGTGGTGACAGTTTTACTATTAAAGTTACAGCCCAAAGGTTGGACGATAATAATATTATAACAGGAGAAACATTAATAAAGAATATGACTATTGCTATTAATATCAATCCTGTAAATGATCCACCTGTAATAAACATAATTGATGAGTTAAGCGTTTATTCAGATACAAGCTTAATAATTGATGATGTATTGAACATAAAAGTTGAGATTATCGATGTCGATAACGAATTAAGCGAATTAACTTTCTATGGCCGGCTGCCAAATGAAAATATAAATGCTCAGCTCGATATAATCTCAATACCAAGCGGTGATGAATTTATAGAAGAACAAAGCTTAGATTTTTATGTTGATTCCCTACAAACAGCAGGATTATTTAATATGAACATATGTGCTAATGATGGCACTGATTTAACCTGTGAAGGGGACTTAGAAGCCTATTTCATCTCAGATAAAGATGTTCAAACAATTTCTTATAACTGCGATGAGGACGAATTAAATTGTTTATCTACCGAACAATATTTGTACTATTTGGTCGGCAGTTCAGAAACCACAGCTAAAACAGATTATATTTTTATTGCTGATCAAATAAATGATACAAGTGATAGAGATGAATTTCATTTAAGGCTTTTAGAGTCAGTTAATAATTTAAAAAATTCTGATGCTAGTGAAATGTTTAATGATTATTTCAATATTAGAGTTTTAGAAGAAACAAACCCATCTGGTGCTTCATTATTTAATATAGAAACAGGTTGTTATGCATCTTGGGATGATAGAATTTATTGTATAGGAAATGTTGATAGAGAAATGATTGGTGATATAGCTGGTGACTGGGATGTAGTTTCATTTTTAACAACATTAAGCGGAAGAGGGGTCGCGCAAGGTGCTGTAAATATTCAACCTCTGTCATCAAGAACCTATGAAATAGTCCAACATGAATTAGGTCATTCACATGGCTTTATGGGTGATGAATATGATTCGCGTGGAGAACGAACATTTTCACCCTGGTATGCAGATTTCAGCGTAAATACTACAGAAGTTTCTGATCCAACAAAAGTTAAATGGAATCATTTTATTGAAGACATAACGAATGTTCCTGGTGTTGATTACGATGTTTGTTACAACTATGCAGATGGCAGCATTTATTATCGTGATGACATGGAATATGAGGATTGTGAGTGTTACTACAATACGTATGATGAAAATGATACTGATTATGATCCAAATTACCCTGGTACAAATGAAGACGATTCATGTAAGGAAAAAATAGGCTTATTTCAAGGTACTTATTATGATGAAGAAGAGACATATAGGCCTAAATGGATAAGTGTTATGTGGTGCTGTGTTCTTGATTATGGAAAAATAAATGTTGAGGGATTTGCAGCTGGATCCATTAGAAATCAATTTAATGGATTCACAGATTTTATTATTAAATCTGATGTAAATAATGACGTGGACTTAAATAATTCTGAATCAATAGGGGAATATATTACATTTGATATTAATGGTGAATACGATACAAATAAGCTAAAACTATCATGGTATGTTGATGGGGTTGAGCAAATTGATTTAGAAAATCAATTAGAAGTAACATTTGATAGGCCGGATGATGATTCAATGATAACCTATTCATGGCAAGTTCAAGACCTTACAGGTAATTTAATAGCTCCAAACGACCCTTTAAATCCCTTAGATCTTTATGCTGGTATTTTTAATCTATATGGAGGCTGGTCATATTATGATCCTGATCCAAATACTAACCCTAATAATAATCCTAATAATCCTTATGTTGGTTCATGGTTTTGGCATAAAACAGATGGGAACGTGGACCATGACGACACAGTTGATTTATCAAACCTTGATAATTACCTATATGCAGAACAATGTTGTTCTCTGGGCTACAGTTATAAAATTAATTGGAAAAATTATGAACCAGCTACTATAAGCACATCTTTTTCAAAAAATAATAAGCCTAAGAATTTTTTTAATATCAAGCCTCAGATTGGAGACAATGAAAAAATACTTACAATTAATTTATCGAACAAAAATATCAATATTACGAATTTACAAACATCAACAGTAAAGAAAGAATTTATTAAAAATAGTTCTATTAATATTAAAGATAAATACATAGTTACATTTCATGATAAAAATATGAATCCAACTTATAGATTAGGCTTAGGTAATCCATTTGAGACAAGACTGCAACACATTGGATATGAACAAGAGACTATATTTAATGCAGAGATTCCTATAAATGGATACAAAATAGCTTATCCTCTTAATTTAGATCCATACTTCATTACTTATAGTAAACGCATTGAAAACAATTCTTTTGAAGTTATAAAGATTATAAATTTAAAGTAATTAACTAATATAAGTTAACATAATATATATTATGCGAAGTAGTATAATATAATGATGTTAAATATTCTCGTATTTAGGACCACATACTATAGCTTTAAGACCTGCCGCCCCTCCTTCTAACAATGGTTCTAATACTCCCAAAAGACCTGTTTCAATCCTCCAATTAAGATACTTAGATTGGTGATCTAATGATTCCCAATCTTCTATAAGGTGAACTGTACTAGTTGAATCTTCAATATATGTATCAACTGATATACATCCATCAAATGATCTTGTTTCAGGCAAAGCGGCTTTTAAGGTTTCTTTAAGATTTTCCAACATCCCCTCTTTAGCTGGAAAAGATACAATTACTAAATTTTTCATGATTTCTCCTATTCAAGGTAATTAATTAAATATAAATCAATGATAACCATATATTTATCATTAAGAAAATTTAATGCAGATTTTTCTTAATTACATTAATATAATCTTATGAAAATTAAATTAATTGCGGTCCTTTTTACAATATCTTTAACTAATGTTCTTCATTCAGATGACTTGATGAATCCAACTTCTTATTCGAAAGATTTATATCAAATTCCTATTTTAGATGGCACATATTCAGAAGATGTTACTCCTCCTGATGAGTTTTTAGGTTTTGGTATTGGAGAAAGAGTTGCTGCTCCTTGGCAAATAACAAGTGCCCTTAAAACATGGTCAAATGAATCAGATAGAATAAAAGTTATTGAATATGCAAGAACTCATGAAGATAGACCTCTTCATGCAGTATTCATATCATCTCCGAACAATATTAAAAATTTAGAAGCAATAAAAGAAGATATTACTAAATTAGCTGATGCCAGAATTACTTCTGACAGACAAGCAAAATCATTAATAGATGATATGCCTGCAGTTGCATGGATGGCGTACTCTATTCATGGCAATGAAACATCTGGTGCAGATGGAGCTTTAGCAGCTATATATCACCTTATTGCTAGTATTGACGAAGACGTTATAGATATGTTGGATAACATGGTGATTATCGTTGATCCTTTAATGAATCCTGACGGGCGTGCAAGGTTTGCTAAATCTCTTGAACAATATAGGGGTACTGCGCCAAATTACGATGATCAATCATTGCTTCATACAGGTGACTGGCCTTATGGAAGAACAAACCATTATTATTTTGATTTAAATAGAGATTGGTTCTATTTAACCCAACCTGAAACTAAAGGAAGAGTTAAATTAATTAATGAATGGAGGCCACAAATACTTGTAGATGGTCATGAAATGGGCCCACAAGATACATTTATGACTGGTCCGCCTAGAGAGCCTATTAATAAAAATATAGACACTGATTTAATTAAATGGGGTAATGTATTTGCGCAAGATCAAGGAAGTGCTTTTGATAAAAGAAATTGGCGTTTCTATACCGGTGAATGGCATGAAGACCTCTACCCTGGTTATTCATTTTACGTACAATTTAGAGGTACTCTTGGCATTTTATATGAACAATCTAGAATGGCAGAGGATGGTGTTAGAAGACCAGAAGGAACTATACAATCTTATAAAGAATCTGTTCACCACCAATATATAAGCACCTTGGTTAATCTTGAGTCATTGCTTAATAATTCAAAGGAAATGTATAAAGACTATTGGGATGGCAGAAAATACAATGTCTCTAAAGATAGCAAATATGCTAGTCAAACTTTTGTAGTTTTACCAACAGATAATAATACTAGGTTAAATACTTTAGCTGAAAAATTAAGAGCTCAAGATATAGAGCTTTATAAAAATACTAAAGATATTAAAGTCGAAAATGCCACTTTACAATCTGGTGAAATTATCCAGAATTATTCAATTCCTGCTGGAAGTATGATTATTCCTAATAGACAGCCAGAGGCTCCACTTATTGCTGCAATATTAGAATTTGATGCTGACATAAATACAGATGTTTTAGTTGAAGAAAGGCAAAAAAGCTTAAAAAGTGGTTCTTCAGTTATGTATGACACCACTGCCTTTAATTTTACTATGATGTATGGCTTAGATGCAGTTACGTTAGATGAAAATTTAGATTCAAATCTAGAAACTTGGAACCCGTCACCAGTTACTAGTGAAATTACTAAAGGTGCAGTTATTTGGGCAACTAATGGAGAAGATGATAATTCTGTAGCTTTTGCTGCGCGTCTAATGGAACAAAATATAGAAGTAAGGATAATTGATAAGGAATCTACCCTATCCAATCATAAATTATCTAGAGGAAGTATTGCTGTTTTACCAATGGATAATCCAAACGTTACTAATTTACAAAATTTAGTAAAACTAGTTTCAGAAGAGTTAAATGTATCTGTTGTTTCAGTTGAATCAGGATTTGGTCCAGAAGAGCTTCCAGATTGGGGTGGTAGGCATTTTAGATTATTAGAAAAACCCCAAATAGCTATGTTAAGCCATGAAGGGTTTAACTCTTATGATGTAGGAGTTAGTTGGTGGTCATTAGATCATCATTTAGGAATAAGACACAGTCTAATAAATGCATCACTTGCAAGTTATGGAGATTTAAGAAGATATAACACTATTATTGTCCCTAGTGGCCGAGCAATTGATGAATATACAATAGATACTCTACTTGATTGGGTTTCACAGGGTGGGACATTAATTGCACATAACAGAAGTACTAGATTTTTAACATCAGAATATGGAATTGGTAGTGTTAAACAGCTCCAAAATACTTTTGATGAAAGTGAGCAGTATAATTTTGATCTATTGAGAGAAGTATATTCTCAATATGAAGATGTTGATAAAGATAAAACAAATAACAACGTTATAGATTTTGATATAACTTATCCTTGGGAAGAGTTAGAAGGAACTTTATCTGAAAAAGAACTTAAATCTAGAGATAAATGGCAATCAATCTTTATGCCATCAGGATCAATAGTTGCAGGAAGGATTGATGATGAACATTGGTTAACATTTGGAACACCAAATACTATACCTGTTTTATATAGCAACCTCCCTATTCTTATGGCAAGAAGTTACGTTGATGCACCTGTAAGAATAGGTCAAATGATTCCTAATAATGAAATTGAAGATCCAAGAGTTATAAATTGGTCTAGCTTGCCTGCAGGTAATGATCTTAACGTAAGAATGAGTGGATTAGTCTGGCCGGAGGCATCCCAAAGGATCGCTAACTCTGCTTATTTGACGAGAGAAAGAATTGGAGATGGTCAGGTTATATTATTTTCAGGTGAACCAAATTTTAGAGGAGCAACACTTGGAACTAATAGATTATGGTTAAATGCTATTGTTTATGGTCCGGGATTAGGAACTAGATCAAGAATAACCCCTTAATCGTTTAATTCTATCTCTATTGTAAATTCTGTTTCGTCAAGATCAGATGGAGATGTCTCATCAAAGCCAGGTGAAAGCCAGTAGTAAATTTCTACGAATTGATCATGAAGCAACTTTTGAGCAGATTTTTCTTCATCAGTTTCCGATAAATCATTGAAATCATCATCCAACCAGATGGTATAAGTTTCTGTATCTTTTGTTACACCCATCCATTCGTATGCAGGCAGGTGTGTAGAGAGAACAGTATATTTTTCATTTTCAAACCAATTTTCATTTTTATTTGGTTGATCAAACAAACTCACTTCAAGACCTGTTGCTTCTACAAAGTCACCTAACCAGCATTCTTCCTTTATGAAATAGAAGCCAAACAAAACATCATCTATTTCCACTAACCATGCAGTTTTAAATCTGCTCATGTGGTGAAGATCTGCTGGTGGATCATAATCATTAAAGGGAACTACTTCTAAAACTTTATAATCAATAATTTTTACTTTAAATTTTTTCATAGTTTTTTTCTCCTTTTAGATTTTAATTTCTACTCCTAATCATTCGTAATAAAATCAGTTATCTCTTTTAAAAACCTATCAAAAGATGGTTGATGGTTATACATCATATGACCTGCTTCGAACTCTGAAAAAACCACCCTACTCATATCAACTGTGTTGTCATACATAAAGTTTTCAGCAGTAAAACAAGGAGTTGCTAAATCATATAATCCACATGAAACGTAAACTTTAAAATCTTTATTATATCTTTGAGCTCTAGCAATATCTGGAACTGTATTTACGTATCCAAAATCATTACCTTTCCATTCTTGAGGATGTTTCCAACTTGAATAGACATCATAGTCGCCACTTTGATATAACATTTTCATTTCAACCCCGATTTCACTAAACCAAGTATGTATAGCTGAAACGTAAGCCGACATAAATCCTTCACTCGATACGTCAGTATCAGGATATTGACCTCCTGCCATATAGTCAGAATTTTTATATCTTGAATCTAATCTGCCTACTGAATAACCTTCATCTCTTAATAATTCTTTTCTAAAACTTGAAGGATCAACTCTCATATCGAAATCTTCTACAAATCTTAGGCTTAAACCTGTAAATTCAGAATATTGTTTCATAACAGAGTTCTTTTCATCTTCCGATATCCTTGTTCCTTTCAATAAAGCTGGTCCATACACCTCTAAACTAAACTTTTTTGAATCTTCATAAAAATCTTGAAGTGATTTATCTGTTTCAATTTTTCCATGATAATAAGCTGTTGCTGCATATGAGGGTAGGAATCCATAATGCGGGCTATTGTTACCAGGATGGAAAACTAAATACTGATAATCAGAAGCAGGTGCAACCATTAATAAGCCATTAACTTCAATTGGTGTAATTGAACCAGATCTTAATTCTGATACCAATAAAGGACCCCTGATGCCACCATAACTCTCACCTAAAATATATCTTGGAGAATTCCAACGTTTATTATCATTAATCCATCTTCTAATAAATTCAGCAATAATTTTTGGATCTTCACTTACTCCCCAAAACTCTTCAGGCTCATGACATCCAATTGCCCTACTATAACCAGTACCTATTGGATCAATAAAAACAAGATCTGCATCGCTTAGTGGAGATAATTTATTATCTTCGATTTTATATGGAGCAGATCCATCATCTGACGCATCACTAGGAACCTTTATAACTTTTGGCCCTAGAACACCCATATGCAGCCATAATGATGCTGAACCTGGCCCTCCATTAAAGCTAAATATTATTGGTCTATTTTTATCAGAATTAACTATATACTCTGTATAAAAAAATGATGCCATTGGTTCATTTGGATTATCTTTTTCATAAATAACTTTTTCTTTTAAACTTGCAACATAATCAAGTCTTTTTCCATTAAAAACACCAGAAAAGTTATTAGAAAAAAATCTTTCTTCAATTGGAACGTTTTTTATACTACAGTTTTCAGCATCTTCAGTGCTAAAAATATTAGTAGATATAAAAGTTGTTGTTAAAAATAAAATAAATATAAGTTTCATAGTATTGATTATATATAATAATATATTCTTATATCCTTTATTTTATAATTTATTTAGTTAATTATGCTTTATAACAATATACTTCATACGATTGGAAATACTCCTTCAATAAAACTTCAAAATATTTCTATAAATAACACAGAGCTTTACGTTAAGGCTGAGTATTTTAATCCCGCAAGCTCAGTTAAAGATAGGCTTGCAGTAAGTATTATTGAAAATGCTGAATCAAGGAATCAACTTAAAGAAGGTCAAACAGTTGTTGAGGCTACAAGCGGAAATACCGGAATTGGATTAGCAATGGTATGCGCTGCAAAAGGTTACCCATTAGTGGTAACTATGCCTGACAGTGCATCAATTGAACGAAGAAAATTAATGAGATTCTTAGGAGCAAAAGTACTTTTAACACCTGCTGCAGAAGGAGGAACTGGAGCATATAACAAAGCTAAACAGCTAGTAATAAAAAATAATTGGTTTTTTGCAAAACAATTTGAGAATGAAGATAACAGTATGGTGCATGAACAGACAACTGGCGAAGAGATAGTCAAAGATTTTAAAGATATTGGTTTAGATTATTGGGTTTCTGGATATGGCACTGGAGGAACATTTACTGGTGTAAGTAGAGTATTGAGAAAAAAAATGCCAAATACAAAATTAATTCTAACCGAACCAGATGTTGCACAGTTGATAGGGAGTAAACAAGAACAAACTAGAAACGATGACGGTTCAGCATCTCAATCTCATCCAGAATGGAGTCCCCACCCTATACAAGGATGGACTACGGATTTCATACCTCTTGTACTCCAAGAATCAATTGATAATAAATATTTTGATGAATTGATACCTGTTTCAGGAAATGATGGCATTTTTTGGGCAAATGAATTGGCTCAGAAAGAAGGAATAATAACCGGAGTCTCTGGTGGTTCAACTTTTGCAATTGCTGTTGAGGTTGCAAAAAAAGCTACAAAGGGATCAAAAATATTATGTATGCTTCCAGATACCGCTGAAAGATATATGTCTAGTATCTTGTTTGAGAATATTGAAGAAGAAATGAATGATGATGAATTATCTATTTATGATTCAGTCTAATTAATTAGGATATTACCTTTGCTGGAATCCCAGCAACTCGAGTATTAGCTTCAACATCTTTTAATACCAAGCTGCCAGCAGCAACTGTTGAGTTTGCACCTATTACGATATTTCCTAGAATTGTACTTGAAGCATAAATTGATACGCCTTTTTTTATTTTTGGATGGCGATCTCCAATTTCAATACCTTTGCCACCCAACGTAACTCCCTGATATATAGACACATTTTCATCTATTGTCGTTGTCTCTCCAATCACGACACCAGTTGCATGGTCAATCATTACGCCACCTTTAATTTTTGCAGCAGGATGTATATCTACTCCAAATACCTCTGATGCTCTATTTTGGAAAAATAATGCCATAGTATGTCTTTTGTTGTTCCATAAACAATTTGCAGCCCTGTAGGTAGCCAACCCTTGAAATCCTTTATAGAAAAGAATTGGTGTGGAAAAATATTTACATGCAGGGTCATTATTCTTAAAAAATTCTAAATCTTGTAATAATGATTCTTCTATACCATCGCATTCAGTATAGACTTCAAGTATAAATTGCTTAATATCACTAGATGATAAAGCATCGCTATTTAATTTAGATGCTAATACGGATGAAACACAGGATAGAAAACTTTCTTGAGATGTTACCAGAGAAGTTAAATATGGCTGTAATGATGGTTCAGCATCAATTCTAAGCTGCACTTCGTATTTTATTGTTTCCCATATCTTGTTCATTATTTGTATTATATTTCTTGTTAAATAAAAAAACCTGCCATTTGACAGGTTTTTTATAATGATATTTTATCTTATTCTATAAAGACTGTATGATCTTGGCCGGATTCAGCAACCCTTATGACAAGAAGATCACTGCATCCATCATCCATTTCTGGTGTATCAGCATCACCACCATGAACCCAATCAGATTTTTCAAACCAATACTGGTTATTAGAATAAGTTTTCCAATTTCCAGTTGATTTGGATTGAGATTTTCCATCAAGAAGATAAACCAATGTTCCTGCAGCTGGATGAAAATGTTTTGCAACTGCGCCTTGATTACAAGTTTTACGACGCTCAACATGCATAACCATACCATTACTCATATCAAAAACTTCAGAAGATACTAAACCAGGGAAGGATTTAGTCTCATCAGAATGATCATCTGAGGATATATTCAATGAAATAGCCAACATAATGAAAAGATTTATATATATTTTCATATTATTCTCCTGTATAAAATTTAACTAGTGATACCAATTCAACATTAACATTTTGTCTAATATCTTTAACATCGTTTGAAAAATCTGTAAAAGAATCAGATGAAAGCACTGTTTTTTGAGAATTAAGCAATTCATCTAAAGATTCATTGCCTACATATACCATATGTGAAGCATACCTATTACCAAAAAGAACTCTATTCATACCAAATGAACCTTTTACATTACCTAGATTAGATGACATCATTTTTTTCCATGCCTCTAAATAATGACCTTCGTGACCTTCTTCAACTTTAAAATTGTATTTTGCAAAAACTGTATCAGTTGTCCATTGGCTTGCAGCTACGACATTTTCTGCGACCCAATTCCATGATCTATCTGTATCAGTAGTCTTTTGAAAAGACTTAATCATTGCTGAAGACTCATAACATGAATTAAAGATAGGTCTGCCCTTTTCCATCTTATCTGCATTTTCATAAACGACTAAGATAAAGTGCGAATTTCCAGAACCTCTTAATGACCATAGACTTACACCAACACCTGATTCATTTCTCCAGTTTTCTGCACACTTAGATTTATCAAATTTATCTAAGGACATCATAAAATTTTGTGGATCAGTAACTGTTAGGTAATTGAACTCCATTATAGTTCCATCACTTTCCATTTTTACATCTTCTGCTTGAATAGTTAAATTTAAATTAAAGCAAAAAACTATAAAAGCGCTATATATTAATTTATTCATAATCTCTCCTAATATGAATATTTATAATACATTAATGCACTCATTAAGACTTTATATTTGTATAAAAATTTTAGATATATATAGATAATGTATATATATTTTATTTAGTGGTTGTAAAATTGTATTATCATTAATCTTCATATTATTAATAAGGGAGAAAAATATGACTGAATATCAAATATTTAACATGATGTATGTAGGATTTATTAGTAATTCTATGTACTTTGTAGGTTGTGTACTTTTGATTTGGTTAGGTTTTAGAATGGCTAATAACATCTATAACTCACCAGATGCAAATATGGCGTCTAAAGTTTTTACATCACTGTATTGTGTTCTTGTAGCAATGATGACTTTTTATACACAACAAATAGGTGCAGCTATTTTAGATACTGCGGTAACATCATTAGCAGATGTTGGCGCGGCTTCTGCTGAAAGAATGGTTCAATACGTTGATAGTCCTTTGAGTATAGGTGGAGCTGTTCAAACATTATTTGTACTAGTTGTACTTGTGTTTCAATTAGCTATTACATGGACTTCTAAAAATTAATTACTAACAATAGTAAAAAATAATATAATGGGGTTTTTTAACCCCATTTTTTATGATTAAAGATAAGTTATATAGCCAGTTAATTTGTATTGTTATATACGTATTTTCATTTTGGTTGGCATATATATTATTGCCACAAAAATTACATGATATAAACCTTTGGCTGCTGATCCTTGCTTGGCATATCTATGCTACTTTAATTATTTATATTTTTAGTTTTATCTTAAAAAACTCAAGTTTATATGATCCTTTTTGGTCGGTAGCTCCCGTTCCTATAGTTTTATTTATAAGCACTATGATTAATTCTTTGGAGATCAAGTTATTAATATTAGTACCTATTTGTTTTTGGGCATTAAGGTTAACAAGAAATTGGTTAATAAGTTGGCAGGGATTTTCACATGAAGATTTTAGATATGTTGACTTGAAAAATACTAATAAAATAAATGCAGAAATTAATAATTTTTTTGGAATTCATTTGATTCCTACATTAATCGTTAATTTTGGGTTGTTTCCTCTTTTTTATTTTGCTGACAGTCAAATCGTTCCAAATATATACTTATATCTAGCATCATTATTTACTTTTTTTGCTGTTATTTTAGAAACGATTGCTGATGAGCAAATGAGAACCTTTAGAAATATTCCAGAAAACAAAGGAAAAACAATGAGATTTAAATTATGGAAGTATTCACGTCATCCGAACTATCTTGGAGAAGTATTATTTTGGTATGGAATATATTTTATGGGTCTATCAACTGGATTACTTCCAATATGGACAATACTTTGTCCTACGGCCATGTTAGCTTTATTTATCTTTATTTCATGCCCTATGATGGATAAAAGAAGTTTAAAAAATAGACCTGATTATCAAGAATATATGGATAAAACTTCTCAACTTCTTATGCTACCTCCAAAATCATAATTGGTATTATTAATATAAGAAATGTAGAATTGAAATATGAATGAATTAAATGCTGTACAGAAATTTATCTGGTTGTCGGAAAGAGTAATTTTATTAATAATTGCTGTTGCAACAATTTATGCCTCAGGAATAGAGATTGTAAGAATGATCGATATACAGATTGTAAACTTAAGTGATTTATTTCTATTATTTATATATGCAGAGGTTTTAGGTATGGTTGCATCTTTTTATGCCAATAACAGAATACCAGTAACCTTGCCTTTAATTATTGCTATGACAGCATTAACTCGAATGATAATTCTTCAAAGTAAAGATTTGAATGCAATTAATATAATTTATGAAGCAACAGGTATATTAATTCTCGCAGTGGCTGCATATATAATGACACTTAAAGATAAAATCAGTCTTAAAAAACTCATGTTGAGAGAGAAATTAGAAGAGTCTCAATCTGAAGATTAGATAGCCCTTTTATATAGTTCTTCATATATAGGCATAGCTAATTCAACTATTCTTTTTTCATTATCTGACAATTTTATAGAATTATTAGTTTCTGGTTTAAATGATGTTGAATTCATGACAGATGGATACCAATGTTTTGCCCATATTCCATCATAGTCCTTTAATCCAGCTGACCACTCAAGCATATTATTGTCCCATTCTATATCTATAATTTTACAAAACTTAGATAAAACTTGTTCAGGATTAGATCTTAGTCTTGATGCATCAATAATTGGCGGATTATCGTTTATATTTTTTTTAACGTAATTATAAATATCAAATTGTTTTTGGAATCCGATGTCTTCAAATTCACCTTCACTCCATGACTTCATAAAGCTGTGAACAACCATTTCAGGGTTTCTAATTAAAAAACAATTTGTTATTGAGTCCATCCAAGAAAAATCATTATCAATTATATGATGTGTCATATGTTTTTGATAAGTAATACCATTATTTCTTCTTTGACATTGTTTTTTTACATCATCAATATTGTTTAATTGACTATGTATGACTTCTTTTTTCATAGGATGATCTTTATTAGTAGATACTAAATATGATGCATAAAATGGTTCATCTAAAATGTTAGTAACATCAGAACGATTTCCAAAACTTCTCATTAAAGCCGTAGAAAGATTTCTAGGGCCTGACCACATTGCAATCACAGTATTATTTAACATTTAAAGATTGTTATAAAGCTCTCTTAGTTGTTCTGAAATCGGCCAACCATTAGCTGAATCGCCTATAGTTCGACCATCGATATTTAGAACCTGTGTTAGTGATCCCAATGTCCCAGTTACAAAAGCTTCATGTGATGAATATACATCCACTAGAGAAAAGTTTTTTTCATAAATAGTTATATTATTAGCTTTGCATAGCTCAATAACCTTTAACCTAGTGATTCCATTCATGCAATAATCACCAGTGCTAGTCCAGACTTCATTATTTTTAACAATAAAAAAATTGCAGGAATTAGTGGTATTAACAAATCCATATGGATCAAGCATTAATGCCTCGTCTCCACCTGCTTTATTAGCCTGTATGCATGCAAGAATACAATTTAACTTAGAATGGCTATTGAGTTTTGGATCCTGAGACATTGGCAATCCTCTTATTTGAGGAACTGTTACTAAGTTAATACCATTTTTTGTCGAGTTTATATCAGAATGCTCCATTATAATTACAAAGTTAATTCCATCTGATAATGATGGTTGTTGAAATGGTTTTATCTTATTCCCTCTGGTGATCATTAATCTTGCATGAGCAGAATCACTCATATTATTTTGTTTTTGAGTCTCAAGTATTGCTTTTTTTATTTCTTCTTTACTAAGCTTAATATCAATATCTATTGCCTTACATCCCTCAAATAATCTATCCAAATGTTCATCCAAGAACATCCATTGGTTGTTAATTAATCTTATGCCCTCCCAAATACCATCACCTAATAAAAAACCACTATCGAAAACTGATATTTTTGCATCATCTCTATCGAAAAATGAGCCGTTTATATAGATTTTTATACTTTTATTACGTTTATCAATATTGTTATTAACTGGCATATTTTAAAGTTTTAAGGTCCCCATTGATTTACAAATATTATTAAATTCATGAACAACCTCATCAATGATTTGTTTTACTGATTTAATCTCATTAATAAGTCCAGTTGATTGACCTGAAAGAGCTGGTGCAGCTTCCATGTCACCATCAAAATAAAGATTTTTTATATTCATCATTGCTGTCATATCCATTTGACCCTTGTTATCAATATCATTAGTTAAATTTGATTTAAGTGCTCTTATCACCGGTTTTGAAGACTTATTAAGAATTAGTGTCCCATCTATACCTGAATCTACAATTTTGTTTTTAAAGTTTTGATGAACGGGACTTTCTATGCTTGACACAAATCTTGTTCCCATTTGAATACCCTCAGCTCCTGCTGCAAAAACAGCAGCCATTCCTGTTCCATCAGCTATGCCACCAGCTGCAATAATTGGTAAGTTGGTATTTTGTCTAATAGATTGAATCAATACCAATAAACCTACTTCAACAGGACTTTTAAAACCCCCTCCTTCAGTTCCTTCAACTACTAACCCATCTACACCAGCTTTTGCTGCCTTTAGAGCGCCCTCTAAACTAGGAACTGCATGATAAACAGTTATACCAGCATCTTTTAAAACACCAACATATTTAGTAGGATCGCCTGCAGAAGTTGTTACAAATTTAACTCCTGACTCTACACAAAATTTAACCATCGAGTCATCTTTAAGAAAGAGTAATGGTAAATTGACGCCGAAGGGTTTATTGGTTAACTCTGACATCATTCGAATTTCTTTTTTACAATTATCAATTTCACCAGATGAAGTTTCTATTATTCCCATTCCTCCAGCTTCACAAACTGCTGATGCAAGTTGACTTCTTGCAATCCAACCCATTGGAGCTTGAATAATTGGATATTTTGACCCTGTATGTTGAGTAACTCTATTCATTAAATAAAGGTATTTATTCGACTAAATAACACAAATAAAAATCTCTCTCTAGCTCAGAACGCATAAGATTAAATGTTTCTTCAAGGAATGATAACTTTTCTTGATCAGTTTCTAGATCTTCATAAGCACCTGCCATGACTGGATTAACGATGAAAGCACCAGCACCATTAGTATCAAAAACCATACCTTCCCCATCTCTAATTTTATAGGCACCACCAGATACTTCTTGAAGTTCCTGTAAAGCAGTAAAGAAAATATTAGGATGAATATATTGGATTCCTTTAAGCTCATCAAAATCTGGATTTGTGTTGTTTCCAATATGTGGAAGGAGATCATGAAGAGATGTAAACATGTTTGGATCAGCACCACCTATTCCCTCATCATTTCGACCTTCTTCATATAAATTTGTTACATATGACACTGCTAGATCGTTCCAACCCATGTTAGGAGGATTGGGTCCTGAAACCCATAAAATCGAAATTTTTTCATTACGTGAAAAAAGTTGAAGTTGAAACCAGAGATCCTCATCGCCTATAAACATTAAAAAAGGCCACTTTCCCCAACCGTTAGCACCATCGGCATCAAGATGTTTCATAAAACCCGTTAGGTTTGATTTATTTTCTAGAAAAGGCTCTACAACTAAACGCATATTTATATATAAAAGAAATAAATTTAATCTATTATATTAAATAAGATTAAAGTTAACCACTCAATAAAGCATTACATATAATTTAAAAAAAATAAAATTGAAAAAACTTTATTCATCAATATTCTCGAGTAATATAATAAAAGATAATACATTGATGCAATATATGTCAAAGGACTATTGAATATGAAATTTGAAAATAAAGTTACGCCTGATGAAGATCAAATTAATGGTTTTTTAGAGAATCCTGAAATTGGACCAATATCAATGGTAAATTTACTTAAATATAAAGATAAGGCTATTTATGATGATGGTCGAAATACAAATCTTTCAGGAGAAGAGGCTTATGGTCTCTATGCAGCAGAGGTAGTGAAGTTAGTAGAAAAATATGGTGGTGAGTTTGTTTTTGCTGGTAAAGTTAGTAGGTTAATGTTGGGTGAAGTTGAGGAATTATGGGATTCTGTTGCAATTGCTAAGTATCCTAATAGAAAAGCAATGTTAGATATGACGATGGATCCTGAATATCAAAAGATTCATGTTCATAGAGATGCTGGATTAGAAGGACAGTTGAACATAGAAACTATTTAATTAAATTATTATGAAAAAATTATTAATATTATTAAGTTGTTTGATCTCAATATTAATTATTGCCCTTGTATCATTAAACTCTCATTCAGTACAAGACAGAATCTTAAATATTGGTTTACAAAATATAATATCTAACGCAGAGCCTTTTTTAGATAAAGAAGATTCATTAAAAGTTGTTATTTGTGGCTCAAGATCCCCTCTTCCTTCTCCTGGGCGAGCAGAATCTTGTGTCCTTGTAGAAGCTGGTGATGATATATATATTTTTGATCTTGGTAATGGAAGTGTTGATAACCTTACTCAATATCAATTGCCATGGCCTAGTGTAAAAGCAGTCTTGATAACACATATGCACTCAGATCATATGGCAGATTTACCAGATGCTCACCTTCAGTCATGGATTCAAGGAAGAACTTCACCATTGCAAGTTTATGGTCCAGAGGGAATAAATCTTGTTACTAAGGGATTTGAGCTAGCATACTCAGCAGATTATCAGTATAGAAATGAACATCATGGTGATGATATGTTACCTATGAGTATTGCAGGATTTAATGCAATCCAAATTATAGATAATCAATTAATTCCCACTAATACTCCAGGATTAGAAATTTTACCGTTTGTAGTTGATCACCATCCTGTAAATTCAGCCTTCGGTTTTAAGATATCCTATAAGGGAAGAACGGTGGTTATAAGTGGAGACACTATTCATGATGGAAGTGTTCAAAAATATTCAAAAGATGTTGATCTATTAATACATTCTGCTATATCAATAGATATTGTTGAACGAATGCGAGGTCTTGCTCCGATACCTCAAATGGACAAAATACTGTTTGATATTCAGGATTATCACACAAGCATAAGAGAAGCAGGTGAAATTGCTAGAGATGCCAATGTAAAACATTTACTCATTTATCACTCCATACCAACACCTCGAAATACTTTAATGGAAAGAGTCTTTTTTAGACCCATTGAGAATATATTTGAAGACTATAGTCTTTCAGATGATGGAACAAGAGTTACTATGCCAATTAATAATAATAAAATTGTTATTGATAAAATAAATTAATGACATTATTACCCAATAAATTAAATCATGAATATAAAGGCTCAAAAATAGCGATATATGGTCTTTATCCTATTTTTGCTTTATACATATTCAGATCACTTGTACATTTCCTTTCAGAAAATGCTGGTCTTGTTGGAATTGCAACAATAAAAGAACTACCAATTATAGATACTATAGATCCGAATAACCTAGTTTATTTATTTGCATCGCTTTGGGGAGCAACACAAGTATCATTGACATTAATATTATTAATTTTATTTATTAAATATAAAAACCTAGTACCACTAATATATATGATATGTCTCTTAGATCATTGTTTTAGATTAATTTCAGGTTCACTTCACCCTTTAACGGATGATTACTATATAAACACACCTCCTGGTGTAATTGGTAATATACCAATACTAATATACTTTATGTTAATGTTTTATTTGTCATTAAAAAAAGGGAGTGAGTGACATGATTGATTTATATTTTTCTTATCGTAGTCCATATTCATATTTAATATTGCCAAGAATGTTAAAGCTTAAGAATAAATATAAATTGGATGTAAATTTTAAAATTGTTTACCCAATTGCTATTAGGCTGCCTGAATTCTTTAAAGATAGAAATCTATTTTATTTTACTACGTTAATGATGGATATTAAGAGAAAGGCAAAAAAGTTGGATATCCCATTGAAATTACCAATAAAACCAGATCCTATAAATCAAAATATTATCACTGGTAAGATTTCAGAAAATCAACCTTATATTTTTGATATATGTCATATGGGTCAACTTATGTGTAATAGAGGAAAAGGTATAGAGTTTGCATATGAATTATCGACTTTAATATGGAGTGTAAAAAATTGGAATACAGATGATAAATTAAAAGCTCTGTTAGCTGATTTTGGAGAAGATTTAGATGAAGTTAGAGAGTCAATAAAAAATGATGAAAAAAATCTAATTGAAGAAATTGAAATGAATCAATTAGACCAAAAAGAAGCAGGCCATCATGGAGTGCCATTAAATGTTTATAAGGAAAAATATTATTTTGGGCAAGATAATCCGTTTGAAGATTTGATTGCGGAATTAACTAAAGATGGCCTTGTTAAAGATTTTTAATGAAAGTACTAAGAACACCTGATAGATATTTTAAAAACATTAAAAATTATCCATTTAGACCAATTTATACAAATATATCAGATAAAAGCGGAACTGAATTAAGAATTCACCATATTGATGAGGGTCCGAAAAATGGGCCTATTTTACTTGCGATGCACGGACAACCAGTTTGGAGTTATTTGTATTCAAAAATGATACCAATTCTTAATGATGCTGGTATTAGAGTAATAGCACCTGATTTGGTTGGCTATGGCAAGTCTGATAAACCAAGTTTAAGAGAGAACTATAGTTATCAAAATCAGGTTGATTGGATGAATCAGTGGATGGTAAAAAATAATTTAGAAAATTTAACTTTTTTTGGACAGGATTGGGGAGGTCTAATAGGTTTAAGAATGATTGCTGATCATCCTAATAGATTTATGAAAATCTCTATTGGTAATACTGGATTACCATATTTGCCAAATACACCAAAAGAAGTTATTGATGAAATTAACGAATTTAGAAAAAGTAAACTAAGACTTACACCTTTAACGATGATAAGGGAAGTAAGAAAAATGGACTCTGGTAAAACTCATCCTGCATTGAAATTTATGTATTGGCAAAAATTTTGTTGGGACTCAAAAAATTTACCAGTTGGTCTGCTTAATTCAACTATGATGGAATATAAGCCTAAAAATGAAATAAGAAATCATTATATATTACACATATTGGGCCTATCAAAAATATCACCTTATATGAATCATTTAATGAAAGCTTACGAGGCACCATTCCCCTCACCTGCTTTCAAAATGGGCTGCAGAGCTATGCCAAGTCACGTTCCTATTATTCCAGATCAATCATTAGAAGCTCAAAAAAAAGCAAGAGAATTCTTTAGTAAAACTAATAAACCATTTTTAAGCGTTTTTGCCGGAAATGATCCAGTTACCAATGATATGGAAAAAGATGTGCTAAAAATGGTACCAAATGCCATAAAAGCTCCACATATAGGTGGTGGTCATTTTTTTCAATGGACTAAACCAAAAGAATTATCTAAAGTACTAATAGATTTTATTAAAAATAAATATGATTGAACTATATACATCCCCGACCCCAAATGGTCACAAGGTCTCATGTACATTAGAGGCAATGGGTTTAACATATAACGTTCATACAATAAATTTAATGAATGGTGATCAGCACAAGTCGAATTTTTTAAAAATTAGTCCAAATGGTCGTATTCCCGCGATTATAGATAAATCTAATAAGAATTTGCATATCTTTGAATCAGGAGCAATCATGATATATCTTGCTGAAAAAACTGGTCAATTAATATCAAATGATTCCTTAAAAAAAGCCAAAGTACTTGAATGGTTAATGTTCCAAATGGGGGGTATCGGCCCAATGATGGGTCAAGCAAATGTTTTTTTTAGATATTTTCCAGAAAAAATTCCAGCTGCTATAGACCGTTATCAAAATGAATGTAGACGTCTATTCGAAGTCTTAGATAAACACCTTTCGAAGCATGAGTGGTTAGCTGGTGAATATTCTATTGCAGATATAGCTAATTGGTGTTGGGTAAGAACTCATAAATGGTCAGGTGTTTCAATTGATGGCTTAGAAAATTTAGATAGATGGAAAAATAAAATGTATGAAAAGCCTGGCATGAAAGAAGGCATTAAAGTTCCAGTAAAAATTGAAAATCTTTTAAAAGACAAAAATAAAGCAGCTGAATTTGTAAAAAATTCATCCAAAATTGTTAAAAAATAAGGAGAAATAATGATAAAACTTTATCTAACACCCAACACTAGAGCCGGAAGAGTTGCATGGCTTCTTGAAGAATTAAATATTGAATACGACCTAGAAATATTACCCTTTACAAAAGAAGGACTTAAATCACCTGAGCATAGGGCAAGACATTCGCTTGGAAGAGTTCCTGTAATTGAAGATGGTGATGTTTCCATTTTTGAATCTGGTGCAATTATTCAATATATATTAGATAAATATGATGATAAAGGATTAAAACCCGCTATAGACTCTAATGAATACCCCTATTATCTTCAATGGTTTCATTATTGTGAAGGTATGGTTATGCCACCAATGAATCAGATTGTAGTTCAAACAATTCTTCTTCCAGAAGACAGACGCGATGAAAAAGTTTTAAATCAGGCCATGAATCTACTTTCAAAATCGCTGAAACCAGTTAATGAATATCTAGAAGGAAAAGATTACTTAATTGGTGATTTTTCAGCTGCCGATTGTATGCTTGGACATTCATGTTATATGGCAAATAGGTTTGGAACTGTGAGTGATGACATGGTTAATATAAAAAGATATGTTGAAAATATAGAATCTAGAGTAGCATTTAAAAAAGCAATCCAATTAGGGCAATAATTAATGCCAAAACCGATTCAAGTATTTGGAAACGTTGGCTCACCTTATACCCAGAAAATATTAGCTCTATTAAGATATCGAAACATACCTTATACGGTTTCATGGGGAGATGTGATTCATAATTTATCACTTCTAAATCTAGAACCACCTAAACCAGTTTTACTTCCTACAATTGTATTTAATGATTATGAAGTTAGAACAGATACTACTCCTATTATTAGATATTTAGAGGAATTACATGATAATAAATCTGTAATACCTAATACTCCTGCTGTTAGCTTTTTAAATTACTTGCTAGAAGATTTTGCTGATGAGTGGGTAACTAAATATATGTTTCATTATCGATGGCACTTTGATGAAGATGCTGAAAATGCTAAAAAAATGTTAGTTCTTCAGCATAAATTAGATATTGACGATGATAAATTAAAAGAATTTGGAAATGTCATAGCTGATAGACAAATAAATAGATTATGGGTAGTAGGTTCAAATAACGATACTGCGAAATTAATTGATGATAGTTATAAAAGATTCTTAAAACTGCTAGAAAAACATTTTTCTAATAACTCGTATATGTTTGGTCTTAGGCCTTCATCATCTGACTTTGGTTTGTATGGTCAATTGACACAGCTTGTTGGATTTGATCCAACGCCAAGAAATATTGCATACATATCATCTCCTAGATGCATATCTTGGGTAACTATTATGAGTGACTTATCAGGACTTCATAATAAAGGTAGTATCGGTGAATTTTTTGGTATATCAAATGAATCCAATGATACTGAAAAACTTGATTGCTTTGATAAGAATGAAAATGGTTGGTATAAATTAGATCAACTGCCTAAATCATTAAAAGCAATATTTAATGAAGTTGGAAAGGTTTATATCCCCTGTCTAATTGAGAACGATAAAGCATATGGTAATAATTCTGATACTTGGGAAATAGAACTTGATGATTCAGTATGGAAACAGAAGACATTTCCATATCAGTCTAAATGTTTAAATTGGATTAAGGACGAATTTAATAACTTGTCGGATAAGGATAAGTTAGATGTTAAAGAATATTTATCTGGAACTGGGTGCGAGTTGATATTAGATTAATTTTTCAGATCTGTAATGATAAAAGAAAAAAATTGTAGATAGTGCAGTTAATAAGTGCCACGCCCCATGAGCTTGAAAAATTGTATCTGGATTGCATGTCTCACTATCAGGTACACCTGTTAACCATATAGCAAATGCACTCATATAAGCCACCATACCAGCAAAATACCATCTATAGGTTCTAATACCTTCTGGTTTTTTTGATGCTAATAAACCTGGCAACCAAAAGAAAATAATCCACCAATATTCACTAATGTTATCAAATACCTCAATAGGCATAGTTCCAAATAACATTAAAACCAAGAATCCAACAAATCCTGATATAAATCTCATACTAGGTGACCAAAATTTATATAAAAATTCTGATATAACCCATAAACCAATTGATACTCCAAATAGATCTAGACCAATACCCATACCGTAACCAAATTGTCCTCTTAATACAGCATATGAAATTACAATAGCTATGTAAGTTTTTAATAATGTAGATTGAGACCAGTTAGACATTTTATAACAGTTATATAGCCATGGAATTATGATGTACATAACCATGCTTAAATTATCAGCCCAACCACCCCACTCAGTATTAGTTCCATGCATCATCATAGATCCAGGACCGAGATAAACTACAGCAACGCCATATAGAATGGTAATTTTGTTAAGACCCGAAAATTCATTAAAGGACGTCTCATTAGTTAATTTATATAAGATATATAATCCCGCAATCATAAAACCTAAATTACTTAATGTATTCACAGGTTCTCTAAAAGCACCGGCACTTATTCGTTCACACCATCTTGATGCTTCGCCAATAAAAGCAAGTGAATCAGTTGATTGTATTAATTGAAAGTAACTTAAGACATAGAAAATAATTAAAAATAATATACTCGCTATTAGGGTTAGCTTAAAAGCATTTTCTTTGATAAAGATATTGTTCAATTTATTATTAAAGAGATGAGTCTAACTCTGGTAAAGCTGTAAATAAATCAGCGACAAGTCCATAGTCCGCTACTTGAAATATTGGAGCATCCTCATCTTTATTTATTGCAACTATAACTTTTGAGTCTTTCATGCCAGCTAAATGTTGTATAGCTCCAGAAATACCTACTGCGATATATAGATCAGGTGCAACAATTTTTCCTGTCTGTCCAACCTGGTAGTCGTTTGGAACAAAACCCGCATCAACAGCAGCTCTAGAAGCCCCAACGGCAGCTCCAAGTTTATCAGCTATAGAATCAAGAAGATGGAAATTATCTCCAGATTGCATACCTCTTCCACCAGAAATTACTATATTAGCAGCTGTTAGTTCCGGTCTATCACTTTGTGCTAATTCCTCACCAACAAATTTACTTATCCCTGATGACCCTTCATCATTAATCTCTACAACTTCAATACCAGAGTTATTTTTTGTTACGCCATCAAATGCTGTTGATCTTACTGTAATAACTTTAATATTATCATTAGATTTTACAGTTGCAATACAGCTTCCTGCATAAATTGGTCTTTTGAAAGTATCATCTTTCTCTACAGAAATAATATCTGATATTTGTTGTGAATCTAGTTTTGCTGAAACTCTTGGCATTAAATTTTTACCAAAAGTGGTTGCAGGAGCAAGAATATGTGTAAAGCCTTCACAATTAGAAAGGATTAATGCTGATAAATCTTCTGCAATAAGGTTTGAATAAATCTCACTGTCACATTTAAGTATTTTTGAAACACCATCCAGTGATTGAGACTCGCTAATGACATTATCAATGTTACTACCAGCAACTAATAATGTTATCTCGCCTGATAGCATAGTAGCAGCCATTACAGTATTTAATGTTGAACCTTTTAAATTATTATTGTCATGTTCAGCTATAACTAGAATACTCATTGAATCACCTTTGCTTCATTTTTTAATTTATCAACTAGTTGATCTACTGATTCTACGATAACACCAGCTTCACGAGTTGGCGGGAGTTCAACTGATAAAAGCTCTGTACGTGGACTTATATCAACACCTATATCTTGGGCAGATTTAACAGTAAGTTCCTTTTTCTTTGCCTTCATAATATTTGGTAACGAAGCATATCTTGGTTCATTTAATCTAAGGTCTGTTGTAACGATGGCTGGAATTGTTAATTCAAGTGTTTGAAGGCCGCCATCGATTTCTCGAGTGACTTTAACCGAGGAGTCATCAATAACAAGTTCTGAAGCATTTGTTGCTTGAGGATAGTCCATTAATGCGCCTAACATTTGTCCTGTTTGGTTGTTGTCACCATCAATAGCCTGCTTGCCTAAAATGACAAGATCTGGACTTTCGTCTTCAATAACTTTTTGTAAAACTTTGGCTATTGCTAGTGGTTCCAATAATAAGTCAGTTTCTACTAATATAGCTCTGTCAGCCCCAAGAGCTAATGCAGTTCTTAATTGCTCTTGTGAGTCAGATTTACCCACTGAAACAGCAATCACTTCAGTGGCTTTACCAGATTCTTTTAATCTAACTGCTTCCTCAATTGCTATTTCACAAAATGGATTTACGGACATCTTTACATTATTTAAATCTACATTTGAATTATCAGAAAGTGGCCTTACCTTAACGTTATAGTCTACAACTCGTTTAATTGGTACTAAAATTTTCATAACTATATTTTATATAATTGGTACTTATAAGAGGCTATAATTGTAAAGTATTTAACTTAATAATTACACTTTTATTTAATAAAGGATCCTATGCACAGAGAAACTATGGAATATGATGTTGTGATTGTTGGTGGCGGTCCATCAGGCCTTGCTACAGCTATTAAATTTGCACAACTTAATAATAAAAACAATACAAATTACTCTATATGTTTGCTTGAAAAGGGTTCAGAAATTGGTGCCCACATTCTTTCTGGTAATGTTTTCCAACCAAATGCATTAGATGAATTAATTCCAAATTGGAAAGAATTAAATGCTCCACTCAATGTTCCGGTTAAGAAGGATAAAATATTTTATTTTTTAAAAAATATTGGCATACCAGTTCCACCATTTGTAATGCCAGCAATGAATAATCACGGCAATTATGTCATAAGTCTAGGAAATCTCTGTAGATGGCTTGGTGAACATGCAGAAAGTTTAGGAGTTGAAATATTTCCAGGGTTTCCAGCAAGTAAACTGTTAATAGAAGATGATAAAGTTGTTGGTGTTCAAACCGGCGACATGGGAATATCAGAAAGTGGTGAATTAAAAGATGCAAGTGAGCCAGGCATAAACATTAAAGCAAAAATGACTGTACTTGGTGAAGGCTGTAGAGGTCATTTGGGTAAACAAGTAATTAGTAAATTTAATTTGTCTGATGGTAAAGATCCTCAGCATTATGGAATAGGATTTAAGGAGGTATGGAAGCTTGATCCAAAATTACATGAAGAAGGTCTGGTAATACACACAAATGGTTGGCCTACTCCAGATATAGCAGCTGGCTCATATTTTTATCATGGTGAGAATAATGAAGCTTACATTGGATTTGTTATTCCATTAGATTATAAAAATCCTCATCTTAGTCCTTTTGATGAATTTCAAAGATGGAAAACTCATCCTTCAATAAAGAAATATCTAGTTGGAGGTGAAAGATTATCCTACGGTGCAAGAGCTTTGATAAAAGGTGGTCTTCAGTCTCTTCCAAAAATGGAATTTCCTGGCGGTCTTTTAATCGGATGTAATGCTGGAACTTTAGTTTTTTCAAAGATTAAAGGATCTCATACTGCAATGAAATCAGGCCAAATTGCAGGAGAGCATGTTTTTGAATTTTTGCAAAATAATGTCACTACCGATTTTGATTCAAAAATAAAAAAATCATGGATTTACAATGAATTATATAAATCAAGAAATTTTGGTCCAATATTCCATAAATTTGGTGCTTTATTTGGTTCAGCGTTTAATGTGATAGATCAATTCATATTTAGAGGAAATCTCCCCTTTACAATGAATCACTCTACTCCAGATTATGCATGTTTAGAAAAAGCTGATGACATGCCAAAAATAGAATATCCAAAACCAGACGGGAAATATTCATTTGATAAGCTTTCTTCTGTGTATTTATCCAACACTAATCATGAAGAAGATCAGCCATGTCATTTACAATTAAAGGATGCTTCGATACCCATCGCCGTAAATCTTCCAATGTATGATGAGCCTGCTCAGAGATACTGTCCTGCTGGTGTATATGAGGTTGTAGAAAAAGATAATGAAAAAAAATTTGTTATCAATGCTCAAAACTGTGTACATTGCAAAACATGTGATATTAAAGATCCATCACAGAATATAAATTGGGTAACTCCAGAAGGCCCAGGTGGCCCCAACTATCCAAATATGTAATGAATAGATATAGCTTTATTACTATAAGTATTTTCATTTCGACAATATATTCGTGTGCTTCAGTGGAACCTGAAATTTATATCATAGAGTCTGATGTTGTTAAGGAAATAGATGAAAATAAAATATTTGTTGAATTTTTAGATAACGAATGGGAAAAAACTCTTAATGAAAACCCATTATTTGCAACATATACAGGCGACAAAAGATCAAATAACAAAATTAGATCTAACAGCATTGATGAATTTAATTTATCTAAAAAATCAAATCTAGATTCTTATGAAAAATTAAAAAATTTTAATCTTAATAAACTCAATGATGATAATAAATTAAATTATAAATTAATGGAATTTGAACTTAAAAATGATATAGATGCAAATAAATTTCCGACCTATTTTCTTAGATTAAATCAAAGAGGAGGCATTCAAAGTTTCTATGAAACTGGCAATCGACTAGTTTACACGTCAAAACAAGATTACCTAGACTGGCTATCAAGAATGGAACAATTTGCTGATAATATTTATAACTCTTATGAAATTAATAAAGAAGGTCTCCAAAAAGGTTACACGCAACCTAAATTAGTTACTCAAGGTGTTATCTCACAAATAGATGGAGTGATTAATTCAGATATAGAATCTAACCCCTATCTTAAAGTTTTTTTGGAAGCTGACACCTCAATACTATCTGATAATGAAAAAAATGATTTAATAATAAATGCTAAAGATATTATCTTAAATAAAATTAATCCTGCTTATGAAAAACTAAATGAATTTCTTAAAAATGAATATCTTCCAAATTCAAGAAATTCAATTGGAATTAAGGATATTCCTGATGGTAAAAAATATTATGAATATTTATCAAAAAAATATACAACAACAAATTTAACACCTGATGAAATTCATAATATTGGTCTAGCTGAAATAAAAAGAATACGCTCAGAGATGGAAGAAATAATAAAAGAGGTGAACTGGGATGGCGACTTTGATTCGTTTTTAAACTATTTAAGAACCAGTCCAAGATTTTATTATGATAATGCTGATGACTTATTCAATGCATATTTAATAATGTCGAAAACCATTGATCCTTTATTACCAAAACTGTTTAAAACTTTCCCCAGAGCACCTTATGGAGTAATACCAATACCAGCTGAATCAGCACCATTTACTACTACAGCCTATTACAATAGCCCTAGCCCAGGTAGACCAGGGTATTTTTACGCAAATTTATATAAACCAGAATCAAGGCCAAAATACGAAATACCTGTTTTAACAGTTCATGAAGCAGTTCCAGGACATCATTTTCAAATATCTATTGCTCAAGAATTAGAAAATGTTCCAACATTTCGAAAATATCAAGGCATAACAGCATTTGTTGAGGGTTGGGGTTTATATAGCGAAGAATTAGGTGAGTACATGAATATATATGATGATCCATATGATAAATTTGGTCAGCTTACTTATGACATGTGGAGAGCTATAAGATTAGTTGTTGATACTGGAATGCATTACATGGATTGGTCTAGAGAAGATGCAATTAATCTTTTCCTAGAAAACTCAGCTAAATCAGAGCTTGATATTAACAATGAGGTTGACAGATATATAGCTTGGCCAGGTCAAGCGCTTGCATATAAGATTGGTCAATTAAAGATTCTTGAACTAAGAGATAAGGCAGAGTCTATGTTGGGTGATAAATACGATATTAAAGATTTTCACTATGAAGTACTTAAAAGAGGATCTCTCCCATTGGATTTACTAGAATTTTATATTAATCAGTGGATTGACGAAACATTGAATTCTTAGATTTCTTACACCTCTCGCTGCAATAAATAACATTATCCCAATCTTTTTTCCATTTCTTCCTCCAATTAAAGGATTTCATACAAACTGGACAAGTTTTTTGCTCAAGTTGAAGTTTTTTATGCATTTTTACCAATAGGATGATTTATTTTATTGCTCGGAATATAAACGATTTCATCATTTATATATTCATTATTAAGTGCAATTTCAACTAAATTGTAATAAGTGTTTCTATTAAAAAAACCTTCGATATTGCTTCTTACCGTCGCGATAGGAATATATGAATCTCCATATTTTATTAATCTTGTTGAATTATTTTTGTCTAAAATAAATTCATAATTCAAATTGGTAGTCAAAAGAACAGAATCATCATTTATTTTAAAATCAATTATAACGTATGGGGCTAGCTCAACTTTTACAGGAACTTTTTCAACTGGTGTTACTAAATAATAACTATCTGTTTCTTTTTTTAAAACTGTAGAAAATAGATTAAGTAATTTAATATTTTTTATTGGCGAATTATTATAAAACCAACTACCCTCTCTATCTATATAAAATTCTTGGCCTTCGCATATAGCAGGGTTCCATTTATCTACAGGAGGAAATTTGTCATAACCTTTTAGGTCATTTGTAATTTTAGAAATAGTCATAAATTGATCTTACAAATATCAATAACCCGATTAAACATAATATTAAGGCCATAAATGATGAAATGATTTTATTAGAATATATATTAAAATTTTTGTTACTTGATATTGTCATTATATAGCTTAAAAAGCTAAACCATAATGCAGATGTAACAGCAAAATAAATAGGAAAAATATAAAAAAATATGTTGTTTATTGAATCAATCAAAATTGTAAATAACGAAACAAAAAATAAAAAAGCTTTTACATTAAATATGTTGGTTATGAGTCCTATTAAAATACTATTTTTATTTTCAACAACTTTTTTAACAGATGTAGATGTTGGCTCATTATTTAAAAGCATTGATATGCCTAGATAGAAAATATAAATACTTCCAATAATACTGATTATCAATTTATATAAATCATTTGATAAAACTATAAGTGAAAGGCCATTAACAGCTAACAAGCAGTGTATAAATATACCAATGCCAATACCTATAGATGCTTTATAGCCTTCAATTCTTCCGTATAAAGAAACTTGCCTAATGACAATTACTGTATCAGGTCCTGGACTTGTTAATGCTATAAAATGAGCTATAGCAGACCATATAAACATATTTAGTTAGTTATTACCGTTGGTTCTATTTCAAGATGTATATTAAAAGTATCAAATACTAAGATCTGGATTTGATTTGCAAATCTTAAAACTTCTTCTTGGTTACTCTTAGCATTAGTAGTTAGTACTAATGAATGATTTTTATAAATAGCAATGTTTTTATCTTCATTTATTTTATTTTTTATAAGATCAATTAATCTAGCAGCTCCAACCTTTATAGTTTTGTCATTTATTTTCCAAATAATTAAATCATTTACTGAGAATGCCTTAAGATCAATATCTTCTATATTTATAATTGGGTTTTTAAAAAAACTACCAACATTAGGTATTTCTTTAGGATCCGGTAAATTTTTATTTCTAATCTTACAAATAATTTTTGAAATAGTATTTAGATCTATATTAGATTTATCCAATTCATTATCATCAATATAATCTTGAATAGATTTATAGTTTAAGTTCAATACATGCGGTGCATCAGTTTTAAAAACTACTTTATATATTAATAAATTACGGTATTGAAGAGACGATTTTCTATATGAAAATTTACAATCGCTATTTGATAATTTTACAAACCTCCCTTCAATATAATCATAACAGTGAACCTCATTAATTAAATTAGAAATCTCTTGTCCATAGGCGCCAATATTCTGAATAGGTGCTGCACCAACAGTACCTGGTATTAATGATAAATTCTCAAATCCATATATATCAATTTCAATCATTTTTTTTACTAATTCGTGCCAATTAATAGATGATCCAACTGAAACACTATTAATTTTTTTACTAACTTCTATATTATTAAATATAGGTTTAACCACAATGCCTTGAAATTGACTTGGAGGAATTATATTTGTCCCCTCACCTAAAATTATTACTGGTAACTTATGTTTCATTATGAAATTATTTAATTTATTAAAATCATCAGAGTCATCTATTTCTATATAGAATTTAGTCAATGATTTAACTTTAAGTGAGTTTTTAATAGGATGATTCTTATATATTTGCATTTATCTATAGATAAAGATTTGCATCAATTACATCTTCTGGAGTATCAATACCATTTGGTATTTGATCATTATGTTTTGAGACAAATATAGAATACCCATTTTCTATAAATCGAAGCTGTTCTAATTTTAATTCTAATTCATTCTTTGTTGGCTTTAGATTTACAAGTTTATTCAATGTTTCTAAAGAATAACCATATATCCCTATGTGCCTCATAGGATTATCTAACGACTCTACCCTTGTGAACTTTGTCGCGAAATTATATTTATCAACCTCAACTAAAACACAATTTGGATTTGTTAAATCAAAAGAAGATATTATAGGCGTGCATGATGTAACTATATCGCACGAAGATTGATAGTAATCTTCTATAAGCTTTGTTATTAAATTTTTTGGTACAAAGGGCTCATCACCTTGAAGGTTTATTATTAGAGTATTTTGATTAATTTTTAATTTATTTGCAGCCTCACATATCCTATCAGTTCCAGATATATGATCTCCTGAAGTCATTACAACATTCTCACTAAAATCTTTAAGATTATCTTTTATTAATTCTGAATCTGTTGCAACATAAGTATCTGATGTAATGCTTTGCGCATTAAGATAAACCCTTTGAATTAATGACTTACCATTTAAATCTACAAGCGGCTTATTTTTTAATCTAGTAGATCCAATTCGTGATGGAATGATAATACAAAAGTTTTGCTTCATATCAATTGATTGATTGTAGTTTTCTATCAAGTTTTTCTATAAATTTATTGCTAACATCTGCATCAATTGTTAAATACCATATTTTATTATTATCAAAATCTTTACATTTCGAAGCATCCTTTTCAGTCATAACAATAGGCAAATGATCTAAATAAAAAATATCACTAGACAAGAAATTATGATGATCAGGAAATGGGTGTCTGATAATATCAAAACCTAATTTTTCTAGTAAATCAAAAAACCTTCCAGGATTTCCTAATCCAGCCACAGCATGCACTTGTTTATGCATAGGCCAATTATCAATTGAGTATGATTTACCAGATTTTAAATGAATAAAATTAGATGGGCTGATGCTCATCAAATATTCATCTTCATCTGTTGGTCCGCTATTATTGACTACAAAATCAACAGTTTTTAATCTATTTTTAGATTCTCTTAAAGGTCCAGCTGGAAAAGTTAAATTATTACCAAATCTTCTTTTGCCGTCTATTACTGCAATCTCTATATCTCTGGCCAATGGGTAATGTTGTAGGCCATCATCTGAAATAATTACATCACAATTATGATTGTTTGTGAGTGTTTTTACAGCTCTGACTCTGTTTTTGTCAATATAAAATGGTATGTTCAATTTAGCTAAAATTTGTGCCTCATCACCAGTTTCTTTTACTGGCGTATCTTCATTAACTTTAAGTGTTTCTTTAAAATTACCTCCATATCCCCTACTGACTATACCAGGCTTATATCCTCTCTTGATCAACTCATTTGCAATGTGTTTTACTAATGGTGTTTTTCCAGTACCGCCGATAGTAAGATTACCTACAACGATTATTGGTACTTCTGATTTATATGATTTGATATTATTTTTTAGATATTTTCCTCTTCTTCTGTTAGTTAAATATGAAAAAATGAGTGAAAATGGATAAAGTAAGTACAGCCATAAACTCTTTTTGTACCAACTATCAACAACAAAACTACTGGTCTCTTCGTCTTCATATTCTGGCATAAACAATTGGGTAGATTGAGATATGGGTAAGTTTGATTTTGGTGAGTCTTCAAATTTATTTTTATATAAAGAGTGATATACAGATTTATTATTAATTAATTCATCATGACTGCCTGATTCTATTATTTCACCTTTATCTAGAACAATAATTTTAGATGCATTTTCAATAGTTGATAGCCTATGCGCAATAACAATAGTTGTTCTATTTGTAATTAATTTTTCTAAGGCTTCTTGAACAATCAGTTCAGATTCTGTATCGAGTGATGATGTAGCTTCATCTAAAATAATTATAGGTGAGTCTTTATAAAATGCTCTTGCTATAGCCAATCTTTGTCTCTGACCGCCGGATAAAAGAACACCATCATCTCCAATTTCAGACTCATATCCTTCTGGCAAATTTGAAATAAACTCATCACATCCAGATAACTTAGCTGATTCTTTTAACTTATCTACATCAATAGATTTATCACCATATGCAATATTTTTAGCGATAGTGTCATTAAATAAAGACGGTGATTGATTAACTATAGAAATGGAGGATCTAAGATGGGGTAATGAGAATTCAGATACTGGAATATTATCAATTAAAATTTCTCCAGAAGTGTGATTGTAAAATCTTGGTATCAGATTGGCTATAGTGGATTTTCCTGAGCCTGATTTTCCAACAATAGCCACTGTTTCATTCTTATTTATAGAAAAATTAATATTAGATAAGATTTGAGATCCTGTTTCATATGAGAAATCTATATTTTTAAATTCAATATGCCCATCTATAGGGCTGTCATTAGTTCCATCATCATGCTCGACATCTTGATCCAGCTGATCAAATATTTCATTTGCAGCTGCAAGACCTTTTTGAACAATCATGTTTATATTTGAAAGTTGTCTAATTGGTTTTGCCATTAGACCTGCTGCTGTAAAAAAAGCTACAAATGTTTCTGCATCTAATGAAATTCCTAACTGAGCTCCTAATGCAAAATATGCAACTATAGATAAAGAAATCGAAACAAGAACTTGTATGATTGGGGTTGCCATATTTCCAGTTGCTTCTAATTTTAAATTTTGATTTCTATTTGATTCATTAGCGACTAAGAATCTTGAATTTTCATATTCTTCAGCATTAAAACTTTTAATTTCAACATGTCCATCGACAGCTTCAGATGCTATATGTGTTACATCTCCCATTGCTGTTTGAATTTTTGTTGCAAGTTTTTTTAATCTCTTCCCTGCTACATAAACAATTAAAGCAATAAGAGGGGCGGTGCCTATTAATAATAATGTTAATTTAAAATTTAAAATTATTAGATAAATGAATAATCCTATTAAAAGGAATCCTTCTCTTATAAGGGTTTTAACTGCATTTGAAGCAGCTCCAGAGACTTGTGTCGTCGTAAAAGTAATTCTATTAATTAATTGACCGGATTGATTAGAGTCAAAATATGATTTTGGAAGGTTATGTAGTTTTTGAAATAACTCCTCTCTTAGATCATGAACTATACCAAAACCAACCTTAGACATAAAATAATTACCTATAAAGAATCCAATACCCCTTCCTAGTGCTATAAATATTAAAGATAGTGCTAATAATGAACTAAAATTTTCTTCTTCAGAATTTATATAGCCTATAATTCTTCTTATCCACTCCACAGCAGCAATATCTGCAAAAGCAAAACTCATAAAACCAATTACACTAATTAAAAAAGACCATTTATATCTAAAAGTATACCCAAGTAATCTTTTTAAACTTCCAGATTTCATTTTTCTATAGTTCTTATTTGGACTTCATTAAATCCATACTTATTTAGTATATCCATCACAGTAATAATCCATATATGCAAGCTATCAGATTCAGCACTTAAAATAACTGAATTACCGTTATTTTCTAATTCAAAAATAGCCTGATCTAAATTATTTATATCCTCAATATTAAATACATCATTATTAATATATATACTTCCATTATTAATAATTACAATCTCGTTCATTGATTGGACAGTTTTATATTCGAATGATTCAGTTTTAGGCAAGTCAAGTGAAAGAAATTGTGAATCGCCTACTTTCGAAGTTACGACAAAAAATATAACCAGTAAAAAAACAATATCTATCAGAGGAGTTATCTCAATAGTAAATAATTTTTTTTCATTTGATATGAATTTCATTAGAAAGGTATTGAATTTGGATTAATGATATCAATAAATTCTGATACTTCTTTTTGGAGATTGATTAATAGGTAGTTTATTTTTTGTTCAAAATATTTATGAAGAACAAGACCAGGAACTGCTATTAATAAACCAAATGCTGTTGTAATTAAAGCTTGTGAAATACCTGCTGCTAATAGGTCTGGATTAGCTCCAGATGTTTCAGTTAGGCCAGTAAATGCTGTAATCATACCAACTACAGTTCCTAGAAGTCCTAGTAACGGACTAATCGTTGCAATGGTACCCAACATAGATAATCTTCTTTCTAAAATATATTTAACTTCAATAGCCTTTTCTTCAATCTTGGATTCTAAATTTTCTCTGGGAAGATCTTTGTATTTAATACAGTTTATTAACAAAAAACCTAGCGATGATAAATTAGAAATTTCAATTGATTGTTTATTTGTTAATAAGTTATTTTCTAAGAGATTAATAACTTGTCTTGAAAGTCCAATTGGTAGAACTAGTCTATTTTGAAGGAACCATGATTTTTCAATTGATATACTTATAATCAAAACGCTACATGCCAGTAATGGCCACATAAAAGGTCCGCCAGCTGTTATAAATTCATTCATTTCAATTCATTTAGTTTTGCATTAGAAAGCTCAAAAACTTTATTAAATGCTTTTATAAACTCATTATCATGAGTAGCTGTGATTAAAGCAACACCATAGTTATCTGATATATCTATTAGAATATCTTGAATAATGCTTGCATTATCTATATCCAAGTTTCCTGTTGGTTCATCAAGAAACAAAAACTTTGGATTGTTTGTAAGAGCCCTAGCAATTGCAGCTCTTTGTTTTTCTCCACCAGAAAGCTTCCAAGGTAAATGATTCTTTCTATCATGGATGTTTAATTTTTTCATAAGTTTATGAATTTTATTTTTAGTATTTTTGTTATAGCTCCCATTTAACATTGCGGGGATAGATATATTTTCTTCTATGGTTAAGTCGTCAAGTAAATGATGAAATTGATAAACAAAACCAAAATTTAACAGTCTAATTTTACTTAAACTATTTAAAGAGATATTTAAAAAATTACTGTTATTGTATGTAACTATCCCACTTGAAGGCATATCAAGACCTGCCATTATGTGAAGTAATGTAGATTTTCCTGCACCAGACTTACCTGAAATAGCAACTTTTTCAGATTCATTTATCTGTATATTGACATTTGATAAAACATTGAGAGTTTCATTGTTAACCATGAAAGACTTTGAAAGTTTTATGCATTCTAATTTATTCATGTCTTAATATTTCAACAGGATTTAATTTAACAGCTTTCATTGAGGGAATAAGCGATGATAATAAGCTAATTACGAAAGACGCTGTGCAGATAATAAAAATTTGTGTGTAATTAATGTAGTAAGGAAAATAATTTATAAAATAAGCTTCTAAAAGATTTCTCTGAAGAAAAGACTCTAAAATTGAAATTATATTATTAAGATTTAAGGTTAATAAAAAACCTAATAAAATTCCAAAAATAATTCCTATTAAACTTACAATTATTCCTTGGGTAAAAAATATTAATGTAATTTGTTTAGAACTGGCACCTAAAGTTAATAAAATTCCTATTTCTCTTTCTTTTGATTTTACAGTCATAATAACAGTTGAAAGAACCAATATTGATGCAACGGCAACAATCAAAAATAACATTAAGCTAATTAATAATTTTTCAAATTTGATAGCTTCGAAAAGAGTTCCATGAGTTGACTTCCAAGATGAAAAATCTAATTCGTTATTAATTTTTTTTATTACATTATTACTGATAACATCCGCATTAAATAAATCATTAGTCTTTAATCTAATGGAGATAGTTTCATCAGTATTTATATTTTTTAATTTTTGTGCTGTTGAATGGGCCACTATCGTCATAACTTGATCTATTTCTGTTTTAAGTTCGTATATACCAACTATTTTTAAATTTACTGAAGTTGGATAAGATCCAATAATGGATGTTTTTATATCAGACGTTGTTATGTTTATCTTATCGCCGACATACACACCAAGATTGGCGGCTAAAAGCGATCCTATAATAATAGAATTATTTGATTCTAGATTTTTTATATCTCCAACCAACATATAATCTGGAATAATTGACATATTTTTTTCATTATCAATATCTATTCCAATAATATTAATACCCTTACTATTGAATTGTGAGGTAACTAATCCTTGGAGTGATATATAAGGTGATGCATCAATAATATTTGGTTCTTCTTTTATATCTTTTATGAGGTTTTCATAATCTTTTATAGGCCCATCAGAATAAATAACTGAGTGAGGAATTACACCCAATATTCTATTTTCAAGCTCTTTTTCAAAGCCGTTCATAACTGAGGTAACAACAATTAAACTTGAAATACCAATCATTAAGCCAACGATTGCTAATATTGTGGTAAAGGAAAACATTCCTCCTTTATTAGATCTAAGGTATTTATAACCTAATTTCAGAGATATAGTGGACACAAAACTATTTCATTAATTGTTTTAATACTTTTTCTATATTGCCTTTGTATGGCGGCCTAACCGCATCAAAGAATTTATCTAGTTTAAAACTAACATCTTTGTAGTAAGCTCTTGGATTTGAAAAATTTTTAAAGCCATCAAAGGATTTGTATCTCCCCATTCCAGATGGCCCAACACCGCCGAATGATAAGTCATTCTGTTGAAGATGACTTATAACATTATTTACAGTTACACCGCCTGAAGAAGTCTTATTTAATAAATTATCTTCCTCTTCTTTATTGTTTCCAAAATAATAAAGACCAAGCGGCCTATCCTTAGAATTAATTAAGGTAGTAGCTTCATCAATTTCATCGTATTCTACAACTGGTAAAAGTGGTCCGAAAATCTCTTCTTGCATGATCTTCATATCGTTAGTTGTATTAGTTACTATAGTTGGTGGAATTTTATAAAACTCTTGTTGTGAAAAGTCTTCATCTGATGGATTAATTTCATCAACATTAGCGCCCTTTTCGATAGCATCATCTAATAATTCTTTTAATCTATCGTAATGTTTTTCATTAATTATTGATGTGTAATCTTCATTGTCTTTTAAGTTAGGATAGAACTCTGATACAGCATCTTTTGTCTCATTAATAAATTCTTCTTTTTGATCTTTGTGCAAGACTACATAATCTGGAGCAAGACATATTTGACCAGCATTAAGTGTTTTTCCAAACATAATTCTTTTAGCAGTAGTTTTTAAATCAGCTGACTTCCCAATAACTACAGGTGATTTTCCTCCAAGCTCTAATGTGCATGGCACTAAATTTTGAGATGCAGCATTCATTACATGTTTTGCAACAGAACCACCACCAGTATATAAAAGATGATCGAACTTAAGTTTTGTAAATGACTCTCCTACATCAGGGCCCCCTAGAAAAGTTGCAAATTCATTTTCATCATAAGCTTTGTCGCATAGATCTTTTAAAAGTGATGATGTTATCGGTGTATGCTCACTAGGTTTATGCATTACCTGATTTCCAGCAGCAAAAATTGATACAAGAGGTACAAAAGCTAAATTAACAGGGAAATTCCATGGTGATATCATTCCAACTGTTCCTAACGGCTCATATTTTATATAAGATTTCGCTCCAAGAAGCCCAAAAGGAAAATTTGATGATTTTTTTTCAGGCTTGCTCCACTTTTTAACATTCTTTATAGCCTGGTTGATAGCAGGCATAATTCCATAAACATCAGATAGCATTGATGCATTCTTTGATCTATTTCCAAAATCAGAATTCAAAGCTTCAACAAAGTCATAACGATTATCCATTATCAGAGTTTTCAGTCTCTCAAGTCTGTCAATCCTTAACTCCACAGATGGAGCGCCATTTTTAACAAAGAACTCTTTTTGATTAGAAAGAATTCTGTTCATTTCATCATAATTAGTCATATTTAAACTCCAAAATTAGCTTCTATTAGCTTTATCTTTGTTATTTGCATTACGTATTAATTTTCTCATATTTTCCCAATCTTCGTCAGACAATTTGTCGAGTTGTGAAAAAGTTCCTCCACCAGTTAGATATTGAGCTCCATCTAAGCCTATAGTTTGTCCTGTAAGATAATCACATCCATCTGCCATTAGAAAAGTTGCTAAATTCTGTAATTCAATCATCTCACCTACTCTTCCTAAAGGAACAGTACTCATCATGCCATCATCATTATTATTATCTGGATTTAGCCTTTCCCATGCTCCTTTTGTTGGAAATGGTCCTGGAGCTATACCATTAACTCGAATACCGTATTTACCCCACTCAGCTGCTAATGATTTAGTCATTGCATTAATACCTGATTTTGACATTGCTGAAGGAACTACATATGGTGAGCCGGTCCATACCCACGTAGTTAATATATTAACAATCGAGCCTTTGTGTTCAGATTCAATCCATCTTTTACCAACTGAGTGTGTCATATAAAAAGTGCCATGAAAAACGATATTAGCAATAGCATCAAATCCCTTATGGGACAAGTCTTTTGTTGGAGAAATAAAATTACCTGCAGCATTATTAACAAGCCCATCCAAAGGACCCGAATCAAAAATTGACTGGACATAGTCATCAACATCTTTTGAGGCCCTTATATCAAGTGTTTGAAAATGAATATTTGTTTTATATTTTTCAGTTATTTCATCTGCTGTTTCTTTTAGTACATTTTCTCTTCTTCCGCATATATATAATTCAGCACCATGTTTTGCAAAATGATTTGCCATTTCCTTACCAAGCCCTGTACCGCCGCCTGTAATTAAAATTCTTTTATTTTTAAGTAAATTATCTTGAAACATTTTTATTCCCTATTTAATAATATCAATAATAGCATCAGCCCACAGATCTGAATAATTTAATGACTCCACATAGTCTAAATTTTCACCCCCAGAATTATCAAATAATTCATAATATTCATCACCTATTTCAATTATTGTTTCAAGACAGTCAGCAGTAAATGCAGGAGAAAATACCAAAACATTTTTACATCCTTTAGCAGGCAAAGACTCAAGTACTTTATCAGTAAATGGTGTTAACCATTTTTTTGTAAGTCTTGATTGATAGGTTACTTGGTAATCATGTGGTTCTATATTTAACCTTTCAGCAAGTAATTTTGTCGTCTCGTATGTTGTAGCTTTGTAGCAAAATTTATTAGCTTCAGTAATTTTTATTTCACAATCATGATCATTGCACATCGAATCCAGATAAACATTGTCTACATGACTATTGGGTACCCCATGATAACTAAATATAATTTTGTCATATGATTTAATATCAAATTTTGAAGCTTTTTCCACCCATGCATCAATAAACTTCTCGTTATCATAAAATTGATTTATAAATCTTATATTTGGTACAACCCATTTTTTTGAAACTATTCTAGATATCTCTTCATAAACAGAACCAGTTGTAGCAGATGCATAATGAGGAAAAAGTGGTAGAACAATAATCTCATCAGGATTCTTCTTTAAAATTTCTTCAAGAGTATCTTCAATGGATGGATTTTGATATCTCATAGCAAAATGAACATCATATTCATCTAATTTTTTAGACAACTTATCTGATAATTGCTTGGTATTATACAAAAGAGGCGAACCTGTATCTGAATCCCAAACTTGTTTATAAACTTTGGAAGATGAAAATGATCTGGTTGGGCATATAATGAAATTAACTAAAAAAAATCTTAATATAGGGTTTATATTTATGACTCTGCTGTCCATTAAGAATTGTCTTAAATATTTAAAAACACTGAAATAAGTTGGCTTATCCGGTGTCCCTAGATTGACTATTAATAATGCTTTTTTCATATCAAGCCCGATTTCCTTATTGTTGGATGAAATATTATAAATAATACTAATCCTATACATAAGATTGAACTAAAATAATACAAGTATGCTGGATTGATTGCATATATAGGCATAGCTATAAATGGTGTCGTCATGTGGCCAATTGGTATAACTGAACCAAGGTATCCAGCAGCTGAACCTTGATTTTCTGGTGTTTGTGCTAATGATAAAGATGATGCTAATGCTGGTCTTGTCATTCCAAATCCAAAACCTAAAATAATTATTGATAAGTAATAAACTGAAATTGATTGAAAAAATGCCATAGTTGAATATGAGAATATTAATAATACAGTACCAAATAAAAGTAGATTAAAGTTTTTCATTGGAAATGCATCAGTAAATATATACTGACTAACAATAGTTGAAATAGAGAGCAATGCAAATGTCATACTTATTAACGTTGGTAAGTTTTCAAAAGTATTAAATAAGTCTGTGATATAAAATCCTATAGATTGAAGTAATGATGCTTGGCATAAACTTAAAATTGCAGCATAGATTAGAAAAGGAAGGATAGTTTTTGAATACCAATTTATTTTTGTTCGTTCATTATTATTTTCTTTTTTAATATTGGTATTATCAAGTTCTCTATAAATACCAAATGCAGCTACTAATGCAAAAAATGAAAATACATAAAAAGGTGTTTCATTGGTTATTAAGAATAAAAAACCTCCCAATAGTGGTCCTGCAACTGTACCTAATAAAAAACTAGACTCAAGCCTTGCAAACTTTAATGTTCTTTTTTCTTTTGTGGAAGTATCAGCAACATATGCAAATGATGCTGGTCTGGTTGCAGAGCCTACTAAACCATTTATAAGCCTTCCTAAGACAAGCGCTGGAAAAAGATATGCTACATGTAAGATATTTCTTTCTACTAAAAAAAGCGGAGTAATTAATGCAATTAATGAAATGGCATAACCAAGCAAGCCTAAAATTGCAATATTTCTTCTTCCATATTTATCGCTTGTTCTTCCCCAGAAAGCACTTGTTAAAGCCCATGCAAATGCTGATATTGCAAATATAGAAGAGGTTTGTATAACACTAAGACCAAGATCTCTTGCAAGGGGTGGCACTAAAACAAAAACAAAAGATTGGCCTAATCCAACTGTAAAAAGGCCAAATTTTAACCATGAAGAACCTGAAATAGACATTAAGATATATTTGTTATACCAATAACTTCTCTGATTTCTTTTATTTTTTGCTTTGCAATAGATCTAGCTTTTCTGGAGCCATCACTTAAAACGTCATTTATATAATCTTTATCTTTAATGAGTTCAACATATCTAGATCTAATTGGTTTCAATTCATTATTGATTGTATTGAATAGCATTTCCTTTGCTTCACCCCAAGAAATGCCATCATCATAATAGTTTTGAAATTCAGTAATTTTTTCTTCATCAGCAAAATTTTTGTAAAGATCAAATACAGTACATTCTTTAGAGTCTTTGGGTTCACCTGGCTCAAGGGAGTTTGTAACTATTTTCATCACTGATTTCCTTAATTTTTTTTCATCATCTAGGAGGGGTATAATATTTTCATAGGACTTACTCATTTTCCTTCCATCTAAACCCAATACGATCTTTTCTTTATCTGCAATTATAGGATCAGGAAGGGTTAATAGTGGCTTGTAGAGATGATTAAACCTTGCTGCAATATCTCTTGTCATTTCAAGATGTTGAATTTGATCTGATCCAACAGGCACATGTGTTGAATCAAACATAAGAATATCTGCAGCCATCAAAACAGGGTATGAAAATAACCCCATTGTGATTCCCTTGTCAGCATCATTTGTGTTTAATGATGATGCAGCTTTATATGCATGAGCTCTATTCATCAAACCTTTTGCAGTGACACAATTTAGTATCCAGCTTAGTTCTAAAATCTCCGGAACATCAGACTGTCTGTAAAAATATGTAGTTTTTGTATCTAGACCGCATGATAGCCAAGCAAGAGCTATATCTTCAACTGATTGTTTAATTTTATTAGAATCTTGGTTTTTTATGATTGAATGATAATCAGCTAGAAAGAAAAAAGACTCTTCATTTTCTTTGGCCATCTCTAAAGCGGGTCTTATCGCACCAATATAATTTCCTATATGAGGTGTGCCAGTAGTTGTAATTCCTGTTAGAATTCTTTTTTTCATTTAGTATAATTATAAACTTCATATGTGAATATTGTGGAAACTAGTAAAGATTTATTCAAAGAATTAGAAACTGCTGAGAAGCTTTTTTTAGATGGTTCTATAAAAAATGCTCAAAAGATAGTAAGAAGCGTATTTAATAAAGCCAAGAATTTTAAAAATATTCCAAATAAATTAAAACACAAACTTAATGCAGCGATTAATCAATCGCGTTATTTTGATGATATTTCATCATTTGCGACTAATCCTAAAAGAGATAAATTAATATCGATGGTGAATAAACTTATAGAAAAACCATTAGAAGATCCAAGAAAACATGCTCATGCAATAAATAACATTCAAGGCCAATGGCAATTACTAGATATTTCAAGCAAATCTGCTTCAAAAGATCAGTGGCTTAAATTTAATGAATTAACTAATACAGCCTGGGAATCATGCAAAGAATATTTTGATGAAATTAAAGAATTAAAAATTAATAACGCAGCAGAGCGTGAAAAAATTATTAATGAAATTAATAGTTATGTTGCAAGTCATGAAAATAAATGGCCAGCAATAAAAGACCTCTCTCGATACCTAAATCAAGTGTTTCATAAATGGCAGAGTTTTGCACCAGTTTTAGACAAGGATTTACATAAGCTTAAAAGATTATATTTTGAATCTAGAAAACCTATAAATAAGGAAATTTTAAAACAAGAAAAAATTAATAAGGAAAGAAAGGTGTTATTAATACAAAAGGTTAATGAAATTAATGATGATGATAGCCAGGTTTGTATTAATAAATTTAAAGATTTAAAAAATGATTGGCAAAAAATTGGACCCGCGGGAAAGCGTGATGATCCTAAATTATGGTCAAGATTTAACAAAGATGCAGACAGATTTTTTGCTGAAAAAAAACAAGTTATTAATGATGAAACCTTAATAGTATTGGAACTAATAAACGACCTAAAGTCTAATAATAAATCAGTAAACGAGATCGAGAATGAGCTCAAAATCTTAAAAAATATTTCTAATACTAAGGAATTAAAGACCATTAAGAATTTAATTGAGTCTAAAAAGAAAATCCAGTTACAAAAAAATAAAGATGAAAAACTTTTAAATTATAAAAATATTTATAATATTCTTATGGGCAAGAATTCAATTGAAAATGTGCATAATGTCTTTAAAGGATCAATTGAAGCTGCATCTAAGAACAATAAATCAAATTTAGATGAGCTGATATATTCATGTATAAAACTAGAGATATTAGCCAAACTTGATTCATTAAAAAAATATCAAGAATTAAGAAATATTATTCAACTCGAGTTACTTCAAAATAAATTCAATAAAACTGATAAAGTAAATCTAGATAATATTGACTCAATAATTTGTCACTATATTATTAATTTTTCATCTTCCGATGCTGCATCTGATCATAAAAAATTATGGAATAGAATGGAGAAATGTTTTGATGTTCTTATTTGAGGCTGTTGATTATTTCTTTATGCCTAGATGAAGATAATGAATAACCAAGAAATATTATAAAAGGTACGATCATTAATAAAGTTGTTACAGGGCCTTGGATAAAAGCTAACGTATAGGCCTGTTCAGCGGTATGATTCACTCTATCGAAATTAATATAATTTAGAACCAAACCAGCAAAAAATGAACCTAAACCAGCATTCAGTTTTTGCATAAATCCAACTGTAGCAAATAATATACCCTCCTGTCTTGTATTGCTTTGTAACTCAACTTCGTCTGCAATATCACCTACCATTGAATCCCTAACCATAATACCCATAACGTTTAAGGTAACTAAAAAAACTAAAAAGAAACTTATAAACAAAACTAGCTGTAATGAGCCTTTTTCTGGAGTAAGGCCTAGATTGTACATAACAAATGCAGCAGGAGATAAGAATCCAACGCCTGCTATAGCTATTAAGACAACAGTTCTTTTTTCAAGAACTTTAACTATTCTAGGGGTTATATAAAAAGCTAATAATGTAGCAATTAGATAAATTGGTAAAAAATATTTAATCTGTGTAGCTTCAAATTCCCAAAAATAGGTATTTACAAATAAAGTTAATGTATTGGCTAAGCCCCATGCTAGTGATAGAAATAGGTTTCCAAAAAAGAAAATTAGAAATGCTTTGTTTGTAACAGCTATTTTTAATTCATTAAAGATTTCATAAAGAGCTATATTTCCATTCCATTTAGACAAATCTTTAATTTCATCTTTTGTTGAAAATGAAGAATAAAGTACAGAGATTATCATAAATACTGCACCAGTTAAGGCAAAAGGAAACCATGCATCAGGATTTAATTGACCTTGAGGATATTCAGGAGTTGATGCAAAAAATATACCGTATCCAAGAAATGCGTTACTAAGACCAGCGACCCACCCTATCATTTCTCGCCAAGACATTAATAAAGTTCTTTCCTCATAATCTTTGGTTACTTCTCCACCAAATGCTCTATGAGGGATATCAAAAAGCGTCATTCCAATTCTCGTAATGATTGTAAATATTGTCATCCACAGAAATAAATCATTTTGAGACATATCCCAATCTTGTCTTGGAGCAAATAACAAAATATAACCTAATGACATGGGTATGAATGAAATCATCATGTATGGATGACGTCTTCCATATTTAGAATTAGTTCTATCGGATATAGTTCCCATTAATGGGTCTGTAACTGCATCAACACATAACGCAATAAAAATAGCTAATCCTGCCAATCCAGGATTTAAACCAATGATGTTGCTATAAAAGAATAGTAAAAAAAAGGTAAATGTATCTGTTTTAATACCATTAGCAACAGCACCGATAGAATAATTTATCTTAAACTTGTTAGTTAACATTTTAAATTATTGATTTAGATGAATTAGAAGATCATCTTTAAATTGAATAAATACCGGAGGTTCAATTAAGTGTCTCATATTCGGTATTATTTTCAGTTTACTATCTTTAATCAAATTGTTAAGTTTATAGGCATTTTTTACTTTTATTAGAGGATCTTCTGCACCATGAATTATTAAAGTTGAGGCTGAAATAGAGCGCACTTTATTTAATCTGTTTTCTGATCCTAAGATAGATGTTATTTGCCTTCCAAAACCAGTATCTTCTGTTCCACCTCTTTCGGCAGATATTTTAATACTTTCATAAAATTCATCTGTATTAAGATCTATACCTTCATAACCAATTTCTTTAAATATTTTTTTTGATCGTTCAACCCTTTCATCAATTGTTGCATTTGGGTTTTTTGTTCTATTCATTAATAATTTCCTAACTTTTCTAGTTGGACCGTTGAATGGAGATGGTGTTGATGCTGTTGATGAAATCAAAGTAAATGTTTTAACTTTAGCCGGATAATTTGCAACGATAATTTGAGCTATCATGCCACCCATAGATATTCCTAAAACATGGGCTTTGTCTATTTTTAAGTGATCCAGAACAGATACTGCGTCACCTGCCATATCATCTATAGTATATTCAGATTGAATAGGAAGTCTTAAGTAGTATCTGATGTAATTTTTAACAACTGTGTTATCGACATTATCATTTGAAAAATCATCATTTTTGATTTTTGATGATAATCCAGTATCCCTATTATCAAAAACAATTGGTCTAAAATTATTTTCAATTAGAAATTCAATTAAATGCTCTGGCCAATTAATTAACTGCCCTCCCAATCCTTGAACTAGAAGTATTGGATCTGCGTCTCTAGGTCCATAATCTCGATAATATATTTCTATATCATTGTTTAATGCCGTTCCTTCTTCGAATGAAAATAAATTTGAGTTTGTAAACATAATTGAAAATATAATTAAAATTTTATAAATACTATTCTCCATAGTCATTTAATATAGACCTTGAATAAGCATCTATTCTATCTTTAATGTTCTGCCTTAATGTACCCCAAAATAGCATTACATCAAAGGGATGTAGATCACCATTGAAAAATTTCATTTTTTTAATATTATCAATCAATGGTCCTTTAGTTTCTATTAGACCAGATTCATTGTTTAAACAGGCTTCAAAACCTTGAATTCTAGTTAATCCTATCGATTTTTTAGTACCAGTATGTTCAGATCTTAGCCTATCAGTAAAATCATAGTTATTAGCCTTATTAATTATAGATTTATTAAATAAATCAGAATGCCAATCGTTATCATTTGACCATGAGAAAGGATTGGTAGATACAACTTTTTGTTTCATAAGTTCCACTGACCAACCATCCGGTTTCCAGAATAAAGTTTTTTCTCTATTTCTTTTAAAACCTTCAACAACCGTGGACCATGAAACTATGCAATTATAATCGTTATATGAAGAAGATCTTCTAATACTTGGAAATAAATTTTTATAATATTTTTCAGGAATCATATATCCAATAATATATCCGCACACAAAAAGATTTTGAAGTTTTGTATTATCAATCAAATTATTAATAAGTCTTTGTGCATGAAGTGCGCCTTGGCTATGAGCATAAATAATGAATGGTTTTGCATCATTGATGTATCTTATAAAATGCTTAAATGCTGACTCTATATCTGAGTATGCAAGATCTAAAGCCTTTCTTCCATTATCATTTCTATCAAAAAATGAATAATAAGTAGCCTGTCTATATTCAGGTGCATATATATTACAAGAATCATTAAATACTGATGCTTGGTTGCCAAGCATAATTTCAGTTCTTTCATATGCAGATTTATTTTTGCCCATGTCAGAATTCCAATTCTTTTCATAAAAACCAGTTGGATGTATATAAAAAACATTTATATCATTATTATCTTTTTTAACTTCATAAGATTCATCTGGAACGTAAAATTGTTGACCCTCAGTAAGAGGTGTAGCCGCCCAATTACTTAAATCATTATAATCAGGTGAAGGTGGTAATAATGAAGTGTCAAAATCATAATCGGGCTTAATAAACTCAAGAAGTTTTTTGGTATTGTTGTCTGTCATTTATGACTGAAGATATATAGACTTCTTTGGTTTCTTAAATAGCTCTTTTACCATTGGAACGAAAAAATCTAAATCAAATGCATCATATTCAGGATCAAAGCTATTTTGATCATATTTTTCACAAAATTCTCTACAACTTTCAAAATATGGACTATCTGAATATTTATCTCGCATATTTTTATCTAAACCAAGAAACTCAAAGAAATAGTATCCCTGAAAGATTCCATGATGTTTAACAATCCAATAATTTTCTTCAGATACGAAAGGCTCTAATATTGTTGCTGCTAACTCTGCGTGATTAGCGGGAGCAAGATTATCTCCAATATCATGTATTAGTGCACACACGACATATTCATCATTTTTGCCATCTCTGTAAGCTCTTGTAGCTGTTTGTAAGCAATGAGTTAATCTATCAACTTGAAAGCCCCCGTAGTCGTTTTCAAGCATTCTTAAATGATCTAAAACCTTATCAGCTAAATGATCATAATCTTCTGCATTACTTGCTGCAATAATGGAATAATCTTCAGCATCCCCGTCCTTCATTTGTGTAAATTTTGCTCTATCTTCGACCATACAAAAATTATATCTTAAAAAATATCACACACCTACCCCATATAAAAAATATGATGTTGTTCATAGAAATATTAATTTTTAATGTGAATAATTTTGTTAGTTGCTGATGCTACAGCGACAAGGTTCCCATCTTGATATAGTTCGCCTGTTGTAAAAGCAACAGATTTACCTTTTTTTATAATTTTACCAATTGCAGTTGTTTTTATATTTGGTGAGCATGATTTAAGAAACTTAACATCAATATCTAAAGTCAGAGGTAAAGATTTACCCTCTGATTCAAACATTATAAATTGAGACATACAAGCATCTATCATACCTGTAACAAAACCACCTTGAATAATAGTTCCATTAGAATGTGTTAACTTTTCAGTAGGCATATATTCATTTACCCAAGCATTTTTATTTTCATCATAATAAGCATTGGTAAAACCTAGCATGGATAAAAATTCTGGTGCTTCTTGAAAAAATTCTTTGAGGTCTGTATTCATATTAAATTGGCGGAGGGGGTGGGATTCGAACCCACGGTGCCGATGAAGGCACGACGGTTTTCAAGACCGTTACAATAAACCAGACTCTGCCACCCCTCCTGTTCTAAAAACGATATTTTAAATGGTTTAAACTATTAATCAATTGGTTTAACTACTCGAATTTTTTGCAATTAATTTATTTGGATCATAAAAAGGTTTTTCAACTACCTCTGCCTCAACAGGGCTACTATCCATGCAAACGCTGAATCTTGAACCGATATTAGAATAATTTATATTTACAAGAGCTAAGCCAATATTTTGTTTTAATCTAGGTGAATATACTGCTGAGGTTACTTTGCCTATATATTTATCTTCTTTTTTTATATCCCAGTGTCTTGTATTTGGTCCTTCCATTGGATTATTATGGAGAATTATTCCAACTTGTTTTCTTGTAATACCTTTTTTTTTAATTTTCAATAAAGCATTTTTACCAATAAAATCAAAACCTTTATCTAGATCAATGAATTTATCCATACCTAATTCAAATGGATTAGTATTTATATCCATATCTGAATGATATGAAAGCATAGCACCCTCTATTCTTCTTATAGTTGAAGTATGACCTGGATGAAGGCCTAGGCCTTTTCCAGATTGCATTAATGTTTCGTAAAGTTCATCTCCGTCTTCAAAATTTAATAAAAAAATCTCATACCCAAATTCACTTGACCAGCCCGTTCGAGAAATAATTAAATCAATACCATTTAAATTAAACTTTTTGAACCAATAATATTTGATATCTAGAATTTCATTACCAAATATCTTTACCATAATTTCTTTGGATTTAGGTCCTTGTAATTGAATAGGTGAAACGTCTGGCTCAGTTATGGCTACATCATATAAATTATTAACAGCCAAGCCTTGAGCCCAAAATAAAATATCACTATCAGCTAGTGAAAACCAATAACAATCCTCTGATACCTTTAATAGAACTGGGTCATTTAAGATTCCACCAAATTGATTTGTAAGAATAACGTACTTACATTGGCCAACTTGCATATTAGATAAGTCCCTTGGAGACATCATCTGAACAAATTTACTAGCGTCAGGGCCTTTTATTTGAACTTGTCTTTCTACGGCTACATCACAAAGAATTGCATTATTAATTAAATTCCAAAAATTCTGCTCTGGATCACCAAAATCTCTTGGTATATACATATGATTATAAACAGAAAATCCTTTTGCTCCCCATCTGACGGTAGCATCAAAAAATGGACCTTTTCTTATTTGAGTACCAAAGCCAAAATCGTTTAATTTGCTCATGATTGCATTATATAATCTATTAAAAATAAAGCCTTATATAAATGAAAATCATTAAAGCTGATAATTATCAAACCTGGTTCATTGATTATAAAAATAATTCAATTCTAATAGATCCATGGTTGACTAATAATTTACAACCAAAAGACTCATTTTTTATTCAAAGATATAAGTCGAACAACAGTGTTTTAACAAATGAACAAATTAAGACCGTAAATGCAATTATTATTACTGCGCCATTCGAAGATCATCTCCATATAGGAACTCTAAAGATGCTTCCTGAAAAAATAAATATATACACATCAAATATAGTTAAAAAATTATTACTTAAAAACAATGTCAAAAACTCTATAAAGATTCTTGATGAATCAGGTACTTTTATAAATGATATAAATGTTAAATCAGTTCCAACGAGCTACCCATATTACAAGTCAACATTTTCAATACTTTTTGAAGATGAAAATAATAATAAAGTTTTTCATGAAGGGCATAGAGTAAATTTTAAATATATAACAAAAAATAATATTAAAGCCGACGTATCAATTTTAACTGCTGAAGAAAGCAAGCTATTTGGTCTTATTCAACTAGGCATGAATTATAAAAATACATTAAGAGCAATAAAATTACTTGAATCTAAAAAATTATTTATAACTGGAAATAGTCCTAATAAGACAGAAGGATTTATAAGTAATTTTCTATATACAAAGTCCTTCAATTATAAAGAATTATCCAAACAAATTGATACTTGCATTAATGAGGGTGATTACTTTGAGTTTAAATAACTTCAGATAGAGATTTTAAACAATGGTCTATATTGTTTTCATTAGATGAATGACCCATCAAGCCTATTCTCCAAACTTTTCCTGCCAGTGTTCCAAGGCCAGCTCCAATTTCAAGATTGTATTCATTCAATAATCTAGATCTTGTTTCGGCATCTTGTACTCCATCAGGAATAAAAATTGTATTTAATTGAGGTAATCTATCATCTTCATTTACTAAAAAATTTATTCCAATATTTTCTAGGCCGTCTCTTAAAAGGATATGATTATCTAGATGTCTTTTCCATGAATTCTCAATACCCTCTTCTGAGAGAATTAATAAAGCTTCATGCAATCCATATAATGCATTAATAGGAGCGGTATGATGATATGACCTTGCACCCTCTCCCTCCCAGTAAGACATTATTAAATTTAAATCATGAAACCAACTTTTGACTTTTGTTTTCCTATTTTTTATTTTTTCTTTAGCTTTATTAGAAAAGCTTATAGGAGAAAGACCAGGAGATGCTGAAAGACATTTTTGAGTTCCAGAATAAATTGCATCAATTTCCCATTCATCAACTAATAAGGGAATACCTGCTAAACCTGTAACGGTATCAACAATAGATAAACAATCGTAATCGTGCGCTAGCTTCGTTAGAGATTTTGGATCAGATTTAACACCAGTAGATGTTTCAGCATGCACAAAAGCTACTATTTTTGCATCTTCATTCTCTTTTAAAGCCTCTTCAACTTTATTTATATCAATTTTTTTACCCCATTCATCCTCAACCATGATAGGAATGCCACCGTACCTCTCAACATTTTCTTTCATCCTCTCACCAAAAAAACCATTTTTGCAAATAATAACTTTATCTTTTTCTTCAACTAAATTAGCGAAACAACATTCCATTCCTGCCATTCCAGGAGCAGAAATAGCATAGGTAAGTTCATTTTTAGTTTGAAATGCGTATTGAATCAGAGCTTTAACCTCATCCATCATTTTTATAAAAATTGGATCTAAATGTCCTATCGTTGGCCTTGCCATTGCATCTAGGACTCTGGAGCTAACATCTGATGGTCCAGGCCCCATTAGTGTTCTTGATGGAGGAATAAAGGATTGAGTTTTCATGATGATAATAATACTAGAAAAAATTAAATTTAATACCCTGAAGCTTGGCCATCTTTTCTGCTATCTGATGCGCCAATATATACGCCATCTTTAATCATAATTGCTTGATAACCACCAAAACCACCTAAATCATACTGAATCTTATGACCAAGTTTTTTTAATTTATTTATCTCTTCAGAAGGTATACCTTTTTCAAGACTTAGGTATCCTCCATCAATCATTTTTTCACCAGTAGGTTGAGATGAACCAATATGCCTAATTCGTGGTGCATCACCAGCTTCCTGAAGATTCATTTTAAAATCTATTAGATTTATGACTATTTGTGCATGTCCTTGAGGTTGCATCGCCCCACCCATCAAGCCAAAACTTACTAAAGGATTGCCATCTTTTGAAATAAAAGCAGGAATTATTGTATGAAATGGTCGTTTTCCTCCCAAAAGAGAATTTTTATGGTTTCTGTCCAAACTAAACATTTCACCTCTGTCCTGTAACATAAAGCCCAGTTTATTTGGGACCATGCCAGAACCCATGCCTCTATAGTTACTTTGTATTAGTGAGACCATATTTCCAAATTGATCAGCAACAGTTAAGTAAATTGTATCCCCATTCTCTAAGTTACCAGCATCAAATTTTATTGATGATTTATTAGGATCAATCAAGTTTAATCTGTTCTTAGCATATTCTTTTGATATTAATTTTGATACAGGAATGTCAGAAAAATTGGGATCGGCATAATAAAGAGCCCTATCTTCATATACAATTTTTTTTGTTTCAGCAAAAAGATGAATATATTCAGACGTTCCAAAACCTAATTTTTTAATATCAAAATTTTCTAAAATATTAAGCATTTGCAATGCAGCTATACCTTGACCATTTGGAGGAAGTTCCCAAACATCATATCCTCTGTAGTTTACTGAAACAGGTTCTATCCATTCAGGTTTAAAATTCTTTAAATCTTCAATAGTAAAATATCCCCCCTGGCTATTGATAAAGCTTACGATTTCATTTGCTATGTCTCCTTGATAAAATTCTGAGCCATAAGACTGAGCAATTTTTTTATATGTATTAGCTAAATGAGGGTTTTTAAAAATATCGCCTTTCTTAAGAATTTTATTATCAGGCATCCAGGTTTCTTTAAAGTTGGGATAATTTTTAAAATTATTTGATGAAAGTCCTAAATAATATGCAACAACTTCCGATACAGGGAAACCTTTTTCTGCATAATTGATAGCATCTTTGAATAACAGATTAAATTCCATTAATCCAAATTTTTTATGAAGTTCTGTCCAGCCAGCTACTGCTCCAGGAACTGTTACAGGTAACGGACCATATGCAGGTATTTTGTCTAAACCCTTTTTAGTTATTTCGTCTATGGATAATTTCATTGGTGCTGGGCCAGACGAATTTAATCCATATAATTTTTTTTTGTCCGAGCTCCATATAATTGCAAATAGATCACCACCTATACCACAACCAGTAGGCTCAACTAACCCAAGCACAGCATTGGCTGCAATTGCTGCATCTATAGCATTTCCACCGTTTTTAAGAATAGATACTGCTGTTTGAGTTGCTAAAGGATGACTTGTTGCAGCCATTCCATTTGAAGCTAGAACTTCAGATCTGCTTGCAAAATCAAGACCTGTTATACGATCATATCCTGAAATATAAGATGTTATAAAAATAGATAAAATTAGAAAATAATATTTCATGTTAATTATTAATTAAATAATCTAATAATATATACTCTATAAATGTATAAGTTAATACTTTCATTATTATTTATATTTCCTGTCTATTTAAGTGCGGATTTTGATAATAAATGCTCGATCCTGATTACATTAAGATTCCAATCAAATGAAGATGCTTACAAAGATGCTTTAAACAAAATACAGCAATGCGAAAAATACGATATTTTATCAGTGACTAGTTTCCTAGAAGAATCAGTTAGCAAAGTCTACGTAACTGATCTAATCCAAAATATGTGTATGTTTAATCATGAAATAGTAACCCTTATAGATGAAAAAACATCTAATCTAAGTTGTGTCTATCGAGGAAAGCCAAGAACTGATAGAAAGTTCAAATAAGACTTTTAATTTAACTTAACCCACACACAAATTAAGTCCCATCATGACAAGAACAACTATGGATGGTAACCAAATTACTGGCCTTACTAAAGGTACTCTATATAAATCAATAGCAGCCCCAACAAGATAAACTATTCTTAAGCCAAACCATACTTTTGCTAACATCAAGTTATCTACATCCATTACAACTGATAAAACAGCAAATGTCATAAATAATGGCAATGATTGCCTTAAATTATCACTAGCTAAAGACATTCTTGATGATAAGTTCGTCATATTTGAAATATCACCGCCTGCAATAGTCCAGTTTACAAATGGAACTTTATGAAGAGAAAGACTCATTGTTAGAAACAAATGTAATACATAAAACATCCCAACACATATTATTAAATTAACCATATATATCTCCTATTTAATTATATTAATATTTTAAATTATTTTTTAAATCATCTAAATAAGGTTCGTAATTTTTCCAATAATCCATTCCAGTTTTGTATATTGGTTGTCTTACTTGTTCTGCACTAGGGGTTTTAACTGATCTTTTTGATTTATAGAATTCTAGGCACTCTTTTTCAAAGTTTAAATTACAATAATCTAATATTTGATTAACTGAATTTTCAAAATCATTGACTACATCTTCATAATTAATAGATAAAATTTGGTTTGGTAAAACCTTATTCCAATGATCCATCAATTCAACGTAATTATTATAGTATCCAGCTAAATCTTTTAGATCATAGGTAAATTCCTGACCCTCAGCAAATAATTGTTTGTAACAAGAAAAACATGCAGACATCGAAGATCGTCTAATATCAATTATTTTTGCATTAGGTAGAATAAGTTTTATCAAGCCAATATGTCTGAAATTATTTGGCATCTTATCTATAAAGTATGGCTTATCTGTTCTAAAGACATCGCTATCATTGATATACTTATCTCCTATTAGCTTCAATTGTGGCTCAGACAAACTTAACAAAATATCAGGATATCTTGATTTTATATCCTGTGATTTTCTTTCATTTAGCCTTAGTGCAGTTGAAATAATATTAGGCAGTTCATGTGTTGGCTCTACCAAAGAGTGAGATGAAAGAATTTGTTCAATAAGTGTTGATCCAACTCGAGGTAGGCCCAGGATAAATATTGGCGCACTTGATTCTGACCCCCATTCAGATTTCATATTAAATAAATCATCAGTACATACCTCTATTTGATTTAAACATTCTTTATTAAAATCATTTACGTTAAATAATGATTTACTTTTTCTAATTAAATTACCCTCTTTATAGTGGTTAAATGATTTCTCATATTCATTGAGATCTTCATATGCTTTTCCAAGCGCAAAATGCATAAAAGATCTCTCATCCTCTGAAACATATACATCATCAACCATCTCATCTAGGGACTTGACTTCAGATTCAGAAAATTTATAGGTTTTAAGATTAGCTAAACTCCAATATGAATCACCAAAGTACTTATCAGTTTTATATGCTTTTTTGTATGAACTTATTGATTTCTCAATTTCACCAGATGTCTTATATAAGTGACCCATAGACAACATAACATCTGTATTATTAGGTTCTAGCTTTAGAATTTCATTATAGATATGTATGGCTTCTTTATATCTATCAGTTCTAAACAATGCCGTTGATAACAACTTCATTGCATTAATATTTTTTGGATCTTCGTTATAAAATTCCTGTGCATATTTTAATGCTTCACCATACTTCTGCCTTTTTGTAAGAATATTAATATAGTCATATTTAATTTTTGGATTATCTGGATCAAATAATAATGCGCTCTCAAGAAGGAACTCAGCATCTTCGTATATATTTAGGTCTCTTCCAATATTAGCTAATAATCTCATAGCCTCAATATCATGCGGATGATCTCTTAAGTATTCTCTGCAAATACGATCAGCTCTTGAAAGTTTTCCTTCATGAGTAAAACTAATTACTGTTTTAAGTTCTGGTGCGAGATCTTTAAGATATATAACATTTTGTTCAACAAATTTTATTAATTCTTCATTTTTGTTTTCTAATGCAAGTATTCCTAACCAAGATGACTGAAGTGATGGATTATGTCTAACAGCTCTTAAATAAGCCTTTAGAGCTTTATTTTTTTCTTTTAAAAGAATATTAGTATGTCCAATTTCCTGATAGGCTCTTCCGTAAGTTGGATTAATTTGTATTAATTTATCTAAATTAACTAAAGCTTTTTTTGGCTCTTTTAGATATCTATAACATACCGATGTTAAATAATAAAAATCCTTTTTGTTTAATGATTGTGAATGTTCTATGCATAAAGATAACGCATTTTTAAAATCTTTATTCTTGATTGAATTTTCAATAATTTTAGTTGATTCTGTACTTTGCATAATTGAAGCTAATCATAGATAGTATTATTTTTATGACGTCATGCCCAAAAATATTTAATTTCATTAGTAAAATTTATGTGGTATTAAATTGATAAATTCTTTGAAAAGGACATTTATTCAAAATATTAATTTATGGGGTTGCCGTTAAAATCATATTTTTCAATTATCTTAAAAACAGCTCCATCTTTGTATTCAATTTTTGATTTTAATTGACCGTTTTGATGATATGCCTCTGAAATACCATGCAATACTTCATCGCTATTATATATTTCCTTTAAAGATAATTGACCATTGTCGTGATATAAGAATTCTGTATAGTTTACAGTTTCACCATTGTTGACATTTTCAGTCCAAGATATAAGACCATTTTCATATCCAGTCCATTCACCCTCATTCACACCGTTTACGTTTGAACCTTCCATATATAATAAACCATCCATATATTCGGTATATTTTCCATGTTCAAGACCATTCTTATATCCAGTTTTGTAAGAATATAGAGTGCCGCATCCTTCGTATGCCTCAAAATCACCATGCAAGAGACCATTCTTATATGAGCCAGCTTCTGTCACGCAGAAACCATATTCATCCTCAAAAGTTAAAAATGTTCCTGAAAAAGCTTTATTGGTATTAACTTGATATTTTAAACCCTGTCTCTCAACTAGAGTTCTTGATGGCACTGCTGAATTTTGATACTTTTCAAATAAAGGTTTGTCACTATTAAACCATTGTGACTCAACCTCAATTATTAAAAAATTTAAACATAATATGAAGAATATTTTTAATTTCATTTTTTTATAATAATATCTAAATTATTAGATTTCAATTTTTTATTATTAATTAAAAAAAGGCCAGTTAAAAAACTGGCCTTTTTAAAATACTATCTCAGATTAGAATTTATAAGATATTCTAACACCAATATTTCTAGGTCTATTGGTTGTAATTCTTGGAATATCATCCTGATCGTTATAATAGAAGTTTGCTCTTTCATCAGTAATGTTTCTGATAAAGAACTCTACATCAGTTCCATTAATGCTTACTCCGTATGCAGCATCCCATATAGTATACGATGGTTGCTCTAGACGTTTTGCAGTTTCAAGTGAGCTGTATGCTTTATCAGAGCTTTTAACAGCAACTTGCGTATATGCAGGATTACCAGCTAACTCTGAATCAACCTTAACTCTAATGTTGTATTGAAGTTTTGGTGATAAAGGCATCTGACTTCCAACATTTGATATTTGGATAATTCTAGATTTATCAGCAGTAACTTCAGTGTCATTATAAGAAACAGCACTTGCAACAGTTACATTATCACTTGGATACCAAAGGATATCAGCTTCCATACCACTTATTTCTGCGTCAGCAGCATTTTCAATAAATGTTAATAATCCAACATTGACCGGATCAAATTGAGATACTTGAACATCTGTCCAATCGATCATGTAATATGATGCATTAAGTCTTAATGTTCCATCCAGCATTACAGTTTTAACCCCAACCTCTGTGTTGGTAGTATCATCTGTGCCATATGTTAGAAGAACATTTGGTAATGATGCATTCCTTGAAGCAAGTCCACCACCCCTATTAAATCCTGCAGGTCTGTAGCCTTCAGATCTTGTGAAATACCACATTGTGTCATCATCAACAGTATATTTAGCTGAGATTTTTGTAATTGTATCGTTCATGTTTAATGGATCAGCGCTATGATCACCAGACACATCATAATCTCTTCCATTTGCAACATTTGAACCTCTATAGCCAAATTTTGATTGACCTGTGTAGTCAACATCTAGGTCATACTTTCTAGCACCAACAATAAGATCTAACTTATCGCTAACCGGGAAAGTCATTTCAGCAAAATATGCTGTTTGCTCTTCAGTTCTCTTAAGATCATTGAAGAATCTACAAGCAGGTCTTCTGACTCTGCCTTCTCTAGACCAAGCACCAGGTAATGGATTATTAGCCTGATATGCAGCCCAAGTACCTGCAGATGCATATGGATGATCTGTTCCTAAGTAACAATAATCATTCTCTGTTTCTAAGATACTTTCATCAATAAATACACCAGCTGTATATGAGAATGGTAAATCACTCTCTTCATTACTGGATACTCTAAATTCATGAGTTGTTCTTTGGTTATCATCTAATAACTCAACAGAAACTGTAGCAGGTCCACAAAGGTTATAAGCGGTGTAGTTACAAACATAATATGGTAACCAAGCTCCAACATTTGCATAACCACTATAGTCAACCTGTTGTTCAGATTCTCTCTCTAAATATGCTCCAGTGTATAAAGCATCAAGTTTACCCATTCTTCCTTCTAATGTTAGAGATGTTTGAGTAAATGAATCATCTAATGTATCAGGTACGAACCTGCTTACATTTAGATCACCTTTTTCTGGGTCATAGTCAAATACACCATCAGCACTAATATCTTGACTCATATGAGTTATTAACATTTCCCAATCATCGCCAATCGAAGAAGCAGATGAAAGTCTGAAACCTTCATATGATGCATCATTGAAGTTATCTTCAACTAAAGTTGAATTATCTTCAGTAACAAACATTGCTGCTCCAGCTGCAGGGAAGCTTCCTCTTCCTGCACCAGACCATGTTCCAGGAACGTTATCAATATAACCACCTTGTTCAGATTTATAGAAAACACCTCTGATAGACCAAACATCATTAATCATAGGAACGTTTAAAAACGCATCATATGAATAACTTGGGTCACCATGAGCTGTTGCATAATGCGACATATTGAAACCGCCCTCTTGTTCATTATATTTAGGCTTATTAGTAATCATTCGCACAGTACCAGCTTGCGAACTAGCACCATAAAGTGTTCCTTGTGGTCCAGGCAATACTTCGATTCTCTCCATATCTGCAACGTATACATCTAAATTCCTTCCAGGAACCTGAAGTGGTTGCTCATCTAAATACAGAGCTACGTTTGGCGAAGAACCTTGAGCAGCTGATAGAAAAACATTAACTGGATCGACAGCCATACCTCTTATATAGATTGTTGATTGTCCAGGTCCTCTACCACCTGATGAAACATTTGGTAAGAATTGAACATATTCATCAAAATTTGAAACGTTCATTTCTTTTAGTGTTTCTTCTGTTAAAGCAGTAACTGTTACAGCAACTTTAGAAGCACTTTCATCCTTCTTTGTTGCAGAAACAACAACTTCTTCAATTTGTCTTTCTTGTGATTCAGCAGTTTGAGGAGCCATTGCAGCAACAGCACCTAAAACACCTAAAGAAAGCTTATTTGTTATTTTATTTAATTGTTCTTTTGTATTAATAAAATTAAACATATGAGTCCTCATAGTTAGTTAATATAAATTGCAAAATAAACCAGCCTGGTATCCCAGAAGTATTCCCCCTATGGAAGTTTAGCCATATTTATAGACCAGCAATTTCTTTAAATCGGTCTTGCAACAATCATAACATCTTAAAATAATGATGCAATATAGATATAAATTTTAAATATAATAAGAAATATGGATTTTTTATAACTAGATAAATGAAATTAATTATGTTTCACTAAGCTAAATTTATTTATTCAAATGCATAATATTAGCAAACCAAGATTTCTCATATCGGTATTATTGATATCACTTATTACCGCAATGGTCTCATTAAATTCTGATATTTCTGAATACTTTTTTTTAGACTTACAAACTTTTTTATCTAAATATTTAGGCTGGATGATTATCATACTAGCTAATGGGTTTGTAATATTCTCAATATTTTTAATTTTCACAAAATATAAAGATATTAGGCTTGGTGGACCAGATGCCAAACCAACCTACTCTTATGTTAACTGGATAGCGATGTTATTTAGTGCGGGTCTAGGTATTGGTCTTCTTTTTTATGGTGTTGCAGAACCAATAATGCATTTGAATTCTTATCCAGGAATGACAGATAATGACATTTCATACAATGCTGGAAAAGCTATAGGTCTAGCAAATCTCCATTGGGGGCTTCATGGATGGGCAATCTATTCATCACTTGGATTATGTTTTGCTTTTGCTTCGTATAATAAAAAACTTCCTTTCCGAGTTAGCTCATTGTTAGGATCAAAAATTGCAAATAATAAGCCGTTAGCAATATTAATCGATATTATTGCAATTTTGACTACAGTATTTGGTGTTACAACATCTTTGGGACTGGGTACGGTTCAAATAAGTTCTGGACTAAGTCATGTTTTTGGAATCAATGAATCCTTTTTAAATCAAATCATAATAATTACTATAATCACACTAATAGGACTTATAAGTGTTTGTCTTGGACTTGATTCTGGAATAAAAAAACTATCTCAAGTAAATATGATATTAGCAACTACTCTTATGGTCTTTATCTTTGTATTTGGTCCAACAGTATTTATATTAAATGCCCTTATACAGAATTTTGGATCCTATATAAATAATCTCATAGAGTCCGCTACATGGACTGAGGTTTATCAATCCTCATCATGGCAAAATGGTTGGACATTATTTTTTTACACTTGGTGGTTTGCATGGGCTCCCTTTGTATCACTGTTTATAGCAAGAATATCGTTTGGGAGAACAATTAAAGAATTTATTATTGGAGTATTATTTGTTCCATCACTTATAGTTTTTTTGTGGATGGGAATCTTTGGTAACGCAGCTATTTTTCAAGTTATTAATGAAACAAGTCAGATTAACGATGTTGTAAATAATAATTACACTGTTGCATTATTCGCACTTTTTGATGTTTATCCTATTTCTAAAATAGCATCAATATTTTCATTAATTCTTATAGTTACTTTCTTTGTTACATCATCTGACTCCGGAGCCCTGGTTGCCTCAATGCTTTCATCTAAAAGTCAAACCAGTATCAATGACGATTCTCCAATTATATCTAGAATTACATGGGCAATATTGTTAGGTATTTTAGCTGGTGTGCTTTTATTCGCCGGTGGGTTAACAGCGCTTCAAACCTCTGTTGTTATTTTAGGGGTACCTTTTTCAATTATTGTTGTATTCGCTTGTAGACACTTTTATAAGTCTCTTGAAGGTGAATTAAAAAATTAATCTAGCTCATCATCAATTTTTTCTAATTCGTCTTTATCCATTTCATCTTCATATACAAGATCTTTATTTTCATTATTTTTAAACCTCTTTGAGATAATTAAAGCAGCAACAATAAAAATTAATATTATTCCAAGTTGGTAAAGCATGAATTCACTATATAATTAATTAAATATATCTTAACCCTTTTAAAATAATTATAAAATGGATGCTATAAAAAATATTCTTAATCGTGTCTCTGCAAGAGAACTATCTAAACCTTATCCTTCTAAAGATGAGATGGATGTAGTATACCAAGGAGCTTTAAGAGCACCAGATCATGCCTGGCTTAGACCAAGCAGTTTTATTGAAGTTAAGGATGAGGGTCTAGATAAATTATCAAAAATATTTCATGATTATGCTTTATCTAAATCTGATGTCTCAAGTGAAGTTATTGAAAAATATAAAAATGCTCCATACCGAGCTCCAATGATTATTATTCTTATAAATACCTATAAGGAACATCCCAAAGTTCCTTCTGTAGAACAAAAATTATCAACAGCAACTGCTGCTCAAAATATAATGCTTGCTTTGAATGCTATGGATTACTCATCTATATGGAGAACTGGAAAATTAGCATTTAATAAAGAAATAGAAAAAAATTTGGGGCTTAATTCAAATCAACAGATTCTTGGATATCTGTATATTGGGACTGAGGTTGGTAAGAAGAAAAATATACCAATTTTAAAAACAGATGATTTTGTAAGTTATTTATAAATTATTTGACTTATATAGATACGCTGAAATAAATGCCATTGAACAGAATATGATTTCTGAGATTAATGATGAAAAAGCGATTGGTGCATCATGATTTATGGATGCTAATACATTGAAAACTGCAGCCAAAAAATAGATTAATCCAGCGCAAAAAATCCATTGATATTGTTTTGTAAAAAAAGATGCAAATGACATTATAGATGTTGCAAGAAAGAATGCAGTAAAATCTCTTATTTGAGTATTTCTACCATACTCTTCTAAAAAAACCATATTAAGCGATTCAGCAGCTAGCTTAGGTGTAAAAATCCATTGGAGAGAAATTAATAAGAGTACTATTCCAAGTAGAATTGAGAATATGTTTTCAATTTTCATAACTGAATTTTTGTTGTGCCTTTGATTTGATTATGGATTATTTTATTATCTTTGCAACAAACATCATATGAATTACTTTTATTTCCAAAGCTAACAACAAATTTAGGTATATCATTAACTAGATGAAGAGCACAAAAACCCTCAACTGCTAAGCAAGTCTTAATTATATCTTTTTCCAAAATTTCTTTTACATAGGGGATTCTTTCAGGCTCTTCATCATAATGAGGGCAAAAGTTTCCTTCAACAAAATCAAGACATGGAAGAATTGCCTGATGATCTTTCCATGAGTCAGTTATTCCATTTGTGAACCAACATATAGCTCCGGCACTTACTCCACTTAAAATAGTTCCGTTGTCGTATGCCTTTTTTAGAATCTTGTCTAAGTTCCATTCTCTCCATACAGCTAACATGCTTTTAGTATTACCACCGCCAACAAATATTATGTCTTGTGCATTAATATGCTTTTCTAAGTTAATAGTTCGTTTAAAAAAATTAATATGAGATGTTTTACACTTCAATGATTCAAAAGCCTTATAAAAATTATCGATATAATCGCTATTGTCTCCGGTTGCAGTAGGTATAAAGCATATAGAAGGATTATGTTTTGAAGATTGGCTAATAATATAATTTTCTATCTTGAGGTCTTTTATTTCTCTTCCAAATCCCCCGCCACCAATTGCAATAATTTGTCTCATAAAAAAATTACTCCATTCTTAATGATTCTTTAAGTGGATCTAACCATTTGTCAAAATATTCCCATTGTCCAATTCCTTTCTTATATATGGGTTGTCTAACTTGTTCTGAACTTGGAGTTCTTACTGTTCTTTTAGTTTTATAAAAATTTAAACAACTTTCTTCAAAATCTAATTCACAGTATTCAAGTAGTTTTTTTATTTCAAATTCAGTATTTTTAACCATATCCTCATACATAACTCGGTGAACTTTTTTTGGAAGCACTTTGTCCCAATGATTCATTATTTTTAAGTAATCAAGATAATAATTTCCAATTCTATTTTGTGAGTATGTAAAGCCTTGCCCAGATCCAAACAATTGTTTATAACAACTAAAACAACAATCCATAGGATTTCTTCTTGCATCAATTATTTTGGCGTTGGGGAGTATTAAATGAATAAGTCCAATGTGAACAAAATTATTTGGCATCTTATCTATAAAGTAAGGCTTATCAGTTACTCTTTGATCTAATGTATTTTTTATATAAGCTGCGCCCATTTTTTTAAATTCAGAAGTTTTCATATTTAATATTGCTGATGGATATTCAGACTTACTATTTGCGTTTTTTTTATTAGCTATCTTTCTTGATAAAGCTATTATATTTTGAAGTTCTGTTGTTCCTTCTACAAGTGAATGAGAAGAAAGAATTTGTTCTATCAATGTTGAACCAGATCTTGGTAAACCAACAACAAATATGGGATCAGAATTTTTATCACCTACTTCTTTATATTTCTTGATTAAAGACTCATCAAAGAATTTTATAAGTTCATCACATTCATCACTAAACCCTTTGGAATTCCATGGAACTTGTTTGCTTTTAACGTGATTGCCTTTTGAATATGCAGCCATAGATCCTTCGAAATTCTGTCTATCCTCTTCAGCCTTCCCGAGTGCAAATAGCAAATGGTAATAATCATCGATCTTGCAGTCTTTGTTATTCAATAAATTCTTGATTTCATTTATATCATCTTGATTAAAATCAAAAGTTTTAAGATTTGCTAAACCCCAATATGCTTCACCATATCCAGTTTTAGTAGAAATTGAATTTTTGTATGACTGAATAGCTTCATCAATTCTGCCAACAGCTCTTAGAGTATGACCATAACTTAAATGAAGTTGATTATTTTTTACTTTTTTATCTTTGATAATAATTTCAAAGATGCTTAAAGCATCATCATGTTGATTTGCTAAAGCTAAATTAACAGCTTTAAGTGTTAAATATTGAATATTACTAGGTTCTTTTTTTAATAAAATATTTATTTGTTCTAATGCCTCAAACGGTAATTGTCTTTTGTAAAGTAAATTTGCATAACTAAGCCTTGCTTGATCATAATCAGGTGAGAGGTCTAATGCTCTTGTAAGCAAGTATCCAGCATCTTTGTATGCTCTAAATTTAATGCCTATATCAGCTAATAGCTTCATAGCATTAACATCCATAGGATCATCTTTTAAATAATCTCTTAGTATTGGTTCAGCTTTTTTAAGCTTATCTTCTGATATCAACTTTGCTGCCTCAATGAGTTGATCTGGTATATTTTCTTTACTATATGTCTTCAATTGTCTTTATATAAAAAAGGCCGTATCAATGATACAGCCTTTTATATGGTTCTTTAAAACTATTGCTTAAGTTTCCAACTATATTTTACGCCAATAGTTGTTGGTCTATTCACAGTAGTTAATTTTTGAATATCTTCACTGTTTATATAAAGTTGAGCAACTTCATCAAAAATATTATCCATATATATCTGAACTGAGCCACTTTCTCCAACCATTGTTGTAAATGAAAGATTTGCAATACCATAAGAGTCTTGCATTTCTCTATCGGTATAGAATAAATCATTCCACATTTCATCAACAAAAACATAGTTAAACTGAATATTAGACCTATCTGAAGTGTCCACATTAACAGTTACGTTATATTTTGTATCAGGAGTGAAAGGAAGATCTTGACCATCTTGTGCTTCTACAACACCTCTTAAAACATAGTCTTCTTTAAGTTTTGCTTCATTATTTGCATATCCAAAAGATACAGTGGTTGTATCGCTTAGTATGTACTTAGCATCTAGTTCAAAACCATTACTATTAGCTTTACCTATATTGTCTACTAATCCTAATAAAGAGATAGAAGAATCAAACCAGCCTAATTGGATATCATCCCAATCCATTTGATACATAGCGCCGTTCAATCTTAGCCTGCCATCCATTGAGATTGATTTAAAGCCAAACTCAGTACTAGTTAAGAAGTCAGCATCATATGTAGCTCCAAGCTGAGTAGTTCTATTTGCTCCGCCAGGCCTGTAACCCTCTGATTGTGTTATATAGATCATAGAATTATTATCTATTTGATACGATAGATTAAATTTAGAAATGCTATCGCTTCCATCGTAGACAGAATTAACATTATCTGGTCTTGTAGCGCTGCCTAAAATATAATTTGGCCACCATACTGTCCCTACAAATCCTTTTAAAGTTGTTTCATTATCAAATTTTCTATGACCTAAAGTGAGTTCTATCTTGTCATTTACTTGATAATATATCTCTCCAAATACTGCTGATTCATCTTCGCTTCTTACCTGATCTGTTTGATAATAAAGATCTGCAGAACCTGGAACTGCTGCAGCAGGGTTAATTGCTGGAACATGCCATTGTGAATCATATTCAGTAATATTTTCAGTTTGAAAAGCACCGATTATCCAATTAAATTTATCACCAACTTTTGATGATAATCTAATTTCTGTTGTGTCATATTCTTGGTGAGTATCATTCTCAAACTGGATACTGGGATCAACACATGGTCCAAAATAGTATGTATAGCATGTGTAATAACCTTCTACGTAACCATCAATTGCATAATGAGAATAATCGCTTAATACTTCAAAATCTCTTTCAAGACTAGATGTTGTAAAAGTTAAATCAGCAAATCCTAAATCACCTGTCAAGGTTGCAGAAAATCTTGTCCACTCATCGTGTGATTTATCATCATAGAATCTGCTAACGTTGTATTCACCTAATTCATCAGGATTATGGTCCCATACACCATTAGTTGAAGTCTCTTGACCCATCATATTTACATCTAGGTTCCAATTCTCACTTAAATCAACTCTCAATGCAGCTCGATATCCATCTTTTACCGCATCGTTAAAATTATCTTCAACAAAAACCTCATTAGATTTTGTAATTCCACTAACCGGATATGTAATAGAATCATTAACCGCGTCAATAAAACCTCCGTCTCTGTCATTGAAACCGACAAACCTTAATGCAGCATTTTCAGATAAAGGAATATTTACAAACCCTTCAACCATTGTGCTTCCATCTCCACCTCTTGTTGATTCTGCGCTTAGGTTGTATCCAGCATCAAATTCATTGGAAGGTTTTTTTGTAATAATTTTTAAATTACCAGCTTGAGAAGCAGCACCATATAAAGTTCCTTGCGGGCCTGTTAATGACTCAACTCTTTCTATGTCATAAACATGAACATCAAGGTTATCACCAATCATAGTAACTGGTGATTCATCTAAATAAATAGCTACAGCCGGGCCTTGAAGTGATTGGTTAGAGTTGCCTCCATCAGAAACACCTCTCATAAAAATCTGGCCCTGACCAGGTCTTCTTTGCACTGCAGATGCTGCTGGCAGTTGAAGAACGTAATCCGCAAAATCTTTAATATTTAGTGCATCTAGCTCATCAGAAGATAATGTTGTAACACTAATTGGTACATTTTGAAGGTTTTCTGATTTCTTTTGAGCGCTAACTATAACTTCTTCGATCATTAGATCTTCTTGAGCTATGGTATTAGCACTTACTAAAACAGCAGAAGCAATAGCAGTTGCTTTTGTAGTTTTAACAACAGCATTATGCACCTTCTCAGCGTGAAATATATTCATATTTTTCCCCTATTTTTAAAAAAGTAATAAAAAATATACAATAAAACGAATACATAGTAAATTTTTATGTCGGAATTAATAAATACAAAAATAATTAAATTATTATCTATTTTAATAATTTTAGCTTCATGTGCTCAAAATAATGACCAGAACTCATTCTTGCCTTTAAATAATCAATGGGTAGTTGATAAGGAAGAGGCAACAAGATGGTCAATGGTTAAACACGACAATCTACCGACTCTAACTGGTTCTACTGAGTGGTTAAACTATATGAATTTTTTAGAAAATGAGTTTATAAAATATGGGGTTATAGATTTATATAAGAATTCCTGGGAATTTGATAGATGGGTCATATCTGAAGATGAAAAAAACTGGACACTCTCAGTTGATAATAAAAATATTAGAGTTGCTTACTATGGCGCATATTCTGGTAAAACTGATCTTGATGGAATTACAGCCGAAATGGTTTTTTATGACCATGAAAATCCTCCGAATGATATAAAAGACAAAATTGTAGTTATCCCAACAAGAAAGCACCCTGAGAAACCCTACAGTAATAATTATTTAACAAATTATACATATAACGATTATGAGTATGTTATTGATGGTGAAACTTTACCTCAACCATTTGAATTTGTAGATCCTGAGACTTCTTTTACATTTGATATCTGGTACCAACTTGCACAAAGACTTGATCAGATTCCAGAAGATGGAGAAGCTGCTGGTGCAATAATTGTTTATGACATGGCATACGATAGAACCAAAGGTCTCTATACTTTCCCTGTTCCTGATCATTACAACTCTCCTACTTTAATACTTTCAAGAGAAGATGGCAGCAAAGTCATAGAAGCAGCAAAAGATAATAAAAGAGCAACTATAGTATTAAACAGTCGCATGGAAAAATCTGAAGCGTTTCAATTAATAGGTTACTTGCCGGGAAAAGATTATGGTACAGATGATGATGAACAAATTATTTTAACAAACCACACAGACGGACCATCTATTACTCAAGATAATGGAGCATTGGGTATCCTGGGTATTGTTAAATATTTTTCTAATATTCCACAAGAAAAGAGAGACAGAACATTGCTTATCTATCTTGATTGCAGACATTATATGCCTGGCATGGAACAATCTCATAAAGATGTTTCATGGCTTAATAAAAATCCAAATTTAAAAAATAAGATTGTTGGATTAATTCAAGCTGAACATTTGGGTGAAATGGATTATAAAGAAGTTAATGGTGAAGTATTACCAACCGGATATACAGAACAATCATATTTATGGACTAGAAATAATGATTATCTTATAGATTCTGCAAAAATGGCATTGGATAGATATGGTTGGTCCAGAGGTATGTTATCAGTACCAGAAAGACCAGGACCAAATGGTAAACTTCAACAAGTCTGGTGGGGAGTTGGCATTATTGCTTTAGCTAATGAGCTAAGAAATAATGAAAATTGTGATGAATACTCTTGTGTTGAAGATTCAACATCTAAAAGTCCATTAATATGGGATGGATCTAGCTGTGAAGTATGGACATGTTTTAATGTGCCTGCTTATGGGCAAGGTGGTTTTTTGGGATACTATTGGAATAAATATTCTGATATTAATAAATGGAACTCCGAATTGTTCATACAACAAACCTCTACATTAATCGATTTAACTGGTGTTTTGATGTATAGCGATCTTGAAAAAATAAAGCCTATTCTAACTGATCAAAGTTTTAGAAATACTGATATGAGTATTGCAGCTCCAATAGACATATCTAATTGATAAAAAATCACCAACTAAAATTATTATGAAATTGTAATAATTTCTGTTTCCAAATTTTTGTAAAATGATCAAACTCAGCATCTTTAATTACAAATCTTTTATAAATTAGATCTCTATCTACCATTAATATTGCAACTTGAGAGATGTTCGTTCCAAACATTACATTATGCGCATTTGCATATGCAGCGCATTGTAAAAAATAATCATCAATCCATTCTTTCTTCTTCATTCTTTTTGAGGTTTTAAAATCAATAAGTGTATCTCTCCCATCAATTACACCAACACAATCTGCTGTTCCAGCATATAGATTCTCCAATACAAGGTGAACTTCCAAACCATAAACATCTGTGATATCGCAAAGCGCATCATTTATAAGCTTCTTCGACATTTTACGTGCTAGATTTCCAATTGAATCATCTGTAAAAATATTTTGATCTATATTTTTTAAATGGTTTTCCAAAGCTAAGTGAACCATAGTTCCAATATCTGTTGCTTTCTTTATTACTCTATTTGCTTCTTCTTCGCCAACTCTTTTCCTCCATTGATCTATAAATGATTGCTTGTCAGAAATATTATTAAGAACTGTTGTTACACTCGGTACATGATTACCCTTAAGATCTATATAAAATCTTCCCAAATCATTTTCAACTCTATTTAATTCAGGATATTCAAATTTATTTGTTATCATTACTGCTTTATTTTTACTATGTATGTTTAATATTAAGTTAAATCCTCTCTGGAGCAAAACTGTTCTTGCTATTACTTTTAGTTTTTTAGTGATCTTGTCTTTGTATGTATTAATTGATCCTGATGGAAGCGCAGCTGCTTTATTAAATATTTATAATTTCTTTGCAATAAATTTTGAGTCGTTATTTCTTTTATTTGGATTTCTTACATTAATTATATTAATAGTAATAGCCTTCTCGCCTTCCGGTTCAAAAAAAATTATTCTTGAAGGAAGAAAAAATTATTCATATTTTTCTTGGTGCTCCATGCTTTTTGCAACTGGTATGGGAGCAGCGCTTTTGTATTGGTCAACATATGAGTGGCTAGTTTATTATACAAACCCAATTGAAAATGACGATCAATCACTTTTAACTTCTAGATCTTATCCGCTTTTTCATTGGATGTTTACAGGCTGGGCATTATATATTCTTCCAACAGTTGCATTTGTTTTTTCTTTAATGAAAAACATAAATACGCCTCTTACTTTTTCAGGAATACTATTAAAAAAACAGTCAGGAATTTTAAGAATTATATTAGACGTTTTTTTTATTGGGGCCATTTTAACAGGTGCGGGTGTTGGCTTAGCCCTATCCTTCCCTTTGATGTCAGCAGCAATAGCTAAAATATTTAGTTTAAATCAAACAATATTTATAGATTTTCTAATGCTTTTGATATGTATGTGCATTGTTTCTATTAGTGTTTATAAGGGTCTTGAAAACGGTATTAAAAAGCTAAGTAACTTGAATATTATATTAGTAATTATCTTTTTAATTTTAGTATTACTAATAGGTCCTACTAAATATATTATTATCAACACCTTAGAGCCTGTATCTTATGTCTTTAAAAATTATCTTTCTATGAGTTTAATCAAATCAAAATACTCACTTGATTGGACAGTTTTTTATTGGGCTTGGTACATTGCTTTGGCGCCAGCGGTTGGAGCTTTTATTGTTAATATTTCAAATCAAAAAACTATAAGAGAATTAATTTTTGGGGCATTGATCATTGGTTCATTTGGTTGCATCGTCCATATAGGAATACTTTCAAATATATCTATATATTTTTATGAAAATGGAATCTTGGATGCTCCCAAAATTTTTGCAGATCAAACCATGTCATCTCATGCCCTTGTAGTAGAAACAATTTCTTTATTAAATTATGGTACTTATTTCTTAATATTATTCGCAATAATTGCAGTAATATTTTTATGTACAACATATGATTCGCTTTCCTATATTCTTGCCACGGCATCAATGAAAAACTTTAAAGATAAGCCCTCAAAAAACCTTAGAGTATTCTTTGCAATTATTTTAATGATTCAACCTGCATTAATTATGTTTTTAGGCGGGAAGGATTCATTTATGTGGCTTTTAGTAATAATATCTGTACCATTAATGTTTATTTATATATTCCTAATAATATCTATCTTTAAAAATGCAATTAACTTTAAAAAATCATAGAGCAAATATCTTTGAAAAGAATCAATTTGATTCTAAAAAAAAATCTATAGTATTTTTGCCTGGAGCAGGAATGGACCATAGAATAATATCAATGTTTGATCTAAAAGATTTGTATGATCAATATAATATTTTAGGAATCGATCTACCTGGACATGGGTATACATCTGGACCAATTGTAGATTCAATACGAGATCATACTAATTTTTGTATTGATGTTTTTAATGAAATAGATATTAGTGCGCCAATTGTAATAGGACATAGTTGGGGAGGTTTGGTAGCATTAGATTTATCTACTGAATTTCAGAACAAGATGACAATTTGTATGAATATTGCATATCCTTTTTTAGTTGGAGATATGCTGCTTGATTATGCTAAAGGAAATCTTGATCAAGCTGTTGAATTTTTAATGAAATATGGCGTCTATAAATTTCCTAAAACTGAAATAAAAACAAAAGGTTTTGGAACCATGGGTTCTGGTTTTTATGGAAGAAAAAAAGGGCAAATTAAGTCCCCTTATGGAACTAAGGTTGTTGAGGACGATCCTGAAAGAGAAATAAAGCTATACCCTTTGAAAAGATTATTTAATCAATCAGAAAAAGAAATAAGCTCAATTGATCTTAAGTCTTGTAATGTTTTTAGATTATCAGAAGAACAAATATCTAAATTAGAAAATATAAAATATATTTTTAGTGAAAAAGATAAATTAGCAAGATTTAATCCTGAAAATGAATTATTTAAAAATGCAGATCTTGATAAAGATATGACTATGCTTGAAGACGTTGGTCATTTTCCTTATTTTGAAGATCCTGCTCTAATTTCAAAAGAACTAATTAATATTATCAATAGCAAATAATTTCTTAAGAATATATTCGCTGCCCCATCGATTATTGGTTCTATAGCATTTTGGAATTTTATATTCACTTTGTATATCTGAAACACATGTACCGAAATTGGTATAGGAGCTTATTCCTGTCTCTTCGTCATAACCAGCCTCAGGCCACATATGATCTGAATCTAAATTTAAAATAGACATTATGACAATTTGATTATTACACTTTGAAAAGATTGTTTCTTCAAATCTTTCATTATGTTTATATGACTTCTGTTTAATGTTTTTACAATCAAATTTTTCTACCCACTTATTAATTAATGTCTCTTGGGTATCATAAAATAATCCATCCAATGAAAGATTTCCAACAGGCGGAACACTTGTATCATTTAAAGATGCATAACTGATAAAGTTTACTGGATTATCAGGAGCGCAACTGAATCCTAATCTTGCCATGCCATTTATACTCACGCCTGTAGTTATTGATTCAGGATACTTACATATAAATGAGTTTACGAACGTCCCACCTGAGCTATTACCAATTATATAGACATCACTTAGATTGAACTCCAATTCAAATTTATCAATCAATGATTTTATATAAGCGGCATCATCGACACATGGAGCCCAACCACATCTTCCTCGATCACAATCTGGATATTTTGGGTAGACATATCTTTCTTCATCACTAAGACAGATTTTAGAAATTTCATCTATATTGGTTTGTCTTACTATGTCATTGAAGGTATTAACCAGTGTTGTTCCATCATAGAAATTAACTGATTCTGGATAAACTGCAATAAAATTATACTTATCAGCTAATTTATTGAAGCCTCCTGTAACTTCGCTTTCAAAACCTGATGCTGTTCCGTTGTATCCATGAATACCGATTACAAGTTTAGTAGTTTTATTTTTATAAAAATTAATAGGTTTATAGATTAAATAATGCCTTAATTCATTATTATGATTTATATAAACTTTTTCCATTTCACTAAAAATAGGTGCAGAAATGAAAAGTAGAAATAAAAATATCGATCTCATAAATTTTTATCTAAAAATAATTTAAGTGAATTATATGCATCATTTTTTTTAATGCCACTAAAGACTTCATGTCTTTCAGAGCTTAAGATTTTTAACTCGACATTGCTGAAGATACTCTTCAAATAATTATATAAACTAGTAACTCCCTTGGTAAAGTCTCCCACAGGATCATCAGATCCAGATATTATTAAAATTGGGACGTCTTTATTCAGCCCATCATAGTTCTTTTTGTTAAAAACCTCTTCTATGCCATTTACCATATCCAGCCACAGACCTGAAGTTACTTTATACCCACATAACTTGTCATCAACATAATTATCAACATTTGCGTCATCAGTTGATATCCAATCACTTTGAGTTCTATTTGGTTTAAAGTAATTATTAAATCTTTTAGTTGATAGAGTCTCCATAATATTATTAATCTTGTTTTGACCAAAAAATAAGATATCAAATTTAATTATTAATCTTTGAAGAACAATTAAGAAATAGGGAAATTTTGATGAACCAGATAATATCATTCCACTAATATCAAGCCTTTCCTTAAAAAGAGATAGTGCAATCCATGACCCCATACTGTGTCCAAATATATATTGTTTTAAGGTTGGATACTCTTTTTTTGTATTGTCGATTAGAGTTTTTAAATCCTTTACAACTTTCTTCCAACCAAATGAGTTTGAAAAAATACCAATACTTCTTTTATTATTTATTCTATTACCATGACCACGATGATCGATTGAAATAACATGATATCCATTATTGTTTAGCATTGATATTAACCATTTATATCTACCAATATGTTCTGCTTTTCCATGAGATATATGCACAATACCTCTTGCTTCACTTGTGCTTGATAGATACTTATAAATATAATCATCATTTAAGGTGTTTAAATTCATAATTTATAATAAACTCATAATCTAATTATTTAAATGAATATGGAAGAAATACATATAGCAGGCACAGGTATTTGGTATCCAGAAGATGTTATCACTAATGATGAAATAGTTTCTTCATTCAATGATTATGTAGATAGATATAATCTTGATAATAAAGAAGAAATTGATACTGGTAAGATTGATTCTTTAGAGCATTCTTCCTCCGCTTTTATTGAAAAAGCATCTGGCATCAAAACAAGACATGTGGTCGATAAAAAAAATATTCTAGATGTGAACAGAATGATGCCATCCTTAAAACATGAAGATGAATCTAGGCTATCTATTCAGGCTGAGGCTGGAATTAAGGCTGCTAAAAGAGCTATGGAACAAGCTAATGTTGTTCCAAATGATATAGATGCTGTCATCTTAGGTACGTCTCATAATGCTAGATACTACCCAGCGGTTGCAATTGAAATACAAAAAGAATTAGGTATAAATGGTTATGCTTATGACATGCTTGTTGGTTGTTCTTCAACTACTTTTGCTATTAATAATGCATACAGCGATATAGCCTCAGGTCTAGCTGAAACAATCCTAGTTGTTAATCCTGAAATCTCTACGCCTGCTGTGAATTTTGGAAAAAGAGATATTCATTTTATTTTTGGTGATGGATGTGTAGCTACAATTGTAAAAAAAGGGAGCAACTCTAAAAACAGTTTCAAGATTATAGATAGAAAACTGATTACACAATTTTCAAATAACATTAGAAGTGATTGGAGTTATTTAGCAAGAACTGCTTCTGATTATAAAACTGAAGATGATTTAATATTCAATCAAAATGGAAGTAGTGTCTTTAAAGAAGTCTGCCCTTTGGTTGCTGAATTTATTTCTACACAATTAGAAAAAAATAATATAAAGCCTAATGAAATATCAAAATTCTGGTTACATCAGGCAAACTCAAGAATGATAAATCTCATAGTTTCTAAAGTTATAGGATCTGATGATTTTGATACAAGTTTAGCGCCCTTACCTATAGAAAAATTTGGAAACTTAGCTAGTGCTGGATCTATGTTTTCTTTTAATCTAAATAATGATCTAAAAAAAGGAGAAAAAGGAATAATTTGTTCTTTTGGTGCGGGTTATTCTGTATGCTCTCTTCTTGTAGAGAAGGTATAAATTAAATATATTTATATAATTAAAACACTTATAATTTAAATATGGGTGAATACGATTCAGTATGGGTTTTTATAATTTCATTGGCTTTTGTTGGCTTTTATATCTATATAGAAGCAAAACCCAAAGGCTCAAATTTTTTTGGTAATATTTCTGAAACTATAAGTAGATTCTTTAGAAATAAATAATGCTTAAAGACACTCCTAAAATCAATAGCATTATATTGGTTCTGATTACTTTAATTGTTGGTAGTCTCGCATCATCAGGTACAGCTACTGATTCCTGGTATCAAGATCTTGTGAAGTCCAATTTGAATCCTCCTGGTTATGTATTTGGAATAGTGTGGCCAATTTTATATTTATTAATGGGTATAACGGTCTGGCGAAACTTCTACACAATAAAAAACATCTTTTATATCCAATTATTTTTTAATGCTATATGGTCATGGCTATTTTTTTCATTTCATTTGCCATTGATATCACTAATTGATATATGGTTATTGATATTTATTAATATAAAAATATTATTTATGGTTTCAAAAGAAGATATGTTGGCTGTATTTCTATATACACCCTATATAGTATGGTTGTTGTTTGCTTCATATTTAAACTTATTTATTGTTCTAAATAATTAGATAAATATTCCAACAATTAGTCCTGTCATGCACGATGCTAAAGTAGCTCCTACAAGAGCTTTAAAAGATACCTTAATTAAATCATCTTTTCTTTCAGGCGCCATTGCAGTTATACCAGAAATTAATATACCAACGGATGATAGGTTAGCAAAACCACATAGGCTGTAAAAAGTAATAAGTTTTGATCTTTCAGAAAGTTCGCCATTTTCAAGAGCTGCTAGGCCAGGATATGCTACAAACTCATTCAAAGTAGTTTTAATTCCTAAAAGTTGACCAGAAATAAGAGCTTCATTCCATGGTATACCCATTAACCATGCTATTGGAGCAAATATATAACCTAGTATAACTTCTATTGATAAATCAAAACCAAACGGATGCGAAATAATTCCAAGAATAGAATTCACTATATAAACAAGAGCAATAACTGCAATAAGAATTGTTCCAACACTTAAAGCAATACTTGCTCCATCTGATGCTCCTCTTGTAACAGCATCCATAGTGCTTTTATAAACTTTTGGAACTTTGTTTTCATCAAAATCAGTAATTGTGTTTGAAGGTATCATGATATTTGCATACATTATTGCTGCAGGAACAGATAAGACTGATGCGGTAATAAAATGTTGTATCAAATTTTCATTAATAAAAGATGTTTCTAATATAGCTATCAAAGCTACCATCACAGAGCCTGCAACAGTTGCCATGCCTGCTGTCATCAAAATTAAAAGTTCTTTATTTGATAATTTGCTTACATAAGGTCTTACTAATAAAGGAGCTTCAACCTGTCCTACAAAAATATTTGCAGCTGCTCCAAGGCCTACCGGGCCGCCTATATTAAAAAGTTTCTGACATGCTTTAGAAATTAAATTTACTATAAATGGTAGAACGCCCCAGTACCATAATATTGCTGAAATACAGGCCATAACAATTATGTAAGGTAGAACTCCAAAAGCAAACGTTTCAAGCAAAGATATATAAACATTAGTATCATCACTAGGAGGATAACCAAATACAAAATTAGCGCCTTCTCTAGTTGCTTCTTGAAGAACAACAACTCCATTGCCTAAAATTTCAAAAGCATTAATCACAAAAGGGAGTTTTAATAAAATTACAGCAAGAATGATCTGTGAAAGAATGCCGTAACCAACATATCTATAGTTTATTATTTTAAAATTGTCAGAGAATGGTATAGCAAGAGCTGTTAAACCAATAAAGCCTATTATTATTTGTAAAATCGTATAAATATCCATAATTAATATAGTTTTATCTCTTTTAGCCTTTGGTTTAAAAATTCGTTAGCAAGAATACCCTGATCGTCATCGTTAAATATTGATTTTAAATTAACCGATGGAGCTGGATGAAGAAAGAAAGGAATGCTGTATCTTGGTTTGGATTCTGTTTTTTTATTCTGAATAACCCTATGAGTAGTGCTTTTTAGTTTTTTCTCAGTTACAAGCTGCATCATGTCGCCTATATTACAAACAATTGCAGTAGAGCTTGGCGAGACTTTAATCCAATCACCGTCTTTATTTAGAACCTCAAGACCACCTTCAGCTGCTCCAATTAATAAAGTTATTAAGTTTATGTCTTCATGAGCTCTAGCTCGATGCGGATTGATTGATGAATCTACTGGAGGATAATGAATCGATCTTAATAATGAATTACCTTTCTCAATCCAAGACTCAAAATAATCTTTGTTAAGGTCCAGTGTGAGAGCAATCACAGATAAAACTCTTGAACCAATCTTATGAAGTTTTAAATATAACTCATCAAAGTTTTGATTAAATTCTGGGATTTGTTTTATATTAATATTTTCTGGAATATTACTATCGTAAGTTTCATCAATAATCGGTCCATGGTGCCAAAATTCTTTTTGATCTGCTATTTTTTCACCAACTGCAGTTTCTATCCCTTTTGGTGTATAACCCCTCGCCCCTTTTGAACCAATAGAACTGTAAGTATTTTTAACATCAAAATCTAAAGAAAAAAATTCTTTTGATGACTTGTAACATCTCTCTATCAAATCATCTTGCAAGCCATGATCAACAATTGAAAAAAAACCATGATCAGATAAAGCATCTTTTAGTAAATTAATAGAAGTAATATCTCCTTTTTCAATTTCTTTAAAAGATAGTTCAGGTATTAAATTTTTCATAATAAAAAAGGCGGTATAAACCGCCTTTAAATTATATATAAGTATTATTAGAAATTATACTTAAATCCAAGTTGAGCTCTCCATACACTCTGTGTAGCAGATAAACTCATGTTATATGGATCATCAAAGCTATATCTATATGCATTTCTGCTGTAATCATACTTTGTACCATCAACAATTCTTAGATCTATTACAGGTATTCTTCCTGAATAATATCCATATCTTACAACTCCTTTATCGTCATCGATTAGATTAAGAAGATTCTCGATCCCTAATGTAATTACAAACTCATCATTTTCTCTAAAGCCAGGTAATATTTGAGTTATCTTAAAATCTAATGAGGATTGCCATGGGAACCTCATAGATCCTCTATCAGCTATCTCACCAGCCTTACCCTCAAGACCAAAAACATTATAGAGAAGGTTTAATACAGCTTCTTCACGTGCTAGCGCATCTGCTGATCCTTCATCTGTACATTTATATGAATAACATACTATTGGATCACTTCTTGTCGGAATATAAAGTAATGATGAACTATCATCATTTAAATTATAGTCATATCCAAATGCCTTAGTTTTATAATCGCCAGTCCACCCAGTAAATGTATCAAAGGTTGGGTAAGCTGGTAATCCAGACTTTCTCTCAAAAATCAAAGTAAAGGTAGTTGGTTTATCAGAACCAAAGAAGTAATGCTTAGACCTTAATGTAGCTAAAAGTCTATGTTCTGTTTCATATATAGATGTCATTGCCTTTCTATTATTAAAGTCAATCGCACCTGTTTTACCATAGTTAGAGTTGGAGGTTGATGAAGTCATCCCACTTAATTCTGTATTGTTCTGACCTGTGTAGCTTAATGACACAACAGTGTCTCCATCTCTAAATGCTTTGTTTAGAGTTGCAGAAATAACCTCTCTTTCGCCACAACAATCATTATATAGGCCTGCCTTATATGTTCTTCTTCCAGTCATGTTGTAAATAGGTCTTCCATCTGGAGCAGCTTCTGTTGGCACAGTTGGAATATCACCATTTAATGGGTAACCAGTATCAATGACTTTGTATAAAGCTTCCTCTTGTTTGGATTTTAAGTATGTAAAACTCATATCCATATTATTTGGAAGGTCTCTTGTATAAGTAATATTAAGTATCTTTGAATCAGGCCATTCAAAGCTTGGGGCAATAAAGTCAATTTTAGCATCCGTCAAAGGAGCGTCCTGAATTGCTTGTTGTACACAGGCTGGTAAACCTGCTCCTGGAGATGTTAATGGATCACAACCTGCTGGAGCATTCGCACTATTGTATGAAGATACCCTAACCCCATCGTTTGTGTAAGCATTAGAGATCCATACAGCTGGAAGTTTTGCAGAATAAGTTCCAAATGTAGCATTTAAATCACTTACATCATCAATAACAACATCCATTCCAAGTCTTATATTGGTTAAGCTTGTGCCATCGATACCTGCATTTGCGAAACCGTATGTTTGTTCAAAGGCAGCATTCTTAGCTGGAGCATCATTTGAATCATATTCATCATGCCTAATACCAGCAGTAAAGCTGAATCTATCTGAGACTGAAATTTCATCCATCAAATATATCGATGTTAAACCATAGTCAAACACAGCAGCTGCATCATTAACGTTACCTGTTTTTGCATTATTTGCACTAAATGAACTTGCAACACCAGCTTGATAATCAGCTAACGAATCAAACTCCCATTCACCATCTTGTGCAACAATAAATACATTATAGATATCATATGTTGTATTTTCGTAACCAGCAGTTATTTTATGATTGCCAGTATAGTAAGTTAGTTTTGCTTTCAAAAAATCTGTTTCAGTTGCTAATTTATTTGCACTTCTAAAAATATCAGCGCCTAAATAAACCCTCATTCCATATGCATCATCGATATAGAAATTAGGGACATCTTGTCCTGCTGGTGAGTTTTGACTTGTATCAGTAGATTTATTCGAATAATAAATTTCTGATATCAAGTTATCAGACCAATCTGACACTAAAAGAATACTAGATGTATCTGTTTTTTCACCTTTAAAATATGAAGCTGATTCAAAGTAAAAAGATGAATTACTGCCACTTGCTCTTAATCTATCACCTTCAGTGTTTTTATAGTTATAAGTTAATCTATGATTTTCATTTAAAATATAGTCAATTCTTAAAGATGTGTTTTCTTGTTTAGATTCTGTTGTAGATGCTACACCAAGAGGATCCCATCCATACTTACTAATTGTTAATTGTCTTAAACTATCAACTTGTTCTAGAGTTATAGCTTGTTCATTTGCAGCACCTGATCCAGCTGGACCATATAAAACTGGGTTAGTTACAGTTGTATCTTCGTATGTTACATAAAAGAAAGCCTTATCTTTAATAATTGGGCCGCCAAAAGTAAAACTTTGAGCTGTATCTTCCTTATCGAAAGTATATTTTTGACCTTCAATTTTGCTACCATAGAATTGATCACCCCTATCATAATAACCAACGCTTCCTTCGAATTCGTTAGTACCGCCTTTAGTTACAAATTCAATAATACCGCCTCTAAAATTTGAATACTCTACAGATGCAGGAGCAACTTTTACTGACATTTGTTCTATTGCATCTAGATTTATTGGGCTTCTCTGTGAAGGATACCCATTATCATTTAGACCAAAGTCATCATTAAATGAAACACCGTCAACTTTTATGTCGTTACTTCTTGGGTGAGCTCCTCCAATTGAAATACTGGCATAATCATCTTCAGCATCATCTAGTGAGACTAATGGATTTAATTTAATTAAATCTTTTATGTCTCTTGTAACAGAAGGTGTTTCCTGGATTGTTTGTGCGTCAATTGTTGATGAAAAGCCTAAACCATCATCAGCACTTATCCTTTGAGCAGTAACAATAACATCATCAACCGATGATGATGATTGAAGTGTAAAGGATAGTCTTGAGGTTTCACCAATAACTAGACTTGTTGTTACTTTGTCTGACATCAAACCCGCAGCACTTACTTTAATAGTGTAAGGACCACCCGGCCTAAGTCCACCAGCAGAATACCTACCTGAAGCATCGGTTGTTCTAGTTACAGTAGTATTAGTTGGCTCATAGGTTATTTCTACCTGAGCGCCACTTACAGATCCGCTAGAAGAAGATACTGAACCTGTTATGTCTGATGTTAATTCTTGAGCAAGAATAATTGGTGAAATAAAAATTGATAATAAAGATATTTTAAAAAAGTTACGAATCATAATGACACACCCCATTGTGAAAATTAATCTATACACATAATATATATTAAAAATTAATATTGCACTATGACAATTTTGTAATTTTTTTGTGAACTTAAGTTAACTTAGTTATTAAGCCTTAAGAGTATCCGTTCCTATATAGGATTTGAGGCAATTTGGAATATTAATAACACCAGCTCCATCATAATTATTTTCAATAAGCGCTATTAAGCATCTGCCAACTGCAAGCCCTGAACCATTAATTGTATGAACAAAATGATTACCTTCTTTGCTTTTAAATTTTATATTTGCTCTTCTGGCCTGAAAATCAGTAAAGTTTGAGCACGATGAAATTTCTCTATACTTATTTTGGCTAGGCATCCAAACTTCAATATCATAGGTTTTTGCTGATGAAAATCCTAAATCGCCAGAACATAACTCTATAACTTGATATGGAAGTTCAAGCAAATCCAAAATTTCACATGCATTAGATAAAAGATTATCAAGACATTCCATAGAATTATCTGGTCTTGTTATTTGCACAAGTTCGATTTTTTCAAATTGATGTTGTCTTATTAACCCTCTAGTATCTTTTCCATAGCTGCCTGCCTCAGATCTGAAGCAAGGCGTATGTGAAGTAACTTTTATAGGTAAATCTGCCTCATTTACAAAATCATCTCTAAAAATATTTGTTAACGGTACTTCTGCTGTTGGAATTAAATATAAATTTTCAGCAGTTTTGAATAAGTCATCTTCAAACTTTGGTAATTGCCCAGTTCCTATTAATGAATCAGTATTAGACATGAATGGAACATAATATTCTTCATAGCCATTTTTTATTGCATTATCAATCATGAATGATATTAATGCTCTTTGTAATTTTGGTAATTGTCCCTTTAGGACGGAAAATCTGGATCCTGCAATTTTAGCAGCCATGTCAGTATCTATATCCTTAGTTATTTCAAGGTGATCTAAAGTATTCGTTGAGGTTATTGATCCGTATTTTTTTATAACAATATTGTCATTTTCATTTTTTCCATTAGGAACTGACCGATCTGGAATATTTGGAATATCCAGCATGAAATTATTTATATCTTGAAGAAGCTCTTGGAGATCTTTGTCTTTTTTATCTAACTCGTTGTTTGTTGAATCAATAATTGATTTTAATTTATCTACATTCTCTCCTGAAGCTTTAAGTTTTCCATATTCTGATGAAAGTTTTTTTCTATCAGCTTGAAGGTTTTCTACATTGACTTGTAAGAGTTTTCTTTTTTCATCTAATGATTGAAATTTGTCTTTGTCAATTGAGTAACCACGCCAAGAAAGCATCTCTTTGATGTTGTCAAAGTTATCTCTTAAATTTTTTATATCTAACATTATTTAGAAATTATAGCTCCAATATAAGTAGCCAAAATGCTTAATACTATTGTAAGCATTATATATGAAACAGCATTAGTTAAATTTAAATTTGCAATCATAATTGTTTGATGTGTAAATGCTGACATTGTTGTAAATGAGCCTAGGAATCCAATTATAAAAAAATAATATGAAGTATCTTTAACTGGCATAGAAAAGCCTATAAAAATACCAATAAAAAAACATCCAATTACATTTATAAATAAAGTTCCAGTAGGTGTTGATACTGATAGATAGTTTTCAAAAGTTTCATTAACTCCAAATCTAGCAATTGCTCCTAATGCACCTCCAATTCCTACAAATAAAATATTAGTTAGCATTATCTTTTGTAAATTTAATTAAGTTATCTACTTCCATATTATCTTGAAATGTAACATGTAAGGTATTTTGATTAATAAATTCAAAATCAAACTTTTTTTCATTTTCAATAATTGAAAAAGATTTCTTTTTTAGATTGATAATTTGTGAACTGTTAATGTCTCCATTTATTATAAAACTAACTAAAAAATTATTGATTTCACTAATTGGTATTTTTTTAATTTGATCGAAGTCTAAGTCATGGATTTCTAATCCATCTATACTTAAGAAGTAAATTTCTTTGAAAGGAGAATTGATATCAATTCTCACGGAACTATCAGAATTTCTTATAAACGTTCCTTTGGATACTTCATATGTTTTACTTAATTTATTTAAGCTAGACTGAGTAAAAAATAATTTTGTATTAAAAAAAGGCTCTAACTCATCAACTGGAGATGCTGTAATTAGTATGCTTGATATAAATAAGATACTTATATATAAGAATTTCAATCTAATCTCTTTTTGGAACTAGAACTTCTCTTGAACCATTGGAACTCATTTCAGAAACCAGTCCTGCCTCTTCCATGGTTTCTATTAATCTTGCTGCCCTGTTATAACCGATTCGTAATTTTCTTTGAACGGCTGATATAGATGCTCTTCTTGAGTCAATTACAAAGCTAACAGCCTCATCATATAATTCATCCTGTTCATCAGAAGAACCAGATTCAGTTCCAGACCAACCAGGTATTGGTCCAGTATCTTGTTTTGATGAAACAATATCATCTACATAATTTGGTTCAGCTCTTGATTTCCAATCATTTACAACTCGATGAACTTCGTCATCACCTACAAAAGCTCCATGAACTCTTATAGGAACACCTACTCCAGGAGGAAGGTATAACATATCACCATATCCAAGAAGTTGCTCAGCACCACCTTGATCTAATATAGTTCTTGAATCAATTTTTGTTGAAACTTGAAATCCTATCCTGGTTGGTATGTTTGCTTTTATTAGTCCAGTGATAACATCTACCGAAGGCCTTTGTGTTGCTAAAATTAAATGTATTCCAGCAGCTCTAGCTTTTTGTGCAATTCTTGCAATGAGATGTTCGACTTTCTTGCCAACTAGCATCATCATGTCTGCAAATTCATCAACCACTACAACTATAGATGGAAGCACTTCTAAAAACTCTTCTTCATCTTCATTTAATGGATTTAAAATTTGTTTGCCATTAGCATCAGCATTTTGAATTTTTTTATTAAATCCTGCTATATTTTTTACGTTACCTCCCATCATAGACATTAACTTATATCTTCTATCCATTTCTGCAACACACCACCTTAGAGCATTAGATGCGTTGGTCATATCAGTGATAACTGGTGTCAATAAGTGAGGAATATCATCAAATACTTTTAACTCAAGTATTTTTGGATCAATTAAAATTAGCCTTACATTTTCTGGATTAGATTTGAATAATAGGCTAAGTAACATTGCATTAAGTCCAACCGATTTACCTGAACCAGTGGTCCCAGCAACAAGCAAATGAGGCATTTTGGCCAAATCAACAACAATTGGATTTCCTGAAATATCGTGACCTAGTGCAATGCTCAAGTTTGATGGAGATGATTTAAAAGTTTCTGTAGATAATATCTCAGTAAGTCGTACCATTTTTCTATTAGTATTTGGTATTTCAATACCCACATATGATTTCCCTTCTATGACCTCTACAACTCTTACACTGCTTACAGACAAAGATCTTGCAATATCTTGTGCAATATTTGTAATTTTACTTGCCTTTGTACCAGGAGCTGGCTGAATTTCAAATCTTGTAACTACTGGACCAGGTAATACGGACTCTACAGTTGCTTCTATTCCAAATTCTTCTAGTTTGATTTCCAATAAAGATGCTATTTGATTTAATTCATCCTCAGATAAAGAGCTCCCATCATCAAGAGCTCTATCAAGTAATTCTGTACTAGGCATAACAATTTTTTCTTTTTTTTCTTCGGACTCATTATTGGAATCAGGTTTAGAAATTTCTTTTAACGGATTTTTTGATTCAATTGGTAAATCACCTTGTTTTAAATTATCTGTAACTTCTTTTATTGGTTTTTCTTTTATTTCAGCTTCGGTTGAAATTTTAGGCTTTTTATTTTTAATCTTTCTTTCATTT
>CABYNW010000003.1 GCA_902520495.1 uncultured SAR86 cluster bacterium | reverse complement strand
CGAATTCAATAAATTAAACCATTTAGATACTGAAATTTATTCTAACGAAATATATTTAATACTTGCTGATGCAGATTCTATAAATCTAGATGGTATTAAAGATGTCTTAACTGCAACCGAACATGATGAAGAGTTTTCATTTTATATTGGCCCAAGAATAGGGACTATTTCTCCCTGGTCATCAAAGACTGAGGATATCGTAAGAAATGTAGGCTTTGATAATATCTATAGAGTTGAAAGACTTTTTGGTTTTAAGATTGATTGCAATCTTGATTATCCCAATTTAGATACTTCAATGTTTTACGATCGAATGACACAATCGATATACTCAGATTCAAAAGATTTCCAAAATCTATTTATTTCAGATGAAGCGCGGCCATTGAATTACATCGATCTAATAAATAAAGGAAAAGAAGAGCTTGAAATCGCAAACAATTCATTTGGTTTTGCTATGAGTGATGACGAAATAGACTATCTATATAATTTTTTTTCAAAAGAAAACAGAAATCCAACTGACGCTGAACTTATGATGTTTGCACAAGCAAATTCTGAACACTGTAGACATAAAATATTTAATGCCAAATGGAATGTAGATAACTCCCAAAAAAACAATACCTTGTTTGATTTAATTAAAGAAACTAGCAAAGCATCACCAGATGGAATCATATCTGCCTATAAAGATAACGCAGCAATTATTGAGGGGGCAACAGTTGAAAGACTTCATTTAAATAAATCAAATAAATATGAATTTGTTGAGGATGACCTAAATTCAACAATTAAAGTGGAAACACATAATCATCCAACGGCGATTTCTCCATATCCTGGAGCTTCTACAGGTTCAGGTGGAGAAATTAGAGATGAGGGTGCAACTGGGCGAGGTGCAAAACCAAAAGTTGGATTGGTTGGCTTCAATGTTTCAAATCTAAGAATTCCTAATTTATTAAGAAGTTGGGAGAAAGATGAAAAGAAACCATCACGTATTGCATCTCCATTACAAATTATGACCGAAGCTCCAATAGGAGCTGCTGCTTTCAATAATGAGTTTGGTCGGCCAGCAACACTTGGTTATTTTAGATCTTTTGAAACTGATTTTTCTGATAACAAAGCATACGGATATCACAAACCAATTATGTTAGCAGGAGGTATTGGAGAAGTAAGAGATAAAAATAATTTCAAACTTCAAATCGATAAAGATTACTTGGTTATAGTTCTTGGAGGTCCAGCTATGCTAATTGGTCTTGGGGGAGGGGCGGCATCTTCTGTTTCTTCTGGAGAAAGTGATGAAGATTTAGATTTTGCATCCGTTCAAAGAGATAATGCAGAAATGGAAAGACGATGTCAGGAAGTCATTAATAAATGCTCAGCACAAGAAAATAGTTATATAGAATTTATTCACGATGTTGGAGCAGGCGGTCTATCAAATGCAATACCTGAATTAGCTAAAGATTCTGAATTAGGTGTTTATATTGAATTATCAAAGATACCAAATTCAGATAAATCTATGTCCCCAATGGAAATTTGGTCAAATGAATCTCAAGAAAGATACGTTCTTGCAATTCATAAGGATAACAAAGAAGCTTTTGAAGAAATTTGCAGAAGAGAGAGGTGTGAATATGCAATTGTAGGAATCACAACTATAGAAAAATCTGTAAAGGTTTATGATGAATTAAATAACAATTATCCAGTAGACGTTCCTTTATCAATGCTTTTTGGTGATCTTCCAATTACTGAAATGGAAGTCACTTGCAAAAAGAATGATGAAATCACTGAAGATAATTCAGAGGATTTTGACCTTAAATCATCTATTATAAAAACTCTTCAGCATCCTACAGTGGCATCCAAGTCTTTTCTTATAACGATTGGAGATAGAAGTGTTGGCGGAATGGTTGCAAGAGATCAATTTATTGGACCTTATCAAGTACCTGTATCGGATAACTCTATATGCTTAAGATCATTTACATCAACATCAGGAGAAGTTTTAAGTATTGGAGAAAAACCAACTTTAGCAATTACTAATCCGAAAGCCTCAATGCGCATGGCACTTGCAGAAGCTTTAACAAATATGGCTGGAGTTGTTATAAAAGGGTTACATAACGTTCAAGTATCAGCAAACTGGATGGCGGCTTCAGGTGAGAATAAAGAAGATATTGCTTTAAGAGAAGGCGTAGAAGCATTATCAAAGATGAGTATTAATTTAAAAGTATCTATTCCTGTAGGCAAAGACTCATTATCCATGAAAACCAAGTGGTCTGATGCAAATACAGAATTTCAAGTAACAAGCCCTCTGTCAGGAGTAGTAACGGCTATGGCTCCTGTTAACGATGTAACAATAAGTGCAACACCTGAATTAAGTTTAGATATTGACTCTTCAATACTGCTTATAAAACTAAACGATAAAAATAGACTAGCAGGTTCGATATTTTCTGAGGTAACTCAAACAAAATATAACACTACTCCAGACATAGATGATATAGATGATTTCAAATCAATGTTTTTATCTATTCAAAATATGATTTCAAATAAAAATATATTAGCTATTCATGATATTTCAGATGGTGGACTAATCACATCTCTGCTTGAAATGTGTTTTACGAAAAGAGTAGGAATGAGAGTGGATTTGTCAGGAATAGATGACATTAATAAGTATTTATTCTCAGAGGAATCAGGTTTTGTTATTCAAGTTGGGAAGGGTGATGTCAAATCGATTAAAGATTCTATAGCCGCAAAAGGTTTAATAATAAGAGAAATAGCATGTATACAGGAAGAGAATTTTGAAATTATTAAAGATAAAGAAGAATTATTTGCTGAGCCTATAATTCAACTTGAAAAAGTATGGAGAGAAACATCCCATGCCATTCAGAGCTTAAGAGATAATAAAGAAATTGCTGACTCCGAGTTAAGTTTGTTAGATGATAATAATTTTACAGGCCTTATGAGCAATGTTTCTTTTAATGAATCTCAAATTAAGAACATAAATATTAAATCAACGAACCCAAAAGTAGCTATATTGAGAGAGCAAGGAGTTAATGGTCAAAATGAAATGGCTGCAGCATTTAGCATAGCTGGATTCGATGCTATTGATGTCCACATGCAAGATTTGCTAGATAAAAAATGGGGAATATCTTTAGATTTTTTTTATTTTCACTAACGTTGTTAGTTGTGGTTTCCTGTGACCAATCTTTTAAAAAAATTAACTGTGGAAATGTTTTAGATGAAACCTACCTAAGGTCTTCTCTTAATAATTTTGAAAAGAATAAATTTAAAGATCTATTAAAAAATAGATATCCTCAATTTGATGTTATGTTTCAAGAGGCTTCTGAAGAGACAAACATAGAAAAAAATCTACTTGCAGCAATTTCGTTCCAAGAGTCTCAATGGGACCCTAGGGCTAAATCTAATATGGGTGTTAGGGGTATGATGATGGTAACCCTTGAAACAGCTGCAATGGTTGGTGTCGAAAAAAGATTAAATCCGGATCAAAATATAAAAGGTGGTGCAAAATATTTTGCAATCTTGCAAGAAAAAAATAAAATTGGTCCAACTCAAGCTGATAAATTATCAATTACTTTAGCAAGTTATAATTTGGGTCCTACAAATATTCTTAATATTGCTAATCAAATTAATAAGGATATTGAGCAAGTAACTTGGACTCAAATTCAAAATAAATTAAAAACTATGAAAGGTTCTGAACTAAATTTAACAGATCAAGTCTCATACACAAGAGCTCAGCAAGCTATAGATTATGTTGATAGAGTAAAAGATTATTATCGTTTGTTAAGTGCTCACTCATGCACACCACCTAAAGATCAATTAACTTTCTTTTGAGAGACTTAATCTTATCTCTACAAATAGCTGCTTTTTCGAACTCCATCTTTTTTGCTAGTGCAAACATTTCATCTTCAAGTTTTTGAAGCGTCTCTGATAAATTATCAACAGTATCATCTAAAATCTTAAACGGTACAATTTTTTCAATATCCTCTTTCTTCTTTTTTGTGCTCCCTTTGATTACTCTCGCGCCTTCCATAATATCTTTGACTTTAGTTGAAATAGATTTAGGAGTAATTTTATTTTTAGTATTAAATTCTTCTTGAATTAATCTTCTCCTATCAGTCTCATCAATGGCTCTTTGCATTGAACCTGTAATCTTGTCTGCATAGAGAATTGCTTTACCTCTAAGATTTCTTGCAGCTCTTCCTATGGTTTGAATTAAAGTAGTATCGGATCTAAGAAAACCCTCTTTATCTGCATCAAGAATTGCAACTAAGGTTACTTCAGGTATATCTAAACCCTCTCTCAATAGATTAATACCAACCAAAACATCAAATTTTCCAAGTCTTAAATCTCTTATTATTTCTACTCTTTCAACGGTATCAATATCTGAATGCATGTACCTAGCTGATATATTATTTTCATTTAGATAATCCGTTAAATCTTCTGCCATCCTTTTGGTTAAAGTAGTAATAAGAACTCTCTCTTTCATAGCAACTCTTTCATTGCATTCACCTATTACATCATCTATTTGAGTATGTGCAGGTCTAATTTCAACATCCGGGTCTGTTAGACCAGTAGGTCTTATGATTAATTCAACAAGATTATCTTGATGCTCCTTTTCATATTTACTTGGTGTGGCTGATACGTATATTCTTTGTGGGGCAAGCATCTCCCATTCTTCAAACTTTAATGGTCTATTATCTAATGCTGATGGCAATCTAAAACCATATTCAACAAGAGTTTCTTTTCTTGACCTATCTCCTTTATACATTGCTCCAATTTGTGGAACAGATACATGAGATTCGTCTATAAATACAATGGCATCTTTTGGTATGTAGTCAAATAAGCATGGTGGGGACTCTCCAGGATTTCTTCCACTAAGATATCTGGAGTAATTTTCAATACCTTGACAATAACCAAGTTCTCTCATCATTTCTATATCATAATTAGTTCTCTCTTGAAGCCTTTGAGCTTCTACAAGCTTATTATTCTCTTTTAGAAACTCTAATCGACTCTTGAGTTCATCTTTAATATCTGGAATGCAATTTGTAACAGTTTCTTTGGGTGTAACATAGTGTGTTTTGGGGAATATTGTGGCTCTTGGAATCTCATTTATTACAACTCCTGTTAAAGGATCAAACCACGACAATCTTTCTATTTCGTCTCCAAAGAATTCAATTCTCAGTGCCTCCTTATCAGAATCTGCAGGATAAACATCAACAGTATCTCCTCTAACCCTAAAAGTTGCTCTTCTAAAATCTAGATCATTTCTTGTATATTGAAGTGCTGATAGCCTTAATACTAAATCGCGCTGTGAAACAGTATCTCCCCTATCTAAGTGTACTACCATTTTTAGATACGATTCAGGTGCTCCAAGCCCATAAATAGAGGATACAGTTGCAACAACAATAGTATCTTTTCTTTCAATCAAGGCTTTTGTTGCTGATAAGCGCATTTGTTCTATATGTTCATTGATAGATGCATCTTTCGCTATATATGTATCTGAAGTTGGTACATATGCTTCAGGCTGATAGTAATCATAGTAAGAAACAAAATACTCAACTGAGTTATTTGGAAAGAAATCTCTAAACTCACCATATAGTTGAGCAGCAAGGGTTTTGTTGTGTGCCATAATTATTGCAGGTCTTTGAGTTTCCTCAATCACCTTTGCCATTGTGTATGTCTTACCTGAGCCTGTTACACCTAAAAGAGTTTGGTGAAGCAAGCCATCTTGAAGACCTGAAACTAAATTATTGATTGCATCTGGTTGAGAACCTGCTGGTTCAAAATCACTTACGACTTTTAGCTCTTTGTGATTTTGTTCATTCATCTTTTTCAAAGACACCAGCCCTTCCCCAAACTTCGCAATTTTGCTGAGCAGCTAGCCTTACATCTGAATATTCCCTCATAGCAACAGCGTATTCAACTATGTTTTCATCTTTGGCATTAAACTTTACTTTAAACTCTTTGTTATTAAGAATTTGAGATCTTTCATTCAGTAGAGGTCTAAGTTCATCACATGTAAGATTTAAGAATTGCTTCCATGCTTCATTGTCATGAGGTGGAAGTTTTTCAGGATTATAGAGCATTGTATTTTTAGCTTTTGTTAAACCAAAATCAATTGAAGTACCAGTTGAAGCTGATGCTACTGAACTCCCAACCATTGCGCATGACGAGAGAATAAAAATTGAAAATATAAATGTCAATATTATTGTTGTTGTTCTCATTTACTTATTCATTAAAAATTAATTATAATGCTCAGCTATTAGCGTTCCTCAGTAGCTCAGCGGTAGAGCAGTTGACTGTTAATCAATTGGTCGTTGGTTCGATCCCAACCTGAGGAGCCATTATTTATAAATCAACAGCTATATTAACTCAAACAATTTCTAAATTAGAAAATATTTATCTTGTTAATATTATTTTAAACGTTTAGAAATTGAAGATGATTTTTTATTGTCTTAGATGAAAGCAATTCAAACTTGGGTAAATATGCATTCATACCATTTAAAATAAACTCATTAATTTTAAATCCTACTTCGTTTAATTTGCTGTAATACTGTTTTCCTTGGAAATCTAAAAAATTTAATTCGTCAATATCTAGATCATTAATTTGTGTAAAAGTTTCTTTTTGAACCTGTATGACGCCTTGCCATATCAAATTATATTCGGTCTGTAATCGATGATATTCTTCAGAAAAATACCCAGAACCAAAAGCAATAGTGGGATCACCAGCTCTAGAACTTTTCCATTTATGTGTATGGTTTAAGTCTTTTACAACATACTCTCCAGCTTGAGATATCTTGGCAATGCTCTTAGTTCGCCTGTTAATGTTCAACTGACGATTGCTGCGCAGTATCAAGCGCTCAGCCTCCGAAAGATATTTTAGAATTTTATTCCGTTTCTTATCAGCAAAATCTGATTCCAAATCATCATCTAAACAAGACCCATAGGCCAATATTTCTTTTAATGCCGAAGATAATTTAGAATATGACTCTAATCGATAGTATTCAACATCACGCAACATATATTTAAAATAATTTTTTCTAAAATTGGAATCGATATCAAGTATCCTTGTATATTTAATATCTTCACTTTCATTTTTTCTTTGATTGCTTTGTTTAATATCAAGTTCTTTTATCATTGATTGAATATAATCTTCCAAAAGAAGAGCGCACTCTTTATGGTCTCCAGTTAGTTGAAGTCTAATTCTATCTTTTGAAACATTTAAAAGTTTTTTTAATTGTTCTGAATTATCAATAATAATGCTCAAATTATTTCTATCTAAAAGTTCTGGAAAGAATTCTATAAAATTGTCTGAATCACTTGCTACCCAATAAGCTAATTCAAGGCTGTTTCTAATTTCAACAAAATATTTATCTTGTTGGGGATCTTTTCTAAAAAAATTCATATTTAGCTTCTCCAGATTTTGCCTTGAATTCTATACGCGGTTACAAGGTTGTTTTGATGAACTATCAAGGCAGTATTTTCAATTTGCTTTTGAAACTTCTTAAAAGTCTTATCAAAAAATATTTCTCTATTTTTCTTCTTTTGTTTTTTTGAATTAAATATGTATCGATAATCTTGGTGGGTTATCATCTTTGATCCAAATTTAAAGATGATTGCTATTGCTTCTAGCGGTATTCCCCTTTGCTGCATTCTGATTAATGCGTGTTTCGATATGTGTAATCTGGTTTTTAGTTCTAGTAATAGTTCTTTTGATGTCAAGCAGTCCTCCTAAAATTTAATTTGGTGAATTAATTCCACACTTATCTAACGTAACAAAATGAAAATTGTTACATTTATTTAATTTTTACTGCGATACCTAACAAAATATAATTGATTTAAGAGATGCATATTAATTTTGATTACTTATCTGGAAAAATCTATGCTAAAGAGCATTTAAATCTGCAGCTAGACGAAAAATACGCCAATTTTATAGAATAATTATACTATATTTATTCAACGATTTTCATCTGCTATGTGAGTTTTTGCTGTTTGATTTGTTTATTATTCGCATCATGGCATTATCTATCTTTTTTTCTAATCTAGAAAACTGTTTGCTTTCAATCTGTAATAGATTGCATATTTGCTAATATTATATTTTTGAATCGATATATTCTTGCGCCTTTTCATCTGAAATTTCTGGGCTGTAAAAACAAAAATTAAGAGGATTCTCTCTCACTACCTTAAATAAAAAAATAAGTTTATTTGGAGTTTCTCTTCTGCCAACTGGTATGTGTGCAAGAAGCATTCTTGATATTTGATAGATACTTACGCCTTGATCTATATTAATAGACTCCTTAATTTCTTTAATATCATTAAAGTCTAAAATCTTGTTGCCATTTGAAAACTCATCTTGCATGAATTTTAATATTTTAAGCTCCTGTTCTTTAGAGACATTGATATCTCTATCTCGCAAACCCCACAAACCCTTTGATAGTTGAATAAGTTTTGGTGAGGATAGGGTTGTATGTATCTGAAAATTTTTTCCTCCTCCTCTTACTTTATTTAACTCTTTTTTAATGTCTTTAAGTCTCATTGGAGCATTGTTATCTTTTAAAATTTTTAAGACTGTAGGATATATTTCTATTCTTTTTTGTTTTAAAGCATTTAAATTTCCAGACCACATGCTTCTTCCGAGATAATTTAGAACACCATGCTCATTTGCTACACTTAAAAGAATTGCATCAATAATATATTTATTCAAGATTTCTATTGTAATTTTTGATAAGCGCTCTGTTTCTATAAAATAATCTAAAAATTCCTTTGAATTGAAATTTTTATCTGGGTTTTTTTTAAGCACTTTTAAAACAAAATTTACTATTTCTTCTTGGTCAATATTGTCAATTTCTAACTTATCAAGGAAGAACCAATTTCCTTGGCCTTTTGCTGTATATAAATTGATATCTCTTACATCAAAGGCAGAATTTTTTGTATCGGAGGATCCAAGAATATTATCTAAGGTTCTTATTTGTGATGTAAAATCTTTGTTACAATTTTCTTTTAAAAATTCAATAACTTGTCTAGTTGTTATATATGTAAAATTTTTTTTAAGTTGGGTAACTGCATAAAGACATGCAAAGTTTGCTCTTTTTGAAAGTTTGCTTTGAATTTCTTCAAAAATATAATCAAAGTTTGATTCTTGATCATTTATCATACAATATACTTTTACAGATTCGCTTAAGCTTACAGACTGACTTGAATTTATAAATTCCAATAATTCTTCATCATTAATTAATTCATCTAGGGAATTTCCCTCGTATGAATATAGATAATATTCTCCTTTCTTTTTTTGCCACTTAAGCAACTTTTTTGATTTAAAAAAGAATTTTAGAAATACATTTGGATTCTCAGAAAATGCTAAATAAATGGAAATGTCTTTGAATGCTGGGCCAACGTTATCTAATTCATAAAATCCAGTTATTCCGTTATTAATCTTTAAGTACTCTTGGAGTTCAAAAATATAGTTATCAGAAAGTTTTAAAGAAATAGCTTTAAAAAATTTACTTTCAATTTGACGAATTCTTTCCCGAGTTACTCCCTTTTCTTTTCCACACTCTTCTAATGTGCAACCGTTAAAAATTCTTTTTTTTAGAACTTTTTCATCTCTTTTAAAGCTTGTTTTAAAGAGATTATCAACGCACTCTTTAATATTATCAAAGATGAGTTTTGCATTTCTATCTTCTTGAGCCTTAATATCATCTATATTATCTATATCTAATTCATTGATTTTCGCTTTAATTTCATTGACAGATTTTTTACCTAAATTAGGAATATTTTTAAAGCTTTCAGCTGAAACGCTTTGAATTATAATTTGTTCTAAATTTTTAAGTCCTGCCGCTTTGAGAGAATTTGTTGATCGAACTGAAAGTCCTAAATTTTCAGTCGGTATTTCCTTAAGCCCCATAAAGACTATTTAAAATCTTTTTCGATTTTGTCCCACTCAATCAATTGGGTATCTTCATCAAAATATTTTTCACCAATTATTTGAATACCTGCAGATATTGCTTTTTCAACATTTGACCACAATTCTTCTGAATCAGCAGATTTGAAAACATCACTATACGCTAATCCTAAACTATCAATCCCAGGAATCTCAGCATATCTACCCTTGTGAACTTTCGATTTATCTAATGCAATATTTTGATGATCAGTATCTTCGTTAGAAATGATTATTGATACTGCAAGACTAGCCGTATCTGCAGCTGTCATATTTGCTTTAGATTCATCTAATTGATTAATAATGTTATTAGCATCATTAGAAATATACCAATTTGTTGGTTTTTTGATATTTATCATAATTGTTCAATTTCTGTAACGTCGTCATCCAACTTATTAAGTTTATATGTCGATCCAATTTTATCTCGAATAACCCCATGTAATTCAGAATTAGGCGCAACCTCACCATCTTGTACTAAAAGAATGAATTGAGTACCCATTTTAGGTCCTAGAGTTAATACTCCTTCTCTAAATTTAAGATCCAGTCTTCCAAATGGGGTGTCCATAAGAAATGGAGATTCAGGTAGCTGGTTTCTTAAAGCTGAAATCAAACTTAAAGCTACGATGTTAGAGCCCCCTGCAGATGCAGAAAGTTTTTTACCCTCAGAATTTTTTAATTGTAATCCAAAGTTGTCTGTTATCTCTAAATTTGTGCCAGTCTGCTCTATATTTAGGAAAACTCTATAAGCGCTAAGTTTGCTGTACATCTCATTTGCAGACTTTGAAACCTCGGATTTTGTCTCAGCAACCATAGTGTCGATAGACGCTTCAAAAAAATTCTTATATTTTCTTGCAATTATTTCTTTATTTGCATGAATAGTTTTAGCTTTTGTTTTAGGTATAGTAGCTTCAATAGCTTTGATTCCTTCCTTAAGTTTATTTATCTTCCATGCATTGGAATTTTCAACATTCTCATCCAGTTTATCTTCAATCTTTCCTATTAATTCACTATTAGATTGTAATATTTCCCATTGTTTTTGAAGAGTGTCTACATTATCTTTGCCGCCACTTCTTTGAAGAATTTCTTCATGTCTAGCTGAATATTTTTCTAAATTCTCTTTTGTTTTTTTTAATTGACTATATTTTTCCACCAAGATAGTCATATTAGCCTGAGAAGAATTAAATTGGTCAATATTATATAACTTGGCTTTCATATCAAATATCTGTTCTTCAATTTTTTGCTTTTCATCCATGTTCATATTTGGCATTTGTTGCCTTATAACTTCTTTTGATTCAGTTGATATATCTAAGTCATTTAAAATTGAATCATAAACATCAATCTTTTTATATTGATCAATTTTCTTTTCTAAACCCTCAAGTCTATTGGTAATCTGTTTTTTTATTCTTCTAATATTTTTATCAATAACCCTTAAATAAATTAAACTTGCGTTTGCTCTAACGACTTTCTCTAAATCTAATATTTCAGTTTTACAATCAGGAATTTTCTTTTCAGATAAATCTTTAAACTCTTGCGCTAGTTGCTTCTGATCTGGGTTATTTTCAAGAATCTTTCTTGCGTCTTCAGTATCTTTATCAGCTTTGATTTTTTGATTTTCAAGTTGTTTTTTTTCTTTTTTAAGTTCCTCAAGCTCTTTTCCTTTTTTTTCTAAGGTATCTAGAGATTTTTGAACATTAGAATCTTTATTTTTCTCTTTATTGGCCTGTTTTAAAGCAGTTGCATGAATTTCGTCCAAAGACTTTTTAGCATTTCTTAGAGAAGTGATTCTTAATATATCCTCAATCGCGCCAATAATTTTTTTAGCTAATCCGCTCATATTATTTGCTCTAATTAATTTTTTATATTCGGACAACATTTCTCCATCAAACAGATAAAATCTAGATGTAGTCATATCAAAGATTTTATTTATATTTTTTTGTGCTTCAATACCGACTGAATCTTCGGAATCAATATTAAGCGACAGAAACTCATCCCAATTATCTTCATGAACTTCGGCGTCACTCCTCAATTCAGCTTTTCTTGTTATTACATATGATTTTTCTTCAAATTTAAGCTTTAATTCTACTTGGTACCTGTAATCTTTTTCGCCCAATGCTTTCAAATTTAACTTGTCAATAAAGTTACTATATTCATCTATGTCACCAGTATCGCCAAACATGCACCATAATATCCCCCTATATATGGATGTCTTACCAGCCATATTATCTGCTTCTATAAAAGTAATATTTTTATTCTCATCTACCGAGAAAATAATTTTTTGATTGCCATAAAACGGAATCCAGTTTTTAAAATTTAATTGTTGAAGTACAAACATTATCTAATTTGTAATAGTCTCATCTGTTTGCTCCTTGGCTAAACCTTCAATAATTTGTCCAATTTTAGCTTTTCTTTTTTTATTATGTGTGTCCTCATCAAGAAAATATTCTTCAGATATTTCAATTATTTTATTGAAAATATCTTCATTAATCTCATGTGATTCCATTTCTTTTTTTATCAACTTATTTTTCATTTAATATGTATTTTTTGTATAAGACAGTAATTAACTTATCACTAAATTAAATATATTTCATCATTGATGGCACTTGAATTTAATCTTCCTCATAGTCATCCTCTTCAGTATATTCGAGGTCATCAAGTTTAAGATTATATTCGGTGAGAATTTTTTCTGTTTCAATTTCATGAATACTATTATTTAAAGCGTATTTACCAAACTCAATTGAACGTAAGATTTCATTTGATATTAATGATTTTATCGACCTATCTTCTTTATCTAAAGAAAGTGTTAGCATGTCATGTATATTTGCTATTTTAATTGGGTTTTTAGGGTCTTTTCTCAAAACTCTTCCTCTTCTTTGTATATATTCTCTTTTAGATGACGAAGATGCCAAAATTAGAGCATGATCAGCTGCTGGAATATCTACTCCCTCATCTAAACATCTAATTGATAACAAAATTCCCCCATTTGAATAAAAACTCATTAGCGTGGATTCTAATTTTTTAGGACTTTTGTTACTATAATAAGTTGAACAATGATAATTATTTTCTACTAATCTATTTTTAAGATCCTCAAGTTGAATTTCATCTTCGCAGTAAACTAACCAGCGATGAGGATTTTCTGTCTTATTATCTTCATTTCTTACATAGTATTCTTTAATTATTTCTACAGCTACATTTATTTTATTCTCTGCCTTTTTTGCAATTTTCTTTCTTTCAATCAGAGCACGAGAGAGGTTAGATGGCATTTTTAAATTTTTTTTATTATTTCTAAATGATGCATAAAGCTTTGATATTTTCTTTGACTTTTCAATCCAATCGTCAGTCTCTGAAGCATTAAGAAAAACTTTGTGTAGTTTGTATGTATATTTAGTTAGATGTTTTTCTGTAATTGCATCTTCTATTCCATATGAAGGTTTCAAAGGTTTTCCATAAAATTCTTCTATCATTTTATTGCCTGAGGGGTCATTTGCCCTTTTATAGGTTGCACTTAAGCCAAGTACATATTCAACATTTATATGTTCATGCAAATTTTTATAACTTGGTGCGCCTATTCTATGCACTTCATCTGTTAGTACCATTAGGTGCTTGCCAAAATCGACTTTGCTATAAAAATCTTTACTTGATGCAGAAGCTGCTATAGCAATAATAATACGTTTGTCTGAAGATTTTGAGGTATACATTTTAATTCTCTTTCTCCATTTATTTTTAGCAACTGCTCCGCCAACAAGGTTAACTCTTATTTCAGAAGTAAGAATATTTTCTATCTCTAACCTCCACTGCTTTTGAAGTATATTAGAGGGGACAATCAATATTACGTTAGAGCCTCCTTTTTTAAAAAACTCTTTTATTGCAAAGATACCCGTAATTGTTTTTCCACTACCAGTTGCATGCTCAACAATTCCTCTATAAGAATTTTTAACCCAATCTTCTAAAACTTTTTCTTGATGGTCTCTAAGTTTTATATGTTTTTTTAACAAAGATTTATTAGGTGCATTATTTTCTGGAGTTGGATTTACTTCTGGAGCTGGATTTAGTTCTGGAGCAGGTGTTGGTTCCGGATTAGGATTTGGATTTAAAACTCTTCCAAACGCCCTATGATGTTTTTCTTTCCACTCTGTATAAAATTTACTTGGTACATCACAGCTATGCCATTCATCAATATCATTTTTCCAAAACTTTTCAAAAGAACTTATTAATCTATTTGCATGCCTATGAAATCCACTTTCTACATCCCAGCTTTTATATACTGAAATTTCTTCTGCTGAATTAATAAAAGCATTTTGTGAGAAATTTGCTGAACCACCCCACACAACTTTTTCGTCATTAAGACCATGGAAAATTGCGATTTTTGTATGTTGAATCGATTTGTCACTTGGATCGACTAGGGTATTCTTTTTAAAGGCAAATTTAATTTTTAATTTTTCTGCAGCAATTAACTGTGTAAGTAAATCCAATCTTTTAGGAACATGGCTATCAACGATTTCAGAATCCTCGTTTATGCTTTTAAAAAGATTATCCAATCTAATCATGCATAATTTTTTAAATGTTTCATCTTTCTTAGATTGCTTTTCAGCAATTTTGATAGATTTCTCCTCTTGTTCCGAGATTGGACTGCCAACAATAATTTGCATTACACCATTATTTTTTATGAACACTTCTAAACCTTCTGCTAATTCAACCAAACCTTGAGAAGTAAACGAATATGTTAGTCGTTTATGTAAATTTGAATTTTGTAGAGCGGGGACATAAATATCCTTTACGACATCTACATCTTCTCCTGGAGATACTCCATCTGCAATGTAAATTTTTGAAAATGGTTTCAAATGTCTATCTTAATTTTTTTTTATCAACAATCTTAAATATTAACATCAAAATCTTTATATATTTAAAATAAAGAATTTCTTAATTAAATTAAATAAATTATCCCTTACTTTTTTAAAAGCTTCTTTGGACTGAATATCAGATAGGTTTGTATTTGCAGGGTCTTCATTCATCCAATGAATTTTTTTAGCATCATTTTGCATTACAGGACAGACCTCTTCTGCGCATAAAGTAATAACAAAATCTAAGCTATCTATGAATTTTTTATCAAGATTGTCGATTGATTTTGAGGTTTGATTAGAAATATCTACGCCTATCTCATTCATAGCCCAAATCGCATTTGGGTTAACTTTGCCTGAAGGAATTGAGCCTGCGCTTTCAATTCTATGTTCAGAACCAAGTATTTCCTTTGCTAAGCCTTCTGCCATCTGGCTCCTTGCTGAATTCCCTACACATAAAAATAAAATGTTCATTTGGATTATTTTAAATTGAGGATTGTTAATTATAAAGGTATCTTATAGAGAATATGTTTGGCAAAATTACAGTTCAAAATATGCTTGATGGCCTTGAAGGTCAACTTGGCGAAGATGATTACACTGAGCCTCTAGGTATTTTAATTGATTCAGCCAATAGAAATAATAGATTCAATCTGTTTGGTTCAATAGCTTTTAAGAATCAACTTAAAGATAGATTAAAGGTTAGAAAAGAAATTTATAAGTTAGCAAAAGATCGGAGCTTGCCAGAACCAGCCGATCCAATTTTTGTAACTGGCCTTCCTAGATCAGGCACTACTTTCTTATTTAATTTATTATCTTTAGATCATAATCATCGATCACCTTTGTATTGGGAAATTATGAATCCCCTTCCGTTAGCGGAAACTGTACAACAAAAAAAATGGCGACAAAACAAAATAAATTTTCAACTTAAATTCGCTAGAACGATTATTCCCAAGCTAAGAGCGATGCATTATATTAGAGGAGAGACTCCAGAAGAATGCATGTTAATTGCTACCATGAATATAAGAAGTATTGTTTATCTTTGCATGGCTGATGTTCCTGAGTATGCCGAATATTTAAAAAGCTGTAGTTTTGAATCGGTGTTTCTATGGCATAAAAGATTCCTTCAAGTATTAGAGCTGACCGGCAAACCTAATAGATGGCTTTTGAAAGACCCAAGTCATATTGGACACATTCCAGAAATTTTGTCGGCGTATCCAAATGCTAAATTCATAAATATTCATAGAGATCCTGTTGAAGCTATTGGTTCTTTTTGTAGTCTTACAAAAAATGTTCGTTTAGGTTTTAGTAAATCTGTCGACGAAAATCGTATCGGTGAAATGGTTTTAGATTTTTGGAAACATAAATTGTACAAAGGAATATTAGATAAAGAAGTTTTGCATTCAGACCAGATAGCTGATGTAAGCTATTCTCAATTTATTAAAAATCCTATAAGCGCTCTCAAAGACGTATACATAAAATTAGGTCTAGATATGAATATAAAAACAGAAAATAGTATGGAGAAATACCTTGCGATGCAAAAAAATCTTCAAAAGAAAAAACATACTTATATTCTAGAAGAATTTGGTTTAACTTCAGAAATAGTTCAAGACAGTTTCAAAGAATATATTCAAACTAAGCCATTTTAAATATAAAAATCCATAAGGATGTATGGCAAAATAAACTTATGAAAAAAATATTTTTTACAATTCTAGTTTTGTTTATTGCCTCTTGCAGTCCTCCGGAACCAGGTACAGATGAATGGTATGAAGAAAAATATAATGAATTTATTGAAGCCATACCATCTTCGGATCTTACCTTTGAAGAATTTATGGAAATATTAAATTTTAATGAAGATGATAAACTTTTAAATGATATGGAGACAAATATGACATTAGTAACTATTAAAACATCGGTTGGCGAAATTAAGCTTGAACTTAATGATGAAAAAGCACCAATAACAGTGGAGAATTTTAAAAATATCGTTAGCTCTGGATATTACGAAGGAACTATATTTCATAGAGTCATTAATGGTTTTATGGTTCAAGGTGGTGGTTTAACCGCCGACATGGCCAATAAAGAAAGCGGAACTGCTCCAATACAAAATGAGGCTAATAATGGTTTGTCTAACGATAGAGGCACTGTAGCGATGGCAAGAACAATGGATCCACATTCTGCAACTAGTCAATTCTTTATTAATCATAAAGATAATGGATTCTTAAACCACACCGAAGAAAATTCTCAAGGTTGGGGTTATGCAGTTTTTGGCGCTGTAACTGAAGGTATGGATATTGTTGATCAAATTGCTGATGTTGAAACAGGGTCCTCTGGCGGTCATCAAGATGTTCCCATTGAAGTTATAACAATAGAGTCTGTTACTATTAGTGAATGAAGCCACGCTTTATATCAGACATACATCTAAGCGAAGATAATCCTCATTTAACTGATGCATTTAAGTTATTTTTAAATGAATCTAAAAAGACTTGTTCTCACCTATTCATATTAGGAGACTTATTCGAAATTTGGATTGGTGATGATGATGATAATCTTTTCATTCAAGATATAAAGAAAGCTCTTATCGACTTTACTTCGGATGGTCCTGAAACATTTCTAATGCATGGAAACAGAGATTTTTTAATTGGTGAGACTTTTGCCAGTGAGGTTGGCATCTCTTTGCTTCCGGATCCTTATACTCTTAATATCAACAGCATGAAAACTATTCTAAGCCATGGAGATTTCTTGTGCACTGATGATGCTGATTATATTGAGTTTAGAAATAAGGTTAGGTCAGAAGAATGGCAAAAAGATTTCTTATCTAAAAGCATTAATGAAAGAAATGAAATTGCAAACTCATTGAGATCTGATAGCAGAGACGCTACCTCTAAAAAATCTCTTGAAATCACAGATGTAAATCTTGAAACAGTAAATAATTTCATTCAAGAAAATAAACCAGATATCTTTATTCATGGTCATACACACAGACCAAAAATACACGAACATAATTCGTGTAAAAGAATTGTCCTTGGGGATTGGGATAAAAATGGATGGTTTACATCGATTGAAAATAAGGATTGTCATTTAAATAAATTTTAAATTTAAGTATCACAAATATATTATTTCTTTATATGTGGGGGATTTCTTATCGCTATCAATCTTAAAAGTTTTAGGAGGTTTAAGACCAATAATTAAAATCGGAACAGTTAGATAGCTGCTATATGGTCTCAGATAACTAATGAATTTTTCCATAGGTCCAATAGCCCCATCAAAGTTTCCAGCTTTTTTTAGGCTATCGGTTGCGCATATGATTATACCAATCTCTGTTTGATTATCTTTTTCAACATGATTCAGCTCACTTGCCAGAACAGGTTTCATAAGATTATGCGCTATATCACCACCATGATTAAAAGCTACCTCAATTGAAATATCATTTTTTGTGAAATCTAATCTCCACTTGCTTTTATTTTTAATGTATTCCTTATCTCTGAATATTGCTGCTTCAGGAATCCATTTCTTTTTTACTAATTTTTCTTTTATTAATTTATTCAAAGTCGTTGATAAACTTTTTGCATTTTCTCTTCTTCTCCTGTCTTCTAGATAACCATTAATTAAATCTTCTTCAGATATTGAGGAAAGGACTTCTGTTATGTCTTTAAAGTCATCTTTAAAACGTGAGTCTTCTGATAAAACTAGATCTGCAAATCTATGTGAATAGGTTTTATAATCCATTTAACAAAGGTATCAAACATAAATTCTAAAAGCAATTTAACCAAGGTCGTTTATGTACAATGCTTTTCCAAGTTTTTCGATAACTCCAACTACCAATGCATTTCCCATAAAAAATGAACGCTTGGTATCGCTGGCTGAATTTGTGAAATCATCTGGGAACATGTTTGCTCTTTCAAGTTCTGTTGGAACCAACCTTCTGTATTTACCTTGATCTTCTATAACATGCTTAAATCTGCTAGGTGTTGAACCACCCTCGCTCGTAATAATAGTTCTCATGGGTCTATCTAATTTATCTGGGAAGCTCATTGGCCCCTCGACATAATAAAATATTTCTCCGTTACTTTTTTTACGCTCTTCTCTTTTGGCGCCTTTAAGATATTTCCACCTTTCTATATCTTCTCCTAAATAAAATTCTTCAGTTACTTCGTTATGACTTACTAGAATATCTTTGAGGGTTGTTTGATTGCCTTTATATTCTGGCTCCGTCTTGATAGTCCAAACTTCTCTACCTATCATTACTCCAGAATTTTCGAAAACACCTTTACCGCCTTTTTCTTTATTAAAATTTTTAGTTATTTCTACTAAGTCACCTTTTATATTGAATGAATTAATATTAAGATTTTCAAATAATTCTAATTGAGCTTTTTTTACCTTTTGTACTGGAAAAGCTTTTGCTATTACGCCATCTTTAGAAATCCATTTTCCAGGAGAAGTATATTTTTTATATATGGATGATTTCTTATGATAAGCGAATATAAATACTCTTCTTCGTCTTTGAGGCATGCCGTAATCTGCTGCATTAATAACTCGCCATTCGACCATATAATCCAAATCTGCAAGCGAGGCTAATATAATTGCGAAGTCTTTACCTCTTTGTTTTACTGGTGACTTAATCAATCTATCAACATTCTCCAAAAGAACATATCTTGGTTTTTTGGCTTCTAAAATATCTCTAATGTTCCACCAGAGAACTCCTTTCTTTCCTTCAATGCCCTTGGATCTTCCTAATTGTTTTGCAACCGAGTAATCCTGACATGGAAATCCTCCAACTAACAAATCATGTTTTGGTACAGATTTTGGATCAACTGTTCCTATATCTTCGTTTGAATGGCCCTCACTGCCAAACATTTCTTTATATACATCGCTTGCGTGTTGGACTTTTACTCCCGGCTCCCATTGATTACTCCATACCGTTTCATAGTTCTTAACCATTCTTTTTGTATAGCCACTGCTAGATGATTTACCCTTCCATCCCTCTAGGCCAAGTCTAAACCCACCAACTCCAGCGAATAATTCAACAACTTTTAATTTTTCTTTTTTAGGCATGTTCAAGCATTATACGTGATTGATTTTAAGCGATCAACACTTAAAAAAAAATTTAAAAACTCTATTGTTCTAACTTATATTATACTGTATATTTATACAGTATTTAGAAAATTCTTATGAAAGTTAACTATATCGGAAAAATTTCTGAAGAAAATCTGCCGGCAATATTTGTGCCCTATTTTCTTGAATCGGTCCATGCAGGGTTCCCCAGCCCTGCTAGTGACTATATTGAAAGTCCTATAGATTTAAATAAACACTTAATTAAAAATGGTGCTGCAACTTTCTTAGTGAGAGCTCAAGGACAATCTATGGTTGATTCAGGTATTACCGATCAAGCAGTCTTAATAGTTGATAGAAGCATTAAACCATCTCATAACAGTATTGTAGTTGCCACAATAGATGGTGAGTTTGTATGTAAGAGACTAAGACTCAAACCAAGAATGTGTCTGATGTCAGAGAACCCAGACTACCCTCCTATCTTTATTAATCACGGTCAAGAATTAGAAATAGTGGGGACTGTTACCGCTGCAATTAACAAATTCTAATGGCTTTTGCTCTTGTAGACTGTGAAAGTTTTTATGCCTCTTGCGAAAGAATCTTTCGTCCAGATTTGAAGAACATACCTATTGTTGTGCTTTCTAATAATGATGGTTGTGTTATTGCAAGAAGTACGGAAGCAAAAAAGATGGGTATTGGTATGGGAGTTCCTTGGTTCAAGGTCAAAGAACTCTTTTTAAAAAAGAATGGTCAGGTATTTTCATCAAATTTTACATTTTATGGAGATATTTCAGCTAGGGTGATGAATATTTTGGAAGGATTTGTACCCAAAATAGAGATTTACAGTATAGACGAGGCATTTCTAGATTTAGATAGCCTAAAGCAAAACTATAATTTATATGACTTTGGGTGTCATATAAGAGCTCTTGTGAGGCAGTGGACTGGAATTCCTGTTCGAATAGGAATATCTCCTAATAAGACATTAAGTAAAATTGCAATCAATGAAATTAAAAGAAAAAATATTCCAATGTCTGTATTGCATCTATCAAATAAAGATCAAATTAAGGATGCTCTAAAGCATACACCGGTGCATAAAGTTTGGGGTGTTGGAAGAAGACTAAATAATCGTCTAAGTGCTGCCGGTATCAATACAGCCCTAGATCTTGCAGAAATAGACCCTCAAAATATTAGAAAAAGGTTCAGTATTGTCTTGGAAAGAACTGTAAGAGAGCTCAGAGGTCAAAGGTGTTTAAATATCGAGGATGATATTTCTCCAAAGAAACAAATAGTAGTCAGTAGAAGTTTTGGTGAAAGAGTTTCCAATCTAGAAACTTTAAAACCTATAGTAAGTAATTTTGCTGTTCGAGCAGCAGAGAAACTAAGAAATGAAAAACAAAAATGTTCTCAAGTATCTGTGTTTGTGAGAACTAGTCCTTTCAATAAAAACAAACCTCAGCATACTGGAATGAAAACAATAGAGTTATTTACTCCAACAAACGATACTAGAGATATTCTTGCAGCAACAAAAAAAGGATTATTGCCAATTTTTAAATCAGGATATGACTATGCTAAAGCTGGAGTAATTTTAAATAAATTTTCTAACGAAGGGACTAGGCAGTATTCATTATTTGAAGATCCAAATGATCCCAAAGAAAATACACAGTTTATGAAATATCTTGATAAGATGAATGCTTATGAAACTCAAATTTACTATGCATCACAAAATACAAAAAAATGGTCTCCAATGAAACAGAATATGACCTCACCCAGATATACAACCAATTGGTATGAACTTCCAAAGGTAAATTAAATGATTAAAAAATTGAACAGAAACAGATTCGAAAGAAAAAGGCCGCTACCAAAATTTTATTTTGAAAAAGATACAACGGATTATATAAAAATCCTTCTTCAACTATCAGATATTAGAATAGAGTTAAAAGAACTTAAAGATCGTATATGGATTCATGTATTGAGACTAAGAAATGCAATAAAAAATACAAAGTCATTTCAAATAAAAACAGAGTTAAGGTTCCAAGAAAAAATAGTTTTACAACATATAAATGAAATTGAAAAACTACAAAAAGAAAATAAAGAAGCTCAAACCAAAAACTACGAAAAGGAATACGGTGATGATTTGAATTGTTTCTAAAGAGCTAAACTTTTAAGGCTTCCTTCCAAAATTTAAGTGTTACAGGGTTTATTTTTTCTTTACGATCATCATCTATAAGCTCTAGTACTAAATTATAAAAAATATTAGCCTCATCAACTGATACTAATAATCCTAATGATTTTATTATTCTGGTGATTCTTAGATAATTATGATCGTGCCATCTTAACCAACTATCATCTCTTTCTAAAAAATCTAAAAACCACTTCGAAGATTTAATAATATTTTTTTGTGCTAAATCATTAGATCTAATATCCCTAACACTCTTCTCTGTATCTAAATAATATCCATGAAAAGCATTATTGCTTTGCACATCAAGCGGGAAAAGAAGTTGAATAAAATCATGAGTATTTTCTATATCTTCGTTTGAAAAATCCCAAATATCATGTAAAAATCTGCCTTTAAAATCAGGTTCTTTATTGGTAAGAAAGGCTTCAAAATTCATTTGTTTATATGATTTTATTCAAAATATCTTAAAGAATCATCAAAAGAAAGTCGGCGTAACTCCTCTAAACTGTCAAGGATCTTTCTTTTATTAAGTGACATTATATGAGTTTTTCCTATCTGAGCAGGTCCACCTATAAATTCATAATCTTGAAAATCATAATTTGTAAATTTTAATAAAAAAATTAGAGCTGATTTCTTATTAGGTATTTCAATTCTGCCTTTAGAAACTGCGTTATCAGAAGTCTTAGTAATTGTTCCAGCATTTTCCATCAGTTGTAAAAATTGAGAATATAATGCCTCTTCTTCCCATCCATTTTCATGAGTGTCGGATAATACTTTTAGGCCCTTTCTTGCATTTAGCATGTCGTCACTAAAGCTTTCTGATAAAGAAATTATAACGGCATTAATGAAGATATATTGTAATTCATATCTCTCTTCGAGATACGTAATCTCTTGAAGCTTGCTAATAAATTCTTTTTTATCTGAAATTCTTTGCACTGTTGGAAATTGTATTAAGCCGTGGATAAGAGCAATTCTTCTCCTTTCATCTATTTGAAGAGAATCTAATTCTTCTAAAATACTTAAAAGCTCTTGAGATGTATTTGCATGTAACAAAACATCATCTATATTTGATTGATTTGAGAAATAGTTTCTAATTTTATAGGAATCGGTATTAGATAATGCATCTTTTATATCGTAATAATTTATGAAATCAGGGCAATTACATTTAGATTTAATTATCCAAGCTATTTTATTCTTTTTGCTTTGAGTTAAAGTCATTTTTAAATATTAAACAATCTATGAGATCTATTCAAAAAAAATATCTATATCCTATTAGTATCCTGAATTTCCTCTTCCACAAGATTATAGTGACTTAGACAAATTCTTTCAGATTGCTTCATAGCATTAGACATTCCTTTGGTATTAAATAACATATTATCCATCTTTATAGCTTGAGCAAATTTAATCTTAATGATTTGGGCATTGCTTAATCCTGGATAGTACTTAGGCCTTAAGAGATAAGAGCCATCTTCTGATATATCTGCAACATTAAAAACTATATCTTTCGGTTTATAGTTATCAACGATCATCACAGCTTCAATCTTGTCTCCAACATTGAAATTAGTTTTTCCAGGTGGAGTTATTATCAAAGGTTCGGTGCAAATGCAAAAAGGTCTCTCCATACCTATAAATAAATTTGAATTAGTATCATCTGAAGTTTTTTGGAGCATTAGCATCTCTTGACCCCATGAACTTATACCCCAATTGTCAATTGTTCGGAGATCGATATCCGCTTGAAGGAATGAAGATGAGACTGCAAGGAGGATAACAAGTTTTTGACATGGATTTTTAAAGTTCCCGGAGAAAGGACCGTAATGCGCCATATCATCTAAGATAATCTCATCTTCATATTTATATAAATCTTTCTTTTTTGTGAATAGCTTTTTAACAACAAGAATCAAACAAACCATTAATAAGCCAATAAAACCAAAACCAATAAATTCTTCCATAAATCAAATCTCCTTCGTGAATGTTTTATATGTATATAACGTAGCGGGAGATGATTTGTTACAAATTAATCTAACAACTACAAAAAATATGTCGCTTTACTTCATCGATTACAAAATCTGTATCTAGATTTTCAACCAAAGATAAATCAACACGAAACTCTCTGTCATATATAGGTTGATTGATATTATTGTCTATAAAGCCTTCTTTATTAGCTTCAAAAATAACATACATGATTTCATATCTATTACGCCCTATTTGTTTTGCTAATTTAGAGGAAGGGCCCCATAAGCCAAGTCTTAACTCTTCCCCAGATATGAATAGTTGTTCAGGATCTGAAATTACCTCATCCATTAAGGGTATTGTTTCTTCATAAGCTAATAATGGTAAATCAACAAACCCGTCAATGTCATCAGATGAATTAAAAAATGTAAACGCTATAGCTGCAAAACTTGCCGCAATAGCAAAGCCTGTAATCGATTTTGTGACTGGTGAACTTATTTTAAAGAATTTTGTAGCTCTTTTTAATACGTTACTCTTCGCACTATTATCTATATCCTTGAATTCATCTGTAGCAAAATAATTTGAAAGCAATTTGAATGAAGCCAAGGTTTTATTATAAAAAAGTTTAGCCTCTTCTGATGTTTCAACAATATCTTTCAATTCAGATGAATTTTCTAGCGTTGCACCATCATCTATTAACTCAATAATTTTTAATTCAATTTTATCATTCATATTTTTTCAACCATCATATTTGTAAGTTGTTGTATTGCTCTATGGCACATTGTTCTTAAGTTACCCTCTTTAAAATTTTTTAAATGTTCATGTTCAAGCATTTCTTTATAAGAATTTTTTTCATAAAACTTCATATAAAGAATTATTTGATCTGTTTTATTTAATTTCTTCATAAATTTTTTAAGCTCTTCTTTCTCTAATGAGTTGTCAAAAAATATATCCTCTTTCACTTCTGTTTTAAAATTCTCAAGTGATACAAGTTTCTTGTTTTTTCTATACTCATCTTTAAATAAATTTTCTAAAATTTTCTTAGCGTATGCTTCTCGAGTATTTGATTTAAGATATTTTTCTTTTGTTCGATCATTTTGAAGAATTTTTACAATTGTAGATTGAGCTAAGTTTTCTTGATCAGCTTTGTTGTGAACATAATTTTTAGCGTGCTTTATTAAAATAATTCTAGTATTTATAATTAATTCTTCTAATCGCATATCATTTCTATTCTCACATATTTTTAAATTTAATTCTTTAAGTGGAATAGATAGCTTCTGGCATTTGTCAGTTTCGCTGTTAATGTTAGTACTTAGATCTGTCTCCATAAAAAACTGTAAAAAATTATCCTCTATAGACTTAACGCGTCCAAAGAGAAAATGTTACAAATTATTTAAATGCGAATGATAATCATAATAATTATCATTAAGTTTATACCTTATATCAATGGTTTACAATATATTTAATGATATTATAATGAGCTAAATTTATCTACTAAATGGAGTTAACAAATATGTCAGATAACGAAATAAATTCAAATGAGGTCTGTGATATTCTAAATAAAATTATGGAGTATGAGCTTGCGGGTGTTGTTAGATATACCCACTCTTCTATGATGGTAAGCGGTCCTTATAGGTTACCCATTGTAACTTTTTTAAAAGAACAGGCAGCTGAGTCTTTAATGCATGCACAACTAGCTGGTGAAAAAATTGCTGGATTAGATGGTCATCCTAGTCAGAAGATTGCCAAGATTGAAGAAACCAATAGGCATACAATAAAAGATATTCTTGAAGAGAGTTTAGAACATGAGCTATATGCCTTGAATCTATATAAAAAATTATTAACTTCGGTAGAGAATAAATCAATATATTTAGAGGAATATGCTAGAGCTCAAATAGGTGAAGAGGAGCAGCATTCATTAGAGCTAAAAATAATGCTTAAAGATTTTAGTTAAGCTTTTTTAAAATACCTTTCGTGATGAGCTTCAGATAGCTGAAGAAGTTCATTGTTAATTTCATCTTTAATGGTTCTAGGATTAAAGTCATCTAAACTTTTAATTCCGTAATTATTTAAATTGAATTCTTGTGAACCTGCTGCTCTAAATAAATCAAAAATCCAAGTAATAGGATCAAGTGAGTGATTAAAATTAATTGCTTTTTCTTCTAACTTATTTGCCAAAAGATCTGCGTCAGTTATCTCAAATCTATCTTGAAGAATTTGAATTTTAAATTTTTCTAATCGATTGTTTATGATTTCACGCTCTTCAAGAGAATATTTTGTCCAACCTATAATCTCATGCGCAAATCTTTTACAACCTTTACAAACTTCATCTCCAAATGTAGTAGAGCAAATTCCCAAACATGGAGTCGATGAACGTTTTTTTTGAAGTTTGGCCATAAACCAAAATAATAACCCATTTTTTAATATATTTTACCTATTTAGTGGCTATCTTTGGCTATAAGAGTAAAATAAGGCCATCGGAGACCAAGCGATGTTAGATAATTATAAAAAACACGTTGAAGAAAGGGCTAAACAGAATATACCGCCCCTACCCCTTAATGCAGATCAAACTTCCCAGCTAGTTGAGTTACTTAAATCAGAACACGAAGAATCAGAACTTCTATTAAATCTTTTTAAAGAACGTATTCCTGCAGGCGTCGATCAGGCAGCCTACGTAAAAGCAGCTTACTTGGCAGATATTTCTAAAGGAAGCGCTTCTAGCCCATACATAAGTAAAATAGATGCTGTTGAGATATTAGGAACAATGTTGGGCGGATATAATATACAGCCTCTAATAAAATGCTTAAAAGATGATGAACTTGCAGGAACAGCTGTAAATAATTTAAGTAGAACCTTATTAATATTTGATGCATTTAATGAAATCTTTGAATTATCAAAAAGCAATAAATATGCAAAACAGGTTATAGAAAACTGGGCAAATGCTACATGGTTTACTGATAAACAGGATTTACCTGAAAAAATTAAACTTACTGTATTTAAAGTCTCAGGTGAAATAAACACAGATGACCTTTCTCCTGCTCCTGATGCTTGGTCTAGACCTGATATCCCTCTTCATGCTTTAGCAATGTTCAAGATGCCAAGAACAGGATTGTCTGATCCTCTAGAAACAATTGAGAAGCTAAAAGAAAAAGGTAATCCGCTTGTCTTTGTAGGAGATGTTGTTGGAACTGGTTCATCAAGAAAATCAGCAACCAACTCTGTACTTTGGCATATGGGAGATGAGATACCTTGCATACCTAATAAAAAGGAAGGTGGGTATTGTTTTGGTGGAAAAATAGCTCCTATATTCTTTAATACCTTAGAAGACTCTGGGGCATTCCCAATTGAAATGGATGTTTCTAAAATGATTATGGGTCAGGAGATTATATTAGAGCCTTTTAACGGAAAAGTAATTGATGCTAATACTGATGAAATCTTGTCTGAATTCACTTTAAAAACTGATGTTATTCTAGATGAAGTTCGTTCTAATGGAAGAATCCCATTAATCATTGGTAGGCAGTTGACTGATAAAAGCAGAGAAGCTTTAGATCTTGATACTACAGATATATTTAGAAGACCGAATGCAAAAGATAAATCATCAAAAGGCTTTACGCTTGCTCAAAAGATGGTAGGAAAAGCGTGTGGAGTTGATGGCATTAGGCCTGGAACATACTGTGAACCCAGAATGTCAACTGTTGGATCTCAAGATACAACTGGACCAATGACCAGAGACGAATTAAAAGAGCTAGCATGTCTTGGGTTTTCTGCAGACTTGGTTATGCAATCTTTTTGTCACACTGCTGCATATCCAAAACCTGTAGATATTGAAACACAACATAACCTTCCAGACTTTATTATGAATCGTGGTGGAGTTTCTCTTAGACCTGGAGATGGAATAATTCATTCTTGGATGAATAGAATGTTATTACCAGACTCTGTTGGCACTGGAGGTGATAGCCACACAAGATTCCCAATAGGTATTAGTTTTCCTGCTGGATCAGGATTGGTTGCCTTTGCTGCAACCTTAGGTGTAATGCCTTTAGATATGCCCGAATCAGTATTGGTTAGATTTAAAGGTGAGATGCAACCAGGAATAACTCTTCGCGATCTTGTAAATGCAATCCCTTATGCAGCTATACAAAGAGGACTTCTTACTATTGATAAAGATAGTAAAAAGAATATCTTTTCAGGAAGATGTCTTGAAATAGAGGGCTTACCAAACATGAAAGTTGAGCAAGCCTTTGAATTGTCAGATGCATCCGCAGAAAGATCAGCATCTGGTTGTACTGTTAGATTAAATAAAGAACCAATCATTGAGTATCTTAATTCAAATATTGTTATGTTGAGATGGATGATAGCCTCTGGTTATGGTGATGCAAAAACCCTAGAAAGAAGAGCTCAGGCTATGGAAGAATGGATTCTAAATCCAAAATTATTAGAGCCTGATAAAAATGCTGAATATGCAGAAATTATTGAAATAGATTTAAATGAGATCAAAGAGCCCTTATTAGCTTGTCCTAATGATCCTGACGATATAAAACCTTTATCAGAAGTTGCAAATACTAAAATTCAAGAAGTATTTATAGGGTCATGTATGACAAATATTGGACACTTTAGAGCTGCAGGCACTTTACTTGAAAAATATAATGGTATTAAAGCGAGGCTTTGGATTGTTCCTCCAACAAAGATGGACGAAAAGCAACTTATTGAGGAAGGCATATATAATATTTTTGGAGTTTCAGGAGCTAGGACTGAATTACCAGGATGCTCATTATGTATGGGTAATCAGGCAAGGGTTCTAGCCAATTCAACGGTTGTATCAACATCAACAAGAAATTTCCCTAATAGACTAGGGGATGGAGCAAATGTTTTTCTTGCATCTGCAGAACTTGCAGCTATTTCATCTGTTCTTGGAAAACTACCTACAGTTGATGAATATCACAAATATATGGCGGACATTAATCCACTATCAGATGAAATCTACAGATATTTAAATTTTAATGAGATTGATAGCTATGTTGAAAGTGCAAACTCGGCTGAAATACCGGCTATAAATATAGTTAACCCTTAGCCGCTTGCCTTAGATTTTTCTCTTTGTAATTTAAGCTCATCTTTTCTTGAATTTTCTAAATCTTCAAGATAGTTTTCAACCAATGGCGTTATATATTTTCCTGTAAATATTGAAGTTTCAAACTCAACAATATCTGGGTTACCTTCTTTAGCAGCTTCAATTAAATCTTCTAATGTTTGGTATATGAGCCAATCAGCATTAATATCTGAAGCAACATCTTCATCAGACTTATTAGAAGCTATTAATTCTGATGTTGCTGGCATATCAATCCCATATAAATTTTGATATTTAATAGCTGGAGCTGCTGATGCAAAATATACCTTATTAGCGCCAGCATCTCTTGCCATTTCAATAATTTTTTTACTAGTTGTTCCTCTTACTATTGAATCATCAACCAAAAGCACATTTTTGCCTTGAAATTCTTCATCTAAAATATTCAATTTTCTTCTTACAGATTTTTTTCTCTCTTCTTGATAAGGCATTATAAAGGTTCTGCCTATATATCTGTTTTTAACAAAGCCTTCTCTATATGGAATATCTAGACTAACTGCTAATTGATGAGCAGCTATTGTGGAGCTATCTGGAATAGGTATTACAACATCAATATCGTGATCTGGTTTATTTTTATTTATTTGTTCAGCTAATTTTATACCCATTCTCATTCTTGCCTTATAAACAGAAATTTCATCAATTTTGGAATCTGGCCTTGAAAAATATACATACTCAAAAATACAAGGTCTTTTTTGAGGGTTATCTGAACATTGTTGAGAAAAAAGTTGTCCATTCTTGTCAATAAATACTGCTTCTCCTGGATCAACATCTCTTAATTTAGTAAATCCTAAAGAAGTAAATAAAGCATCTTCAGAGGCTATAACATATTCATCTCTAGTTTTGCCCTTCCTGATGCCTATCGATAGAGGTCTGATTCCATTATTATCTCTAAAAGCTATCAATCCATGTCCTGTAATTAAAGCTATAACAGCATAAGCTCCATCACACCTTATATGAGTTTTTGAGACCGCTTTGAAAAAATTTTCTGAATTTGGATATATTTCCCTTTGTTTGGCTAACTCATGAGCAAAAATGTTAAGCAGAACTTCGGAATCAGAATCAGTTTGAAGGTGGCGCATTTCTGCATGAAACAATTCATTTGATAATTGTGTTGCATTTGTTAGATTGCCGTTGTGAGCAAGACTTATTCCATAGGGAGAGTTAACGTACATTGGTTGAGCAAACTCTTTTCCATTTCCTCCTGCAGTAGGGTAACGAACATGACCTATTCCATAATTACCCATGAGTTTTTCCATGTGTTGTTGTTGAAAGACATCACGAACATATCCCATAGATTTTCTATTGCTTAATTTATCTTCTGTATCGCATACAGAGATACCAGCAGCATCCTGTCCTCTATGCTGAAGCATTAAAAGAGAATCGTAAATTTCAGAAGCTACATTTGTTTCAGCTGAAATTCCAACTATTCCACACATTAAGAGTCCTTATCTTTTGTGTTTTTATCATTTGATTCTGGAATCAAATTATCCTTTAGCGGATCTATGATTTCCAAAGCATCGTCTATAATATCTTTATTGTCTATCAAATCTCTAAAATATGCTTCTAACTGAGGTGCATATTGTTGAATTATTGGTGTTATTTTTGAATTATTAATTAAATCGGTAGTTTTTAGATTTGAAGGAAGTAATAGAAAGATTACAAATAAAAAGATAGAGCCTCTTGCTAATCCAAATAATACTCCTAGAAACTTATCAAATCCTGATGCGCCTGACCACTTTATAAGTTTGCTTATAAATTTGATTACAACTCCACCAAGAAAAATAAACACAATAAATACCACTATGTAAGAGAGAATTTTAGAAATATCTTTGTTGCCAATGAATTCATTTATTTGGGGTGTTGCTAGATACTCCAAGCTAATTGCGGCAATAAATGCAATTACCCACAAAAACAATGATAAAAATTCTTTAACGAAACCTCTTGAAAATGAAATAATTCCTGATGATATTAATATTACTAAAATAAACCAATCAGCTGCGTTTAATCCTAAAGCTTCCATCTAGATATCTCCCCATTATTTGATTCGGATAATTCCTGAATTAACTTAATATTATTAACAATATCATCTTCTGTCAAAAAAGGTCCAACATATATTGCAAATAATTCCTGTTTATCTCCATAAGTCTCAATAAATGCAGGGAATCCACCATTATTTATATTATCTTTTAAATTATTAGCATTAACTTTGGAAGAAAGAATGTGAGCCCTGTAAACAAAAAAATCAAAATCTGATTCGGTGAAATTTTGAAATTGTGTATCATTTGAAGAGTCTGTTTTTGAATCAATTATTACTGGTTCTTCGGTCTTAAAATTTTGCGAACTTGTATTTAAATCAGATCCGTTTGGATAAAAAAAATACATGGTAAAGAAGAGCATGGCTAAAAAAAATAACAATCCAACTACTCTCTCGATTTTCATTATTTTTTCTTCATTGATTTAATTTTATTTGAAGTTTGGACAATTTTATTTTTAAAGAATGCCTCATGATTCTCTTCTACAACGTCTAGGTCATATAAATAATTAGCCATAATTCCATACGATTGAGATAAACCTTTTTCAGAAAGGTCAGCGTTTAAGTTTACTCTCTCTAGGCTGGCTCCATTGCCAATATGAAATCTTGCAACTGGGTCATTTGGCATACCATCTTTTCTGTCTGATATAGTTAAATATCTGATTGTTTGTTTCAATAATTCATCATCTCCACAATTTTTATCTGAGCATCTTTCAAATGTAATCGGAGCATACTCCTCCATCCAATTCATTAAACCTGGTAAAGGGGATAAGGTTTGAAATTGATTTAGTTCCGGTAATTCTCGTTTAAGATTTTTTGCTACTTTCTTTATTAAAAAATTTCCAAAAGAGATACCTAATAAACCATTATGACAATTTGAAATAGAATAAAAAATTGCTGTATTTGCGGTTTCAATATCTATTTCATCTCTATCGATTTTAATAATTTCGTCTATTGATTTTGGTATATCTTGGCAAAGAGCAACCTCAACAAATATTAATGGATCGTCCGGTATTAGAGGATGGAAAAATGCAAAGCATTGTCTGTCTGATGGAGCTAATCTTGCTCTTAGGTCATCCCATGAATTGATTTCATGAACAGCCTCATATTCAATAATTTTTTCAAGAATATTTGCAGGAGTCTCCCAATCAATTTTTTCTAAAACTAAAAAAGATGGGTTAAACCAATACTTGAACAGGCTTAGCAACCCAGAATCAAAAGTTTTCAATTCTGACTTATTTAAAGATCTAATTCTTTCTCTTAATTTTACTAATCTAAATGTTCCATTTGTTGTTGAATTTAATCGTCTAAATAACTCTACCCATTTAGGCTCAGATGAAGCACGTATTTGCTTGTAATTTTGTTCGCTCTTATCAGATGAATATGTTTCTACATCTTTTAATAATTTTTTTGTGTCTATGTCATAGCTTGATAAAAGATTTTTAAGAAACTTTATTAAATTTTTATCATCTTGATTTTCAATAAGATTTAATAAATGTTCTGCGTAAACCAACGTTGAAACTTCACCAGTTGTAAACATTACTGATTCAGCAGCTTTATTAACATCATTATGGAGCTTGCCAAAACTCTTTAGGCCAAAACGATTAAGGTGCTTGGTACCCTTCATTACTGAAGATAAAATGTTTTTAAAGAAACTCATATGAACCAATTCATGAAATTGCCTGTTTAATTTCAGTAATATATTTACTTATTCTATCAAATTCTTTTGATTGAGAGTTTTCTTCAATCATTTTTACTAATGATGAGCCAATAATAACTCCATCAGAGCATTCCGATAATAATTTTGCATCTTCGGGTGATTTAATACCAAAACCTGCAAGAGTTGGAACAAATGCGTATTTTTTTATCTCTTCTATATTTTTACTTACTTCATTTATATTTAAATTTGATGCGCCTGTGACGCCTCTTAAAGTAACGTAATATACAAACCCAGAACTATTCTTTGCAATTGATTTGATTCTATCTTTGTTTGTAGTTGGCGATATTAACGAAATTGTATTAACGTTTTTATTTTCTATTCCATAATCAGCTAAATTCAACTCTCCAGGAATATCTACAACAAGAATTGAGTCTATAGCGCTGTCCTCGTTGTCTTCAATTAAATTTTTATGAGATAAAAATGTATTAAGATACCCCATTAATACCAAAGGCGTTTGTTTGTCATCAACCCTAAACTTTTTTATCATCTTGAATATTGAGCTCAATGAAACATCTTGTTTTAATGCCCTATCATGTGCCTTTTGTATAATAGGTCCTTCTGCAATAGGGTCTGTAAAAGGGACGCCTATTTCAAGTACATCTACGCCGGCCTCAACAAATAATTTCATTAAATGTAGTGTGGTTTCTATATCTGGATCTCCAGCAACAAGATAAGCGACCAGAGCTTTTTTATTCTTATCTTTTAAATCTGTTAGCTTCTTTGTAAGTCTATTCAAAACTTTATTCCATCAATTTCAGCAACAGTATTAATATCCTTATCCCCTCTTCCAGAAACATTGACCACGATATTAGAATTTGAATCAAAACCCTTCATAAGTGTATCCAAATATGCAAAAGCGTGTGCCGTTTCAAGAGCAGGAATAATACCCTCAAATTCTGAAACTTGATGAAAAGCTTTTAAGGCTGCATCATCACTGACTGCAACATATTCTGCTCTTCCAGAATCTTTTAACCAAGAATGTTCTGGACCAACGCCTGGATAGTCTAAACCTGCTGATACTGATTTAGTTGATTTAACCTGTCCAGAATCATCTTGCATTAGATAACTAAGTGCTCCATGAAGTACTCCAGGACTTCCATCATTCAAAGGTGCTGCATGCTCACCTGTTTCAACTCCTTCTCCTCCAGCTTCTACTCCTATAAGCCTTGTGCCAGCAATATTGATAAATGGATAAAAAGCACCCATCGCGTTTGACCCTCCGCCGACACATGCAACTATTGCATCAGGCATTTTATTAAATAGTTCTTTTGATTGAGATATTAGTTCTTCACCCACAACTGAATTAAAGTCTCTTACAATCATTGGGTATGGATGAGGGCCTGTGACGCTTCCAATAATGTAGTATGTATCATCAACATTGGTAACCCAATCTCTTAAGGCCTCATTTAATGCATCTTTTAACGTAGCAGATCCTGAATCAACTTTATGTACTTGCGCACCCAAAAGCTTAATTCTATATACATTTAATGACTGTCTTTCAACGTCTTCTGCACCCATGTAAATATGGCATTCAAGGCCAAGTCTAGCTGCAACTGTTGCAGTAGCTACTCCGTGCTGACCAGCACCTGTTTCAGCAATGATTCTTTTTTTACCCATATGTTTAGCTAATAGAATCTGTCCAATAGTATTATTAATTTTATGAGCCCCTGTATGATTAAGATCCTCTCTTTTTAACCATATAGAACCAGTACCGTAATAATCAGTTAACCTTTCTGCAAAGTATAAAGGAGATGGTCTTCCTACAAACTCTGATAGGTCTTTATAAAATTGTTTTTTAAAATCATCATCATCTTTTAGATTCAAATATGTTTCTTCGAGTTGCTCTAAAGCATACATAAGTGTTTCAGGAACAAATTTACCGCCATAGTCTCCAAAAAAGCCATTCTTATCAGGCAAACTTTGTTTGTTAGGTTTCATATTTATAAACTTCTATGATTTCATTAATTAACTTTAAATCTTTTACTCCTGAGGAAGATTCAACACCTGAGTTAATATCAACGCACCAAGGCTCAATATTAATAGCATTATGAACATTTTTGATATTTATTCCACCCGATACAATCATTTTCATATCTAAACTTTTTATATTTTCTAAATAATCCCAATCAAATGATTTTCCTGTACCTCCAAACTTAGCTTTTTCATAATTTTCAAACAAGAATGCTGATGCATCAGGGTATTCAGTTATCTTATTTAAACTTGATAAGTCTTTTACTCTTATAACTTTCCAAAACTCATTAGTAAAAGAATTACAAAAATCATTAGTCTCATCGCCATGAAACTGCAAGATAGGATCTTTGAAATAGGAGGATGTTTCTTGAATTAGTTTTCTAGACGCATTTACATAAACACATACCGGTCTTTTATTTTTAAAATCAATTTTCTTTATTTCTTGTAAGAAACTATCTTTAACATTTCTTGGACTATGTATATAAAAAATAAATCCTATAAAATTTACTTCATCGATTCTGAGTAGTTCATGCAAGATCTGTAAATCTTGAATACCACATATTTTAATTAAAGGTTTCATTAGGCTTTTAATCTATCAAATATTGCCAATTCTAAACTATCTATGGCTAAACTTTTCGGATAAGTTGGACCTAAGAAAAAAAGACCTTTTGATGGAGCTGTTTTTCCGGCAAATTGTCTATCGTTTTTTTTGATAATTTCTGAAATAGAATAATTGTTTTCATTCTTAGCTATATCAATTAATGTACCTACTATAATTCTGACCATGTTCTGAAGAAAAGCATTAGAGGCTATTGTGATAACAATAAAATTATTTATCTTTTGGATATCTGTATGAGAGATTTTTTTTATTGGATTTTTAGAGTTACAACTTGAACTTCTAAAAGAACTGAAATCATGCTCTCCATTTAGCATTTTTAGTTGCGTTTCCATAGTATCTATATCGAGCTCATTTGATACCCAATGTGAAAATTTATCAAAAAATAATGGTTTATTTTTTGAATTATAAATTACATATGAATACCTTCTTTCAATAGCAGAAAATCTAGAATTAAAATCTTCAGGCACATCAAAGACTTGCTTGACTGAAATTGTTTTTGGGAGATTTGAATTTATGCCATCTATCCAATTTTTATTATCTCTTTCAATATCTGTATCAAAATCAAATACTTGCGATAAAGCATGAACACCTGCATCTGTTCGTCCGGAGTAATTAATCGAAATTTCTGAGCCAGTTATTGCCTTAATGGCATCCTCTAATTGTTCTTGAATGGTAGGTGCATTCTTTTGTCTCTGAAATCCAGAAAAATCCGTTCCATCATATTCAAGTGTAAAAGCTAATCTCACAATTTATTTAATTTACTTAATAGATCATTTACTCTTTTTTTAATTTGATCATTATCAGATTTTTTTGCAAGATTAGATAATATTTTTTTTGCATTATCTTTATCATTCATTTCATAGTATGTAGTGGCCAAATCTAATTGTTGTTGATCTTGATTATTTTCGATACTTAAACCTTTTGGCAGAACTGAAAACATAGAATTATCATCTTTAGCTTCTTCAAAATCATATTCTTGCTCTTTTGAAATTTTAATCTTTCTTAATTGAATGAATATTAGTGCCAACAAAGCTCCTGAAGCTAATGAAATTAAAGAAATAAATACTAAATCAAATATTTCAAAGTTACTGTCTTTGTTAACCTCTGATTCTTCTACCTGATTAAGTAATTCAGTAACAGTCTCATTTTCTATGCCTAATGATATTTCTTTGGTATTTTCTTTAACAAAATCTTTTGGATCAGACAAATTATCGAAAGTTATATCTGTTAATTTTTCAATACCAGTATCAAGACTTTTATCTATATTATCTTTAGGCATATCTGGAGCTGTTAAAACTAAAAGGGATTTTGATGCAGAAGAAAATCTTTGAGCAAATGAATTATTCATTTTAAGGATTGAATCTTTTGCAAATTGATAAGAAATATTTTTAATCTTTGATATTGACGGCACAAGTATGTCGATATCTTTTCTAATTAAATTAATGTTGTCATTTATAAATGCCTCTTTATTTCCTAAATAGATTGACCACATAATTTGATATATTGAAACATCTGAATTCTTCTCTTTAATTTTTTCAGCCATATTCCAAACAGTTGTTATTTCAGAGCCTTTGAAAACTTTTGGTGAATTTATTATTGGGGATATATCTTCGATTTCCTCAGTTGGAATAATTTCTTCTATAGAATCTCTTAATACCTGGTTATTATTTTGTATTGTAATTGGCTCTGAGTATGAATTTCTTAATTTCGAAGGTAAAAAAATAAAGATATCTTTGATGAAGTCATTTTTAATATTTATCTTGAAACTAAAATAATCTTCTTGATATTTATCAGAAAGAATAATCTTAAATAATTGGTAGTTTCCAAAATCTTCTAAAAGTGTATAGGCAATATCGATTTCGTTAATAAAATTATCAGTCTTATATTCATATAAAACTATATCGTCATCTTTAATAGACTCATTTTGAATCTTGAATTCAATGACTCTTTGATCTTGAGAATTAAGATTTATTTTTGGTGACGATAAAAGAACTTCGCCATAAATATTAATTGAGCTGATTAAAAAAAATAATGCTAAAAATCTCAGCACAATTTATTTTCTTCAATAAGCATTTCAATTATTTGCACAGCGTTAAGAGCCGCTCCCTTTCCGTAGACGTTATCAGCAACAATCCACATAGATACCCAGTTTTCTTTGTTGACAGTTTGAGTTCTAATTCTTCCTACAAAAACATCTTCTGTATCGTTAGCGTTTTCAAGTGGTGTCGGATATTCTAGATTTGATGGATTGTCTATTATTTTTACTCCCCTTGTTGCAGATAGTAAATTGATAATATTATCTTTGCTTATAGGTTTTTTTGTTCTCAAGAAAACCGCTTCTGAATGACCATTTACAACTGGAACTCTTACACAGGTTGCTGTCACCTCAATATTGGGATCGAGGATCTTTTTTGTTTCCCAAGCAACTTTCATTTCTTCTTTTGTAAAATCATTGTCTAGAAAAATATCGCACTGGGGTATTACATTAAAAGCTATCTTCTTGGGATAAACTTTTGCCTCTGCATTGCTATCTTCTATTTGTGTATTTAGCTCTTTAACTGCATCTTTGCCTGTTCCTGATACAGCTTGATAGGTGGCAACATTTAATAAATCAACATCAAAGTTTTTATGTATTGGTTCTATAGCCATTAATAATTGTGAAACAGAGCAATTTGGATTTGCAATCAATAAAGGTCTTTCGATATCTTTAAGAATATTTCCATTAATTTCAGGAATTATTAAAGGAACGTTGTCGTCGTAGCGAAATTCTGAAGACAAATCAATCACATATACGCCATTGCTAACAAAATCATTTGCATACTTTTTTGCAACTTTTGATCCTGCAGAAAAAATTGCTAAATGTACTTTTGAAGAGTCAAAATCAGAAAGATCTTCTATTATAAAAGTTTTGTTATTAAAAGAAATTTCATCACCTACAGAAGACGAGCCAAGTGGATAAAAATTATTTATATTTACATTCTTCTTTTCTAATAATGAGATGATTTTACTGCCTACAACTCCAGACGCACCAACTAATGCTATGTTTATTGTGTTATTCATCTTTAATGATTTCTATAATTTTTTTAGCAACATCTGAAGTCATTAAATAATCCTCATCGGTTGCAATGTCCATTGTTCTATTTCCAGCTTGAATAAATTTTTTGATTGCATTATCAATTTTATCAGACATGTCAATTTCATTTAGTGAATACCTTAATGCCATTGATAAAGACGAGATCATTGCTAAGGGGTTGGCTAAATTTTTACCGGCTATATCTGGAGCGCTTCCATGACATGGCTCAAACATTCCTTTAAACGAACTATCTAGTGATGCAGAAGGCAGCATGCCAATTGATCCTGTGAGTGTTGCGGCAATATCTGAAAGAATGTCTCCAAAGAGATTACTTGAGACTATTACATCAAATTGATTAGGATTTAATACTAATTGCATTGCGGTATTATCAGCAAGCTGGTGAGAGAGTTCAACATCTGGATAATCTGAAGACATTTCAGTTACTATGGATCTCCAAAATTTTGATACTTCTAAAACATTAGCTTTTTCAACGGAGCATAATTTTTTATTTCTTTTTTGAGCAGACTCAAATGCTACTTTTGCAATTCTTCTAATCTCTTCTTCGTTGTAAATCATGGTATTAAAGGCATAATTTGGTTCTTTATTAGAAACAATCCCTCTAGGCTCACCAAAATAAATCCCTCCTGTAAGCTCTCTTACAATTAATATATCAAGATTATTAATTATTTCCTTTTTTAAGGGAGATGCTTCTGATAATTCATTGAACAAAAAGGCAGGTCTTAAGTTTGCAAAAAGATTCAATTCTTTTCTAAGAGTTAATAAGGCATTTTCAGGACGATCTTTCCAGTCTAAGTGATCCCATTCAGTTCCACCAACTGCACCAAATAATATTGCATCTGCATCTTTTGCTGCATTGAGAACTTCATTTGGTATTGGTGTTCCGTATTTGTTAAAGGCTGTGCCACCGACACTCATTGATGCTACTGAAAAATCAAGATTGTATTCATCTGTAATAAAATCTAAGACCTCAACAGCAGAAGCTGTTACTTCTTGACCAATACCGTCTCCTGGTAAAACTAAAACTTTTTTACTCATCTGCATATATCCAAGGTTTAGAAATTATTCTATTTCTTTCAAAATGCATAATTTTATCTTTTTCTTTTAAGCTTATATCTACATCATCTAAGCCAAAAATAATTCGATTAATTAAATGGTCATCTACTTTGAAATTAATTTTATCTTTGTCGTTTATAAAAATTATTTTTTGTTGAAGTTCTATTGAGAATTCAACAGCTTCTTTTTTTACAAGATTAAAAAGTCTTTCAATGTTATCTTTTTCTAATTTGATTGGTAAAACTCCATTCTTGAAACAATTATTATAAAAAATATCACCAAATGAAGATGCTATAACTGCTTTGATACCAAAATCTCTTAAAGCCCATACGGCATGCTCTCTAGATGAGCCGCATCCAAAATTATCTCTTGTAAGAAGAATTTTAGATTCGTTATATGGTTTATTGTTTAAAATAAAATCTTCATTTATATCTCTATCTTCTTTCCTGATGCCTAACTTTCCATCATCCTTATAGCGCCAGCCATCAAATAAATAGTCTTCATAACCAAATTTCTTTATTGATTTTAGGTATTCTGTTGGAATAATTTGATCAGTATCAATATTATCTCTATCGATATAACTAACGATTCCATTAATAATTAATCCCTCGCTATTAGATTTCATGATGGCTCTCCAACTGTTCCGTTTATTGCGGTATATGCTGCCATGATAGGACTCATTAAATGAGTACGTCCTAGATAACCCTGTCTGCCTTCAAAATTTCTATTAGAGGTAGATGCACATCTCTCATAAGGCTTTAATTGATCTGGATTCATCCCTAAACACATCGAACAGCCTGGATCTCTCCATATAAAACCAGCTTCTTTAAATACCTCATCCAGACCTTCCATTTCAGCCTGTTCTTTAACCATTCCTGAGCCTGGCACTACTATAGCTTCAATTATATTGTCAGCAATAGTTTTACCTTTTACTACTTCTGCTGCTTGTCTCAGGTCCTCAATTCTAGAATTTGTGCAGGACCCAATAAAAACTTTATCGAAAGTAAGATCGGATAATTTAGATTCATTATTGATTCCCATATATTTTCTAGCAAGCTCAGTATTCTTCTTATTATCTTCAGAAACATTCAAAGGAGTTGGAATTTCATCATCATAATTCACCACCATTTCTGGAGAAGTCCCCCATGTAACTTGAGGTTTTATTTTAGATACGTCAATAACAATTTCATTATCAAAGTTAGCCTCTTCATCAGTTTTTAAGGTTGTCCAATAATCTTCAGCTTTTTCTAAGATTTCTTTATCTAAGAAAGATTTCTCTCTAACATAACTTATTGTAGTTTTATCAGGAGCTACTAACCCAACCTTAGCGCCTGCTTCTATAGCCATATTACAAATTGTCATTCTGCTTTCTATAGAAATTTCTTCGATATAGCTACCAGCAAATTCTATTGCGTAACCAGTTCCTCCTGCTGTTCCAATAAGACCAATAAAATATAAAACTATATCTTTTGAAGAAACATTTTCCGCTGGAGTGCCTTCGAATTTAACAAGCATATTTTTAAGTTTAGATACTTTTAGACATTGAGTAGCGAGAACATGCTCTACTTCTGATGTCCCAATGCCCATGGCTAGGCAGCCTAATGCTCCATGCGTAGAAGTGTGCGAATCACCACATACAATTGTCATTCCGGGTAAGGTATAACCTAATTCAGGTCCAATTACATGAACAATACCTTGTTTTGTTGATTTAATATCAAATTGCTTAATGCCAAAAGTGTTACAGTTTTTGTCTAACTCAACGACTTGAATTTTTGATATCTCATCCTTAATTTGATCAGAATTAAAATCATTTCCACGTGTTGTAGGAACATTGTGATCTGGTGTAGCAATATTTGCCTCAAGCCTCCAAGGCTTTAAGTTCTTTTTTGATAATCCTTCAAATGCTTGAGGTGATGTAACCTCATGTAAATAATGCCTATCGATATATAGGAGTGATTCACCCGAATCAAGTTGGGTTACGTGATGCTCCTCCCAGAGTTTGTCGTATAAGGTCTTCATTGTCTTTATTCACTAAATGGTAATTCCTGATCAACTAAAGCACATTGCGCTCTGTTGATTAACAAATGATCTACTAACACAAGACTTACCATGGCCTCAGCAATTGGAACAGCTCTAATACCGACGCATGGATCATGTCTTCCAGAAACTTCTATATCAACTTCTTTACCATCTTTGTTTACTGTCTTGCCTTTTGTTTTAATACTGGATGTTGGCTTGATGATAAAGCTTAAACTTATATTATCTCCATTTGATATTCCACCTAAAATTCCACCTGAATTATTTGAAGAATATCCAGAAGAGGTAATTTCATCTCTAGCTTCAGAACCCTTAAGGCTTAAGAGATCTTCTGCATTACCAATAGACACAGATTTAACTGCGTTTATCGTCATTATTGCTTTTGCAAGATTAGCATCTAGCTTCTCAAAAACCGGATCACCAAGCCCAACCGGACAATTTTCAACAACAACGCCTAACTTTGCACCAACTGAATTACCCTCTTCAATTAAATCATTAAACATTAAATCTAAATCAGAAAGCTTTGATGCATCACAAAAAAAGTATTTATTATTTATATCTTTATGATTAATTGCATCAGCTTTTACTTTTCCTATTTCAGAAACGAAACCATTTACTGAAACACCCTCTTTTTTAAGAATCTTTTTAGCAATTGCTCCAGCAGCAACCCAATTTACAGTTTCTCTAGCACTCGCTCTTCCGCCGCCCCTGAAATCTCTATGTCCATATTTTGCTTGATAAGTAATGTCCGCATGATTTGGTCTAAAAACATCTTTGATATTTGAATAATCTTTAGATTGTTGATCTTTGTTATAAATGATCATTCCTATGGGAGTTCCAAGAGTTTTTCCTTCAAAAACTCCAGATAAAATCTCAACAGCGTCATCCTCTTTTCTTTGTGTGGTTACATCTGATTGACCAGGCTTTCTTCTATCTAATTCATGCTGAATATCTTCTTTTGTAAGCTCAATTTGAGGTGGGCAGCCATCTAAAATGCAGCCCATAGCAGTGCCATGACTTTCACCAAAAGTCGTAATTTTAAATATTTTTCCAAACGTATTGCCTGACATGGCGATAATTATAGTCCAAAAAGCTAAAAAAGCCTTATTTTATGGGATTTTTGATAATAATGATTGAAAATCAACTACAGAAGTTTCTTCTAGTTCCTTCTGGCTCATGCAAAGCTTGAATATCTTACTCGAAACTTCTTCATCATATGTAATAGATAAATTCTCCATAAATTTCTTTTCTAATACTGGAATCCCTTCTTCTCTTCTTCTTTTGTGGCCAATAGGATATTCAACCTCAACTTCTTCAGTTGAAGTGCCATCATTGAAATGGATTTGAATTCTATTTGCAATTGAACGCTTATCTGCCTCTAGATATTCTTTTGAGTATCTTTTGTCTTCGTTAATAATCATTTTTTCTCTAAGCACATCAATTCTTGGGTCTTGGGCAACATCGTCTTCGTAATCTTCGGCAACTAAATTGCCTTTTAATAAACCAATAGCAACCATATATTGTAAGCAATGATCTCTATCAGCAGGATTATTTAGTTCACCTACTTTTGAGATAATTCTGATTGCAGACTCATGGGTAGTGATTTCAATAGATTTTATTTCATCGATTTTGTCTTTGATATCTTCATGCAGTTTTACTGCTGCCTCTACTGCCGTTTGAGCATGGAATTCTGCAGGAAAACTAATCTTGAAGAGTATATTTTCCATGACATAGGTTTCAAAAGCTTGAGGCAAAGACAGCTTTTCTCCATCAAAAGAAACATCTTCAAACCCCCATACAGGTGCCGATAAAACCCCTGGATATCCCATTTCACCTGACAAAGTTATCATTGCTAGTCTCACTGCTCTACTGGTTGCATCACCTGCAGCCCAACTTTTTCTTGAACCTGCATTTGGCGCATGTCTATAGGTTCTTAAACTTTGTCCGTCAACCCATGCTTGGCTAACAGCATCTTTAATTTGGTCAATCGAACCACCTAGTAATTTTGTAGCAACTGCTGTTGAGGCAACCTTTACTAATATGACATGATCAAGACCTACTTTGTTAAAACTATTTTCAAGAGCTAAAACACCTTGAATCTCATGAGCCATAATCATTGACTCTAATACAGTTCGCATTGTTAACGGTTCTTTGCCCTCAGCAATATTTTGTTGTGATACAAAATCACATACCGATAAAATTGCTCCTAAATTATCTGATGGATGACCCCACTCAGCAGCAAGCCAAGTATCGTTATAATCAAGCCATCTAACAATGCAACCAATATCAAATGCCCCTTTTATTGGATCTAGTTCATAATCTGTACCAGGAACTCTTACCCCGAATGGTACTTTAGTGTCTTTTACAATTGGTCCAAGCATTTTAGTGCAAGCTGGGAATTGAAGTGCAAGCAAACCACATCCAATGGTATCCATTAGACAATTTCTAGCTGTATCTAATGCTAGATCAGTTTTAATTTCATAATTAAAAACATAATTAGCTATTTCAGAGATTAATCCATCAAAACCTGGTCTGATATTCAGATCAACATTTGACGACATATATTAAGACCTGTCAGAAATATCAACCCAATCTGAAGACTCGACTCCTATGTATTCAGCGCTAGGTCTAATTATTCTATTGTTTGCTCTTTGCTCCATGCAATGTGCAGCCCAACCAGAAACTCTAGACATCACAAATATAGGAGTGAAGAGCATGGTAGGTATGCCCATATAAAAATATGCTGGAGCATGAAAGAAGTCTGCATTTGCAAACATTTTCTTTTCATCTGCCATGACTTTTTCTACCTCTTCTGCAACTTGATATAAAGTATCATTATCAGCAAGTCCAGAAAGTTCTTTTGCAAATTCTTTAATAACAGCATTTCTTGGATCTTTAATTGAATACACTGCATGTCCAAATCCCATAATCTTCTCTTTTCTGCCAAGCATTTCAATTATTTTAGATTTAGCTTCTTCTTTTGAAGTCCAGTTTTCAATCAACTCCATAGCTTTTTCATTAGCTCCTCCATGCAGAGGCCCTCTTAAAGATCCTATAGCAGCAACGACACAAGAATGAATATCAGACATAGTTGAAGCGCAAACTCTTGCAGTAAAAGTTGATGCATTAAATTCATGTTCAGCATATAAAATTAAAGATACGTCCATAACTTTTCTATGAAGATCAGACGGCTCTTTGCCATGAAGAATATGGAGAAAGTGTCCTGCCATAGTCTCCTCATCGTTAACTAAATCAATATCCAAGCCTTCATGTGAGTATTTATACCAATAGGTAACAATCGATGGCATGGTTGCTATCATTCTATTGATTGAGTTTAGTTGATTTGAAAAATCTCCTTCAGGTTCTATATTGCCTAACATTGAAGTACCAGTTCTCATTACATCCATTGGATGAGCGCTTGATGGAATTTTTTGAAGAACTTCTTTTAAAGAATCTGGGAGGTCCCTTAGGCTCTTTAATAAAGATTTATATTCATTCAATTCAGATTGATTAGGTAGTTTGTCGTAGAGTAAAAGATAAGCCACTTCTTCAAAAGTTGCTTTTTCTGCAAGTGTTTCAATTTTATGGCCTCTGTATGCAAGTCCCTCAATTTGTCCAACTGTAGATAAAGAGGTTTCTCCAGCTACTTGACCTCTTAAACCTGCTCCTTCTAATTTTTTTGTCATTTACTATTCCTTATTCTTTAGAAAGCTTATCATCAAGTTCTTTCTCAAAATTGTAATAATCTAACACTTCGTATAACTCTTCTCGGGTTTGCATTATATCTAATAGAGACTCCTGTGTCCCATCTTTGATAACTGAATTATAAACATTCTCAGCTGATTGACTCATTGCTCTGAAAGCTGTTAATGGATATAAAACCATATTCACTCCTGCTTCATTTAATTCTGATTGAGTAAATAAAGGTGTTTTACCAAATTCTGTAATATTTGCTAAAAGAGGTACTGAAAAATTCTTCTTAAATTCTTTGTATTGATCTATAGAGATAACTGCTTCTAAAAATATTCCGTCTGCACCCTCCTCTATATATTCCCCACACCTTTCGATTGCACCATTCATACCTTCGGATGCAAGCGCATCTGTTCTTGCCATAATAAAGAAAGAATCATCTATTCTTGCATCTAATGCAGTTTTTAATCTATCTTTCATTTCAGGAATAGAAACAATTTGCTTATTTGGTCTATGTCCACATCTCTTATCAAAAACTTGATCTTCTATATGAACAGCAGCGCAACCTGCACTTGAAAATTCTTTTATAGTTTTAGAAATACTATTTGAGTCACCCCAGCCAGTATCAATATCTACTAATAAAGGTAAAGAGGTTGCGTTAGTTATCCTCTGGGCATCTATAAGAACATCCTTCATTGATGTAACACCAAGATCTGGCAAACCATATGAAGCTGCAGCAACTCCGCTTCCAGATAAATAAACTGCTTTATGTCCAGCTTTTTCAGCAAGCTTAGCTGAGTATGCGTTTATAGCTCCAGGGATAATAAGCGGATCATTTTTTTTTATTGCTTCTCTAAATTGGTGTCCAGCTGATGCCATTCTTAATAAAATTTAACTCCTCTAATAATTCTATCTTTATTGTTTTTTCTTCTCCATCTATTGGTATCTCTTAAACTATAAACACATCCACAATATTCTTGTTGATAAAAATGTTCCCTTTTTGAAATCTCTATCATTCTTGAGGAACCTCCTTGCTTTCTCCAATTAAAATCCCAAAACGAAATATTTTCATATCTTGATGCTGACCTTGTTCCTGATTCATTAATTTGATTCATATCTTTCCATCTTGAAATCCCAAGAGTAGTTGCAAAAATATTAAAACTATTTTCATGTGCAAATAATGCTGACCTTTCAAATCTCATATCAAAACATTTTGTGCATCGTTTCCCTCTTTCAGGTTCATCCTCCAAGCCTTTGATTCTCTCAAACCAATTATCTTTATCATAATCTCCATCAATGCATTCAAATCCAACTTTGTCACAAAACCTCCTATTTTCATCTTTTCTTATCTCATATTCATCAACTGGATGTATATTTGGATTGTAAAAATAAACTGTCGTTTTGATATTTGATACTGCTAATGCTTCTATAATCTCTCCAGAACATGGTGCACAGCAGCTATGAAGTAAGAGTTCTTTCTCATCATTAGGAAGTTCTAATTCAGGTCTAATATAATTTTCTAACTTAAGTTCTTCGCTCATTTTACAAATATAGAATTATCTATAATTTTATTCCTTAGTTGATCATAATCATTAAAAGATTGAATATCAGGATATTTCGAAGAAATTTTATCTGGTGCATTTAAGAAAAATCCTTTTTCTGCAACATCAAACATTTGAATATCATTATGAGAATCACCAGCAGCAAAACATCTATAACCCATTTCTTGGAAAGACAGAATGGCTTGTTTTTTTGCTTTTGGATGTCTCAATTTATATGAGATTATCTCATCATTTTGAATATCTAAATTATGGCAAAGTAGAAAAGGAAACCCTAGTTTTTCCATTAATGGTTTTGCAATATCGTGAAAAGTATCTGAAAGTATTACAACTTGGAAATCTTTTCTTAAGTTTGAAACAAAATCATGTGCTCCTGGCAGAAGATCGAGAGAATCTGCTGCCTTTTGAACATCAGAAAGTTTGATTCCTTTTTCAGACATAATTTGTAATCTCATATCCATTAATTCTTCGTAACTAGGGATATCTCTTGTAGTCTTACCCAACTCTTCTATGCCTGTGTCTAATGCAACTCTTTCCCAAATTTCTGGGGTTAAGGTTCCTTCCATATCTAAGCATACTATTTCCATAAACTACTCATTTTTAATTCCATAGGGTACATGACCTGAAGTCGTATTCTCAATTGCGCCCATAATATGCTTTTTTTGATCATCAAAAAAGATATCGGCATCAAAAGATTCAAGAAAATTATTTTTTGTCATTCCTCCTAAAAATAATGATTCATCAATTCTTACTCCCCATTCTCGCAAAGTCTTGATAACTCTTTTATCTGATGGCGCCGATCTTGCAGTAACAAGGGCTGTTCTTATTGGACACTCGTTAATTTCAAAGTCATTTTGAATTTTGTTTAATTCAACTAGAAATGATTTAAAAGGCCCTTCCTTAAGAAAAGATTCAGATTTAACCTCATTTTCTATGAAAGCCTCAAGCCCCTTTTCATGAAAAACTTTTTCTGATTCATCAGAAAAAATAACAGCGTCACCATCGAAAGCAATTTTTAATATATCAGAGTTTGGCTTTTTGTTGCTTTCAGTTGATCTCGGAATAATTGTTGCAGCAGCCACGTTGCTTTCTATCGCCAACTTTACGTCTTCAATGCTGCTTGATAAAAATAAATGTACCCCAAAATCTTTTACGTAACGATGAGGGCTTTCCCCTCCACAAAATGCTGCTCTTGAGATATTTAAATTATGAGCTTCAATAGAATTCCTAATTCTAAGTCCAGTATCAGAAGTATTTCTGGATAAAAGAATGACCTCAACACGATCAGATTTTTCATACAAATCATTAATCTTTAAGATTTTTTTTACAAGATTAAATGCTTCTCCAGGTTTAAGTGTTTTATCTTCATTTTCAATTTGATAATTTTGATAAGATTTTAGACCTTCATTTTCATATATCTCATGACTTTTATCTAAATTAAATAAAGCTCTCGATGATATTCCAATTATTAACTTTGATTCCTTTGATTGCATATTTTCTTGTAAAAATTATATATTATATTATACTGTACATATATTCAGTATTTTTATTATTATGAAAGAAATAACCTCACAACAACAAAGAGTATTAGATTGTATTCAAATTTACTTAAATAAAACAGGTTTTCCTCCCACTCGGGCAGATATTTGCAAAGAATTAGGATTTAAGTCTCCAAATTCTGCAGAAACACACCTTAGAGCTCTCGAAAAGAAAGGTTTTATATCAATTGAAAGCGGAGCTTCTAGAGGAATATCAATAATAAATAACCAGGAGTATCCTATAGATGATAACGAGTATCCTGTAATCGGTCTTGTTGCAGCTGGGTCTCCAACATTGGCTGAAGAAAATGTTGAGAGAACAATAAATTGTCCTAATTCATTTTTTGAATCTGATTTTGATTATTTTTTAAAGGTTAAAGGGCTTAGCATGAAAGATGCTGGAATTATGGAAGATGATCTTATTGCTGTTAAAAAAACAACTGATGTTAAAAATGGTGATATTGTTATAGCCAGACTCGATGATGAGGTTACCGTAAAATTCTTCAAAAGAAAATCGCCTAAAATTGTTGAATTAGAACCAGCTAATGAAGAATTTCAAAATATCGTTATCAACCTTGAACAGGATGAACTCTATATTGAAGGAAAGAGCGTTGGATTATTAAGAAAAAATTAATGAATAGTGGTTTGTTTCTTTGAGAATTTTTCTCTTTGTTTATCAAAAAAATCATCTAAATCACTCACATTTCCACTTACACTCTCAATGCCAGCTCTTATCATTTCTTTTGCAACAGCAAGTTCTTGACCTTGAAGAAAGTCTTTAGATTCTTTAGAAAATTCTATCTTTACAATAGGATTATCATGATCATCTGATCTTCTTAAAACAATGCTTCCGTCCGGTAATTGGGCTAATTCTAGATAATTTGAAGATTCTTTCATGTATTCCTTAAGCTTAACACTCATCAAGAGTTTTGCGAAGCAACTCTTTAAATGCTTTGTACTTATCTAATATTAAATTAAATTTTTTCAAGTCATTAATTTCAGTAGTTATTATTAAATTCTTGTCATCCTCTCTAAAAAATATACTTTTTGATGTTTCTATTAGGTTAATTAGGCCGTTTGGGTCTAATTCTTTTGTAATAATGTTTCTTAGAGCTTTTAAGTTGGACAGCTCATTCCATTTGTATTTGTAATTTAAATTTTCAATCGACTCTAAATCATTTTTAAAATTATCAAATATATCATCTGCAAGATGAGATAAGCTGTTTTCAATAGACATAAGAAACAATAGCTTATTATTGTTGTTATCTTGATTAAGTTTTTTTAAAATTTCTTCTGAAATATCAAGATAAAGATTAGAAAGCTCCCTATTTTTCACTAACTTTTTAGATTTTGAACCCACTCACCATTTGTGAATGTTGCTGTCCATTTAGTTTTCTTACCATCTTTTTCAGACGCAACATAATGAGTATCATCTGTTCGATTATATCTAACAATATATGGATTATTATCTTTATCTTTTTCAGGCGCACTCAATAAATATAAATGCTTATCTTTGTCAGGTAAAAATCTGCATGCATTTATAAATTGCTCTTTTAAGTCTTTAATTTCATCCACCCTTGGGGCTCTAGTTTCTCTGTTTTTAGGATATTGGCTTGCTGCTAAAAATAGACCTTTCATACTATCTCTAAGCAAATAATGATCTTCACATTTTACACATTTTAAATCAGGTAGCTCGATTGGTTCCATTGTTAATGGTTTAGGTTCGCCATTTCTTTGCAATGCTCTTGTTGCTCCACAATTATCATTCAAACATCCAAAATATTTTCCAAACCTTCCAGTTTTGAGCTGCATATCAGCTCCACACTTATGACACTCTAATGTCGGGCCATCATATCCTCTAATTTTAAATTGACCTTCCTCAATCAGATGTCCGTCACAATCAGGATTTTTTCCACAAACATGAAGCTTTCTATTTTCATCTATAAGATAGTTATCCATGCTGGTACTGCACTTTGGGCATCTTTTCTTAATTAATAAGTTTTCAGCTTCTTCTGTATCATCAACACTAACCGCCTCATCACCTGAAATTAAATTAAGGGTTTTTTTACATTTTTCATCGCCAGCATTTTGATATCCAGAACACCCTAAAAAAACACCATTCGAAGAATTTCGTATTACCATATTATTTTTTCCACATGTACAACTAATATTGGTTTCTGTAGGAATATTTCCAGGCCTCATTCCCGCATCATCATTAGAAGCTGAAACTAAATCTTTTTGAAAGGCTTCATAAAATTCATCTAAAACATTTTTCCAATTAAGATCTCCGGTAGCTACTTTATCTAAATTATTTTCTAAATTAGCAGTAAATTCATAATCCATAATATCGTCAAAACTTTCGATTAATCTTTCAGCAACGATATGGCCAATTTTTTTAACAAAAAATCTTCTGTTCTGAATTTCAACATATCCTCTATCCTGGATAGTAGAAATAATATTTGCATACGTTGATGGTCTGCCAATACCTTTTTTTTCTAATTCTTTGACGAGCGCAGCTTCAGAATATCTTGATGGTGGTTTTGTAAATTTCTGATCAAGCTTTGATTCATTAAGACTTAGGACCTCTCCTTCTTCTAGGGCTGGTAAAATATCATCATTGTCTGACTTCATAGATTCATAAATCTTTGTATAACCATCAAAAACAACCTCTCTACCCTTTGCAGAAAAAGTGTACTCACCAACATTTATTTTTACTGATGTTGATAAATATTCAGCATCTGGCATTTGACTGGCTATGTATTGCTGCCAGATTAATTTGTAAAGTCTTTTCTCTTCTTCAGTTTGATTCATAAGATCATCTGCCGTCAGATATGCATTTGTTGGCCTTATAGCTTCATGTGCCTCTTGAGCATTTTCAGAACCTGAATAAATTCTTGGAGCATTCGTCAAATACTTTTCACCAATTCTCTCACCTATAAAATTTCTAGCATCTTGAATTGATTCTTTACTTAAACTTGGAGCATCGGTTCTCATATAGGTTATATGACCAGCCTCGTAAAGTTTCTGAGCAACTCTCATGGTTCTTTTTACATTAAAACTTAATCTAGTACTTGCAGCTTGTTGAAGTGTAGATGTTATGAACGGAGCTTTTGGTTTAGTTTTAACTGGTTTTTTTATTATTTCGTGTATCGAGAGAACCGAACTCTTAATTAGCGCCTCTATCTTTTTGGCTTCTTCTTCTTTCAATAAAGGTTCAGATTTTTTTCTATTTAAATAAAATGGAATGCTTAATTCATTTTTATTTAAGGTCATAGATACTTCCCAAAATTCTTCAGGTATAAATTCCTGTATCAATCTTTCTCTTTCATCTAATACTCTTAAGGCAACGGATTGAACTCTTCCAGCAGAAAGACCTCTGGCAATTTTTTTCCATAATAGTGGGGATAGTTCAAAACCTATTACCTTATCCAAAAATCGTCTAGCTCTATATGCTTTAACCAAATCTATATCTATTTCTTTTGGATCATTAAATGACTCAATTATTGATGATTTTGTTATTTGATTGAACCTTACTCTAGAATATTCATATTTTTCAGGTCCAAGTGCCTCTTTAAGATGCCAGGCTATTGCCTCACCTTCACGATCAAGGTCAGTAGCAAGGTATATGTGATCCACACCCTTGGCTGCTTTTTTTAATGACTTTATTACTTTTTCTTTTTCGGGAATTATTTGCCAGTCTGCAACCCAGCCATTATCTGGATCTATGCCCATTCTTCTTATTAATCTATTTCTATCATTGATAGTTTTAAGTCTTAACTTTTCTTCGGGAGAAATATCTTTAGGAATTGATGATCTCTTAGAATTTGATGATGCTTTCTTTGGAAGATCTCTTATATGACCAACACTTGATTCAACAATATATTCAGATCCAAGATATTTTGAAATGGTTTTAGCTTTTGCTGGAGATTCAACTATTACTAATGATTTTGACATATTTTAAGTACTTCCTTTTTTATGAATATCATTAAACGGGTCTAATATGCAAGATATATTTAAAAATAATTTATTTTATTGAGATTCTTTAGTATTACTCTCAAATCCTCAATACCATTTTTTTCATTCCATAAAAACAATATCAAAGATTTTGTAAAAATAATCTCAATTAAACTGTCAGAAGCATCTTCTAGATTATTTTTTATACTATCAAAGCTATCTGAATACTTTAATTTGACAGGAGAATACAAGATTAATTGTTCTTTGTCTCTAATAAAATGTGCATCTTTTAGATTTGTCTCATTTTTTATTTGATAACTTGCAGAAATAGAACTTTGATTTTTAAACTTGTTGTTTCCATATAAAGTTGAAGAAATCTTGCAACCTAAGAGTTTTGCTTCCAATCTTACTTTTGAAATTTTTCTAGAAGATTTGGATGGCATTGCAAGAGATATAGAACCTACTAAGACCAATATTGCAGTAAAAAAAACAATATATTCCATATTAATTATTTAAAATATTATTTATTAACTTTGGTCCTTGAATAATGAATCCTGTATAGACCTGAACTAAGCTTGCGCCAGCATTAATTTTTTTATCATAGTCTTCTTTTGATAATACGCCTCCAACCCCGATCAACTTTATATCTTTGGACTTTGATCTTATGTATGAAAGCTTTTCAGTAGATTTATTCATTAATGGCTCTCCAGAAATACCGCCATCAATTAGTTTAATTTCTTCATTTACAAGCATTGATTTATCAATAGTTGTATTGGTAGCAATAATTCCAGAAAATGAAGAATTTTCAACATGCGTAATTATATTACTGATAGTTTCATCTGATTCATCTGGAGAAATCTTTAAGAAAACAGGTTTGCTTATATCTAAGTCTTTAATGCTTTTATCAATAGCATTGATTAAAATAGATAAGTTTTCACTGTCATGCAAGTCTCTTAAATTTGGTGTATTTGGAGAAGATATATTGATAGTGATGTAATCAGCGTATTTATTTACCTTTTCTAGGCAAACTAAATAATCATTAATTCTTTGATTGCCAATAGAATCCTTATTAGCGCCAATATTAACTCCCAATACTCCTTTATAAGTTTTCTTTTTTAAATTACTTACTAAATAATCAACGCCTTTATTATTAAACCCAAGTCTATTAATAATAGAATTTTCTCTATAATTTCGAAAAACTCTTGGTTTTGGATTGCCTGACTGTGCAAGTGGAGTTACTGTTCCAACCTCTAGGAATCCAAACCCAAGATCTCCAAGAGCATCAATGTAATCTCCATTTTTATCAAGGCCTGCAGCTGTTCCTAGTCTATTTTTGAAATGCATCCCTAAAAATATTACATTTTCATCTTTATAATTTTTTTTAAAAAAAAGTCTTAGGATATTAAGTTTATGAAGAAGTTTTAATGAGTTTAAGGAAAAAGAATGAGCTAATTCAGGCGATAATAACTTAAAAAGTTTAAGAAAAAAATTCAAATAATTTCCTTTATAATTTCTTTTATATCCTTGCTAATGGATTCATCTCTTAAAGCGAGAGCAATGGTAGCATGAACAAATCCCTTTTTACTACCACAATCATATTTTTCTCCCTCATAAATTCTTGCATGCACCTTCTCTTCTTTTAAAAGTACTTTAATGGCATCAGTAAGTTGAATTTCTCCTGAATTATCAAAATTAGTTAAATGTAGAAATTTGAAAATGGATGGTTTAAAAATATATCTTCCACAAACTGCTATATCTGAAGGAGCATTTTCATAAGATGGTTTTTCAACTATATCTTCAATTTGTATCAAATTATTTTTTATATCTCCAGGTTTTATGACTCCATATTTATGAATATCTTCTTTGTTAACTTTATTTACGGCGATTACAGATGAGTTAGTTTTTTTATAAGAATTCAATAATTGATCTAAACAAGATTCTTCAGAAAAAAATAAATCATCAGGTAGCAAGACTGCGAATGAGTTATCTCCTATAACTTTTTCCGCTTGAAGAATTGCATGACCTAGACCATTTTGTTCTTCTTGATCAATGTAGTGAAATTTTATCTCACTAAAAATTTCAGGATTTAATTTACTAATCATTTCAGTCTTATCTGAATTTTTTAATCTAGACTCAAATATTTCATTCTTTTCAAAGTGCTTCCTTATAGAATATTTTTCTGGACTAATAATAAAAATAATTTCATCGACTCCAATATTGATTGCCTCCTCTACAGCATATTGAACAAGAGGTTTGTCTATAATAGGAAGCATTTCTTTTGGAATTGATTTTGAAGCAGGTAGGAATCTCGTACCAAACCCTGCAACAGGAAGTACTGCTTTTTTAATCATATTAATAAAATTTCTTCATAAAGTTTTTATATATCATAGCAAACATAATTCCTGAAACTAAACCACCCAAATGAGCAAAATTTGCAACTTTGCCAAAACCAAAAAGGTCAAGCACTCCAATAAATCCTAATATCAACCAAGCAATCATAAATAAATATAATGCGGGAGGAAGTCCATATCTATCATATTTAGATTCCATCTCAAGAATCATACAAAAACCTAATAGTCCATAAATAACTCCTGAAAGTCCTCCAAATAAACTTGAACTGGTCCAGTAATATTGTAAAAAGTTACTGCAAATTGATGAGATAATAATAACTGACATAAAAATTCTCTTGCTATCAGCCTTCTCTATCTTTTCACCTAAAACATAAATCCACAAACAATTAAAAGCTAAATGAGCAACTGAAAAATGAATAAAAATTGGGCTTATCAATCTCCACCATTGATTTTCTTCAAAAAATGTTTGATCTAAAGAGGATGTATATAAAAATCCACTACTAGAAATACTAATCTTAGTAAAAGTAAAATGCTCTATTACTGCTACAGTAGAGCCAAAATTAGAAAATACAGCAATCGCAATTGCTATTAATATTATAGGTATGTGTAAATTATTAGATATGTTCAAGTTAATTTTTTGAAATATTTAAACTCCAGCCTAGTTTTTCTCTGCAGGCCTCAAAAAAGTCATTATCTTTAGGATGAACCAGTTTTAATGTCTTTTTCATCTTAGATATTGATATCTGAACTCCATACGGAACATCTATATCGTCCTGCCCATCAACACAAATCTTTGCATTTTCATTGGGTCCTTCAAATAATTCTACCTCGACATTTTCATCAGAAGAAATTATAAAAGGTCTAGAAGACAAGCTTTGGGGTAGCATCGGAAGTATTGTCCATACATCGAGACTAGGATGAATAATTGGGCCTCCTGCTGATAAAGAATAAGCAGTTGATCCAGTGGGTGTTGCTATTATTAATCCATCAGATCTTTGTTCATAAACAACTTTATTATTTACATTTAATCTGTATCTCATTAGTTGAGCATATGCACCAGAGTGAATAACAACTTCGTTTAGGCCATATATTTGATTGCCATCAAAATCTGCTGATACTAGATTTCTTTCTTCAATTTTAAAGCTTCCATCTAGGATTTCTTGAATAGCATTATCAAAATTATTAACTTTTATATCTGTAAGGAATCCTACATTTCCCATATTTACCCCTAATATTGGTATTTCATGTTCAAGATATTCTCTTGCTGAATTTAATAAAGTACCGTCACCACCAAAAACAATTATTAAATCTACTTTATTTACAAAATCTTTGTACTTTAAGGTGCTTACTTTTTCATGCTTAAAATTAAAAGAATCATCAATAAATAAATTGATATCATTTTTTGAAACTGAGGAAATTAAAGCATCAAGGGTTTTATCTTCAAAGTCTTGAATGATGCTTTTTTTTATAAAAATTCCAATATTTTTAAACATAATCTTAATTATACTCTTATTAAAAGTTAGTATTAATAGGCTTAATTTTTTACACAATACTCGAAAAAAGTAAATATGTGCATATAATATTCGAGAAAAATAATAAAACTACATTAAATATGAATGATTTAGATAAATTTCGTGAAGATACTAAAAATTGGCTTGATAAAAATTGTCCACCATCTATGCGCAGTGGTGCTGATCCCACCATTCCTGTTGATGAGGTATGGGGAGGAAGAAATGCTAAATATAAAAATCCAGAATCTAAAATTTGGTTAGATAGAATGGGTGAAAAAGGTTGGACAATGCCTACGGTTCCAAAAGAATATGGTGGCGGAGGACTAACCAAAGAAGAGGTTAAAGTATTAAATGAAGAAATGTTTGTTATTGGAGCAAAATCACCATTACTAAGTTTTGGAATCTGGATGCTTGCTCCTGTTTTGCTAGAGTATGGTACCGAAGAGCAAAAAAAGGAACATCTTCCAAAAATAATTAAAGGAGAGATAAGGTGGTGTCAGGGTTATTCTGAGCCAGGATCAGGTTCAGATCTTGCAAGCTTGGCAACAAAAGCTGAAGACACTGGTGATACATTTCTTGTTAATGGGCAAAAAGTTTGGACATCATATGCTGATAAAGCTGACTGGATTTTTGCATTAGTCAGAACAGGACCAAAGGAACCAAAGCACGATGGAATTAGCTTCCTATTAATTGACATGGAAACTAAAGGAGTGACCACAAAGCCAATAACTTTAATTTCAGGTAAATCACCTTTTTGTGAGACCTTTTTTGATGATGTAGAAGTCCCTAAAGGCAACCTAATTGGTGAGCTTAATGCGGGTTGGACAATAGCAAAAAAACTTCTTCAACATGAAAGAGCATTTATATCTAATTTTGGTCTAGCTGGAGCCGTCGCTGGAGCTGGAAGTGGAAGAGATGTTGTTTCGATAGCTAAAAAACGTCTAGGTGAAGAGAACGGAAAAATTAAAAATTCATTTTATAGATCTGAAATTGCTTCTCACAAAATTAAAGAACATGCATTTGGGTTAACCTTGAAAAGAGCTGGAGATGAGGGTGGAAAAGCTAGCGCTACAGCCTCTATGTTTAAATTATATGGAACAGAACATAATAAAAAAAGACATGAATTGATGGTCGCTGCTTCTGGTGTTGATGGTTTGGCATGGGATGGTGATGAATTTGATGAAAATGATAAAAATTTAACTAGAGCTTGGCTAAGAACAAAGGGAAATTCTATTGAAGGAGGCACTTCTGAAGTTCAATTGAATGTAATATCTAAAAGAGTTCTTGGTCTTCCAACGCAATAATATAATGAAATTAGTTTTAACTGAAGAGGAGCAATTTTTAAAAGACACTGCAAAAAGTTTTGCCGATGAAAGGTCTCCAATAACTCATTTTAGATCACTTAGAGATCATAATGACCCACTTCTATGGGATCAAGATCTGTGGAATGAAATGACTAAACTAGGATGGCCAGGCATCTTAATTCCTGAAGAGTATGGGGGTTCTGATTTTGGCATAACTGGTATAAGTGTGATTTTAAATGAATGCGCTAAAACACTTACGCCCTCTCCTTTATTTGCTACCGGAGTAATAGGCGCATACTCGATTACAAATTTTGGAACTGAAGAACAAAAGCAAAAGTACCTTCCAAAAATTGTAAATGGAGAATTAACTACATCTCTAGCTATAGATGAATCAAGTCATCATAATCCAGCTAATACAGAAATTATTGCAAAAAAAGAAGGTTCCAACTTTATTGTTAATGGTAAGAAAACTTTTGTGATTGATGGTGCGAGTGCTGATTTAATAATTTTATTAGCAAGAACTTCTGGAAATAAGGGTGATATGGCAGGACTAACACTTTTTTTAGTTAATTCTGATTCTAAAGGAATAGATAAAATAAAGCTCGACATGGCGGATTCAAGAAATTATGCAAATATAAATTTTAGTGAAGTAGAAATTCCTGATTCTAACATCTTAGGTGATCTTGAAACAGGAGGAGAAACAGTTGAAGATATTCTTGATATTGGAAGGATTGCTATGGCTTCAGAGATGTTAGGAAATGCAGAGGCTGCCTTTGAGATGACATTAGATTATTTAAAACAAAGAAAACAGTTTGGAGTGCTTATTGGTTCATTTCAAGCACTTCAACACAGGGCTGCAGAAATGTTTTGTGAAATAGAACTTACAAAATCTTCAGTTATGGGTGCCATGAAAGCTGCAGATGAGGGATCTAACGAGTTACAGAGATTATCAAGTTTAGCAAAAACTGTGGCTGGAGAAACCCTGCATTTAGTTTCTAATGAGGCTGTTCAAATGCATGGAGGTATTGGTGTAACAGATGAGTATGATATTGGTTTCTTCCTTAAAAGGGCAAGAGTTGCAGAACAAATATTTGGTAGCTCAAAATATCATACTGAAAGATATGCAAATCTTAGTGGATTTTAGAAAAACATTTATAGCAGAATGAATATTATTAAATCGAGCTTGATAGGCTTGATAACTTTTATTTTAATTATTGTTGAACTAACAATTGGTTTTGGTACTTTGGCTATTGTAAATATTCCTAGAGCTATCATCCCAATAAAAGCTTTTAAAATTTCTCTTGCTAAATTTTCTAATTTTATTGGAGACCTAACTGTATATGGTATAAAACTTATTATGTTATTGATGCATGGAAATACCATACAAATAATTAGTGATGATAGAAATTTTGATAGAACAAAATGGTATATGGCTATGTCAAATCATCAATCTTGGGCTGATATTTTTGTACTTTTAGTTTCAGCAAATTACAGAATACCATTACTAAAATTTTTTATGAAAAAAGAATTATGGTGGATTCCGTATGTATTTCTTGCGAATAAAACGCTTAATATGCCTTTTGTAAATAGACATTCAAAAAGAGCGATTGAGAAAGATCCATCTCTTATAAAAAAAGATTACGATAATACAATAAAGTCATGTAAAAGATTTCTTAGATGCCCATCCACTATTTTTAGTTACGCTGAGGGAACAAGATTCACAAAAGAGAAACATAAAGATCAAGGCTCACCATACAAAAATTTACTAATTCCTAAGGTAGGTGGAATGGCTACAGCATTATCTGCAATTCAAAATATTGATACCTTGATAGATTATTCTGTTGTTTACCAAAGCAATAAAAGAGATGGGTGGTCTTTTCTTACCGGTGAAATGAAAAATGTCAAAATTTTGGTAAAAAAATATGATATTCCTGAAAAACTCAAAGGAAAAAATTATTCAAATGATAAACAGTATAGAGAGGATTTTAAGGAATGGATTGAAACAATCTGGATTCAAAAAGATATTGATATTGAAAAATTAAAGTTCTAATTTCTTTGAAGCAACAACCCAACCATTAGTATCTATATAAATCCAATAACCTGGATTTATATCCACATTACCAAGTTGTATAGGTACATCCTTTTCTCCAATTCCTTTTAATTTATCAGTTTTTTTTGGATAAGTACCTAATGCATACAAACCTATATTAATATTTTGAATGACTTCGATATCTCTTATAAAACCATTAGTGATAATGCCATTCCAATTATTTTCGAATGCTGTTTGTGCAATTTGATCTCCCACCATTGAGCATAATTCTGATCCAGTATGATTTATGCATAAAACTTTTCCTTCTCCATCATTTTGAACTAATTCTTTTACAACACTATTAGAATGTTCGCATTTTGCAGTATGAATTTCACCACAAAATTTATTTATCGCTCCGAAAGAACTTAAAAATAATTCTCCAATTTGGATATCATCATTTTGATCACAAATATCAGGAACTGTAAAATTTATCATAGTGCCCTATTTTAATTCATTCTCAATTTAAAGTAAGTAATATAAACTATAAGGTACTTAGTCTAGGGGGTAATTATGAAATCACAGATATGCGAATTATTAGATATTGAATTTCCTTTGGTTGCATTTAGTCATTGTAGGGATGTTGTTGCTGCAGTCTCTAAGGCAGGTGGAATGGGAGTTCTTGGAGCGGTAGGTCTTACTCCTGAAAAACTTGAGATAGAATTATCTTGGATCGATGAAAATGTAAATGGGATGCCTTATGGGGTGGATGTATTAGTTCCTAATTCTTATGTTGGTAAAGGTGAAAACCTTACTACAGATGACCTTAGAGCTATGATTCCTCAAGAGCATAGAGAGTTTAGAGCAGATATTCTTGAGCAACATGATATTGATTCCTCAGATCTAAGGGGCGATTCAGAATCTGTAAGAGCAGAACAAAATTCAAATCAAGTTTTGGGCGCAGGCCTTGATGGTGCTAAGGAAGTCTTAAAAGTTGCTTTTTCGCATCCAATTAGTCTTGTTGCTAATGCTTTGGGTGTTCCACCAAAATGGATGTTAGATATGGGCAAGGAAAATAATGTTCCAGTTGCAGCACTCGTTGGAGCAAAACAACATGCAGTTAAACAAGCAGAAGCTGGAGTAGATATTATTGTTGTCTCAGGAACAGAAGGTGGAGGTCATTGTGGAAGTGTGTCCACTATGGTTCTTGTTCCCGAGGTCAGAAGAGCTCTAAAGCCTTATGGCAATGTACCTATTTTAGCCGCTGGTGGAATTTGTACTGGTGAGCAAATGGCTGGGGTTATGGCTATGGGAGCAGACGGTGCATGGTGTGCTTCAGTTTTCTTACCAACAACAGAAGCAGAAACTTCTGACAATATAAAAGAGAAACTAGTTGCAGCCTCATCCAGCCATACTGTTAGATCAAAAAGTAGAACTGGCAAACACTCAAGACAACTTACATCGCCATGGGTAGAAGCTTGGGAGGATAAAGATGCCCCTGAGCCATTACCAATGCCTCTGCAAACAATGGTTAGTGAGCCTGCTCTTAAAAAGGTAGCAGATCAAGCCGCTATTGGTCACGAAGGCGCAAAACAGCTTGAAACATACTGGGTTGGACAAGGCATAGGACTGGTAGATGAAACTATAAGTGCAGGTCAAACAGTCCAAAAATTTAAGGAAGAATTTATAGAATCATATGAAAGAATCAACGGGTTCTTTGATGATTAATTAAAAAATGGATTAAATTCAATTGTTGAACATCTCTACCTTTTTAAAAAAATCTTTAGCAATTTTTTTATTTCTATTAATAGTATGTATGGTATGGGTTGTTTTTAATACTATTAAGCCTGCAGAGAAAATAAGAATAAAAAACTCTCTTTATGACGAAGTTAATATGTTAAATATTGATGAGAAAATTTTTCGTGATTTAAATAAAAATAATAAGTTAGACATATATGAGGATCATAGGCTTAATTCAAATATTAGAGCTGATGATCTTATTAACCAAATGTATTTAGAAGAAAAGGTTGGTCAAATGTTTCATCCACCCTTCACTCTTAATGCTGATTTACCAATGTTTATTTATGAGGTATTAATAAGAGGTCGTAAGCTACCCGAATCACAAATTCTTTTTAAAAACATCTCTCATTTTAATCTTTACGGAAATCCTAGTCCTGAGGAACTAGCTATCAAAATAAATAAATTTCAAAGGATAGCCTCAAGAACAAGATTGGGAATTCCAATAACTATAAGCTCTGATCCTATTCATGAAGTTCCAAAAGGAGGAGGAGTTGCTTCTTTTTCAGTTGATGGTTTTTCAAAATGGCCTTCTCAACTAGGATTTGCAGCAACAAATAATCCTTCAATCGTTAAAAATTTTGGTGAAATTGCAAAACAAGAATATCTTGCAGTAGGAATTAGAACAGCTCTTCATCCAATGTCTGATTTAGCAACAGAGCCACGCTGGGCTCGAAACTTTGGAACTTTTGGTTCTAATGCAGACTTGTCAAATAAGATGACATTAGCTTATATGAATGGATTTCAGGGTAATGAAATTAATAATCAAAGTGTGCATACGATGGTAAAACACTTTCCAGGAGGCGGTCCGCAGGAAAATGGGCTCGATCCACATTTATTTAGTGGTAGAAATCAAATATATCCAGGTAATAATTTTGACTATCATTTGATTCCATTTATAAGCGCAATTGAAAACAATCTTAAAGTAATAATGCCTTATTATGGAATACCTGTTTCACAAACAAATGATGATGTGGCTATGGCATTTAATAAATATATTCTTACAGACTTATTAAGAGAAGAACTCGGCTTTAAAGGTGTTATTTGTTCAGATTGGGGGATAATAACTGGGAGACATTGGGGAGTAGATTCTCTGTCGATTGAGGAAAGATATGAAAAATCTATCAATGCAGGTATTGATCAATATGGTGGTGAAATAGATACCTCTCATCTTATTAAGCTAGTTTCAGAAAATAAGATTTCTGAAGAAAGAATTAATAGATCAGTAAAAAGAATTTTAATAAATAAATTTGAATTAGGTTTATTTGATAACCCTTATGTAAATGAAAATGAAGTTAAATTTAGGGTTAATACTAAAGAAAATGTTGAAGCAGGACTTGAGGCACAAAGAAAATCTATAGTTTTGCTTGAAAATAAGGAACTTTTACCTCTTAAAAAAAATACTAAAATATTTGTAGACGGACTGAATAAGGACATTGCTAGAAAATATGGCACTGTAACTGATAGTCCAGCTGATGCTGATGTAATCATAATGTATATTCATACTGTCTTTAATGGTAATCAGCAATCTGGTTTAAATAGATTATTCGATAATTTTCTAAGTACTTTGTTCCCAAACGGAGATTTAAATTTTAATGATGAAATAAAATCAAAAATTAAAAACTATTCTCAAATTCAAGATTTGGTTATCGTTGTAGATTTAAATAGACCTGCAATCTTAGAAGATATTAAAAATCATTCATCTGCCCTTATTGGTACCTTTGGAGTTTTAGATGAAATTATATTTGAAGGGATTTTTGGAGAATTTAATCCATCCGGGAAACTTCCTTTTGAAATACCTTTATCAATGGAATCTGTTCTAAATCAAAAAGAGGATTTGCCTGACGACTCTATTAACCCAACTTATGAATATGGGTATGGAATTACTTATTAAATAGTTTGCTTTCTAGCTTTAAATTCTAAAACTGTTGCATTAATACAGTATCTTGGCATTCCATTTGGACCATCATCAAAAACATGACCTAGGTGAATATCTGATGAGACAGATCTAATTTCCGTTCTTCTCATTCCAAAACTATTATCGGGCAATTCATATACAGAGCCATCTACTGGTTTAGTAAAAGAAAGCCAACCTGAGCGAGATACAAATCTATCTTTAGTATCAAATAAAGGTTCTCCGCTTAACTTGTCTATAAAAACTCCTTCGGGAGTATTCTTAAAAATTTCATATTCTTTACAAAATCTTGAATCAGTTCCTTTATTAAAAGCAACATCATATGCCTCAGTATTGCCTAATTTAAACCTACCTAAAATTTTATAAAAATCTTTAGATTCAATATATCCCTGATAACTAAAAATTTCTTTTCCATCTTCTAATAAAATTAGAGAAGGTGTTGCCCAGGTTGGGGATTCAATACTTAATCCATGAAGCTGATCTGAGGATCGATATGTTAGAGGAATACTACCCTTATATTTATCTGTTACATCATTTTTAAGTTTCTCACAGTAAGGACAATAGTCTTGTGAATCTAAAATTAAAATATGTTTTCCAGAAAGTAAGCTTGTATTGTCATGAAAATCTTTTTCTGATTGATTAAAAACAATGCCTGTAGAAAGATCTGGGCAATATCCATTTGGATTCTTTTTTAAATAATCTTGATGGTAATCTTCTGCAAGATAAAAATTATCTAACGGTTCGAGTTTTGTTTTTAATTTTCCATATCCTGCAGCATTTAATAAATCTTGATAAATATCCATTATTTTGATTGCGAGATTTTTTTGAGATTTGTTTTCAAAAAGAATTGTTGATCTATATTGAGTTCCAACATCATTACCTTGTCTGTTGTGTTGAGTTGGGTCATGGTTTTCAAAAAAATGTTTCAAAATCTCTTCTAAAGTTATTGCATTGCTATTGAATGTAACTTTCACAACCTCAGCAAAATTATTTTCATTGTATTTGTTTTTAAATTGAATTATTGACCTGTAATTAGGTTTAACTCCATATCCATTTGCATAACCAGACTCTGCATCGATAACCCCCTTCAAGCTTTCATAACCTTTTTCAGCCCCCCAAAAGCATCCAGATCCTAAATATATGGTTTGTATATGATTTGTTGTATTAGCATGCAAATTAATAGCTAAAAAAATAATGAAAATATTTACAATTAATCTATTCATTTGGCTCATATCTATAATCTTTACTTTTAATAAAAGCTGGTCTTGAAAATAAATTCTCACTCCATCTAGTAATATTTGGTTTGAAGGCTTGCTTGATATCTAGAACTGAAGCTAAATTTATTGCATAACTTACACATATATCTGCTAATGTAAAACGATCTGAGCATAAATAATCTTTACCATCTAAAGATTTTTCTAAAAGCTTTAACCTTGAAACAAACCACTTGCTATAACCTTCAACTGCAGCATCTGCAACACCAGGTTCCTGAAACTTATATCTTAGGACCACTGTTTGTGGAAATGTTAATGTTGCATCAGAATGGAATAGCCAATTTAAATATACTGGATAATCTTTTTCATTTGGCTTGACTTGAAGATCAGTTGGTCCATATTTTTCAACTAAATATTGACAAATTGCAACTGACTCAGTCATTTCAATATTCCCGTCAATCATAAATGGTATGGTCCCAAGAATATTTATATCTAAGTACTCTTTCATAAAAACTCTTGGAGGAAACGGCATCATAATTAAATCGTACTCCAAACCCATTTCCTCAGCAGTCCATATAGGCCGGACAGCTCTAGAATTTTCAGTTGCGTATATTTTAATCATATTAAATTAATGACTATTTTAGACTATCTTTTTATATTCATCTAAAAAATTATTAACAGCCTTTCTAGCAGTATGTAACTTTGTCATGAATGCAAAGTTATGAAATAAAGTAGGATAATTTAATATTTTAATATTTGTTCCTTGTTTTTTTAATAGGTTTGCGTATTGTGTCCCTTCATCACATATAGGATCAAAGCCTCCGGTTACTAAAATAGTAGGTGGAAATGCTATGGTTAAGTCAAATTTTAAAAGATTAAACATTGGGTTATCTTCATCGGTCTGATTTTTTCTAAATTTATTCCAAAACCAAGATAAGTCAGAATGTAATAAAAAATATTCATCCTTAAAAAGGTTTATTGACTCAGATTTAAATTGTGGATCACAAGGAGGATATATCATCAATAAGCTGTTAGGCATTTCTGAACCCTGTTTAGCTAATTTATAAGATAAGGATGCAACCATATGAGCGCCAGCACTGTCACCAGATAGGCTGATTTTGTTTGATGGAGTTCCACTATTAATAAGCCACTTATATATTTCTTCAGCCTCCTTTAAAGCATTTGGAAACTTTTCCTCAGGAGATAGACTGTATTCAAATGAAAATATTTTTATATTTAAATAATCAGAGAAATATTTAACCATATCATCATAAGTATTGACCGAATCAATGGTCCAGCCTCCGCCATGAAAAAATAAAATTATTTTGTCTGAGCCTATATTCTTAGGTATATATTCTCTTAGCAACATTTGATCATTTTTATGTTTTATAAATATAGAGTGATCTTTTGTTTCAACTAAGTCTTTAGATTTTACAGATAGCTTGCTAGTTATCTTATTGTGCTCTATTACCTTTCTAATTTTTGGTAAATCTTTTTCTTTAATTGTATGTAGAGTGCTTTTTGGATTTAACTTTATAAAAGCATACGATTGAAAATCAATTTTAGATTCTCTTATCTTAGTCCTGACTTGAGGAAAAATTATTCTTAGCACCCAAACAGGAATATTAAAAAAATTGCCAATAAGAAACTTTTTATAAGATTTAATTATTTGAGACATTTCTCAGTTTTTTGTTGACATAAAGTTCATGAAAGTATACCTTTAAAACTGAGATATGTCTCAGAGTTAAGCTATGTCTCAATCAGAATAATATTAAAAATATATTATTATAAAAAATTTCTCTTGGGGGGAAAAATGAAGATAAATAAAAGCTATTTCTTTAATGGATTAATGTCTTTAGCGTTAATGTTTAGTTTTACAACTATAAATGCTCAACAATCTATTGAAGAAGTTGTGGTTACTGCAACTTTAAAAGAACAAAGTGAACTAGATACACCTATCTCAATTGATATTCTTACAGGTGAAATCATGGCTGAAAATAATATCATGACGATGTTTGATATTTCAGATAGAACACCTGGAATAAATATTAGTAAAGGCACTTTTAGTAACAAAGTCTATATGCGTGGTGTTGGGGCTGGACCAAATCAGTCATTTGACCAGTCAGTTGGTCAATTTGTAGATGGTGTCTATCAAGGAAGATCTTGGACTACTGCTGGTGTTTTACTTGATATGGAGAGAGTTGAAATATTAAAAGGTCCACAAACAACTTATTTTGGAAATAATGCTATTGGTGGAGCTTTAAGTTTTATAACCAAAGTTCCAACAGATGAAAGTGAGTCTAGTATTTCAGCTACTTTTGGAAGTCATGGTGAAAAAACTATTGCTGCAATTAGAAGTGGAAGAGTTTCTGATGGCTTAAAAGCAAGATTTGCATTTCAATATCATGAAATGGATGGATGGTTAAAGAACACAAATCCTGCTGGAGATAACTATCCTAATAAAGATGGTTTTAATATGAGAACAACTTTGGTTTGGGATTCAAGTGATGATATGGAGGCCAAGCTTAAAATTGACCTTGGGAGATTGGATACTTCCTCTGGAATGGGTTGGCAGCAAACTAATTGTCTGGCAGATGGAAGTGGTGCTGATATCACTTTCATAATTAGCACATGTAAACTTGGTTTAGGTGCTCCTGATTTTGAAGGTTTGTTTGATGATAGATATAGTGGCTCAGAGGGCGCGTTTGGTCACTTAGATTCAGACTCTATTGTACTTGAAATTAAGAAAACAATAGGAATGGGTGAATTAACATCAATTACTTCAAATCAGAAAATTGATGCTGAAATACCAGGTGAATCTGATTACAGTTCTAGAGATTTCTTTCATTGGCTTCATGACGAAACATCAGAACAGTTTTCACAAGAACTAAGATTAACAAGTGAGGCGACTGATAACGGTCAATGGATGATAGGTTTTTACTATCAAAATACTGAAACAGCAAATACTATGAATATTGGAAGGTACTACGTTGCTGAATGGGGTGCTTCCCTTGGAATTGGTACAGCAAACCTAGCCTTAATAAGACCAATGGAAATTGATGACACAACAATGTCGATTTTTGCAACTAGAACATTTTACATATCAGAAAAACTTCATCTTACAGCAGGTGTGAGGCACACTGATGTAGAAAAAGATTATATTAGAACAACTACAACATTGGGTATAAATGGAACTGGTTATACATTTGATGATTTTAATATTAAATTTACTCATAAGGGATCAATTGCTGATGGAACACTTCAAGCAAATTCATACTCAGAAAGTGCAACAACTCCATCATTAATGCTGCAATATTTTAAAGATGAGAATTCTATGTTTTATGCTACTTACTCTGATGGTTTTAAAGCCGGAGGTTATGAAGCACTAGGAACTGCTCTAGCAAATAATGGTGCTTATGAATCTGAAGGAGTAGATGCATATGAAATCGGATATAAAACAAGTAATGAAAAAATGAAAGCTAGTATGAATTATTTTAATTCAAAATATGATGGCAATCAGTTAAGTTCATATATATATCCCCCAGATGGAGGAGCTCCATATAATACAATCTCAAATGTACCTAGCACAAATAAAGGTTTTGAAGTAGAGCTTAGCTATCTTCTATCTGATTCAGTTATTGCAGATCTATCTTTTACAAAATTAGACGCAACTTATGATGATTATACTGGTGGTACCTGTGCTGTTGGTGTAACTCCAGTTGCAGGAACATCAAGCTGTGATTATACAGGCCTTCCTTTGTTATATGCAGCTGATAATAGTGGTCTATTTTCATTGACATCTGAGAACGAAATGTCAAATGGAATGATGAGGAAATCATCCATTTCAATTTACTGGACAGATGATGTCTGGCATAACACTGATTATGATCCAAATAGTAAAGAGGATGGTTTTAGTAAAATTGACGCTCGTGTTGAATTCTCTAAAGATGATTGGAAGATTTCTATCTTAGGTAAAAACTTAACAGACGAATACACAAGTAATTGGAATCAGCAAACAAACTATACAAATCAGACTGGACAATTCTCTATTCTTGATAGAACCAGAAGTATTGCTGTTCAATTTAGTAAAGATTTTTAAACTGCGTATCCCCTAGACTGCAAAGTTTATAAATGATAAGGGCTATATTTATGATAGCCCTTTTTTATGAGTCAATAGAAATTTTTCTTGCCTCTTTAGATGAAATTCCTAATATTCTTAATTTAGCCTCGATAGCCTGCTGTATTGTTTTATCAATATTTTTTCCTTGAGATATCATTATCAAAGCATTTCGATTGATTGATTGCATATTTGCAAGCAAGTTATCATCAATTTTTATATCATATTTTTTCTTTGATATCCCAAATTCTATATGCGCAATCAAGCTCTTGTTATAACCCCTTAAAATCACAGGAACTTTACCACGTATATGAAATGCATCAATTATTACCTTTAATAATAAGGGGTCTTGAGAGCACTTAATTAAGTTCACTTTTGTTGCATGAGCAAACAATACTGCTGGATTGTCTTTTGCTGAAGACCAATCTATTTCATATGAGTCAACTATTTCGATAAGAATTTTTTCACCTATCGTATCTAGCAATTCTTCTTTATTCTTAAAATGATAATAAAAAGTTCCATTAGCCACCTTTGCAACTTTTGTAATCTCAAGAATTGAAGCAGCATCTCTTCCAGATTTTGCTATAACCTTTATTGCAGAATTAATAATATCTTCTCTAGTTTTATCTTTAACTGCAATTTTGACTGAGTTTTTATTCATATTTGGATATATTATCTTTAATTATTGTTTTTTAAAATTAGAAATTATAGTATGATTTGAGACCGTTCTCAGTTTATAAAAATTTTTTGGAGATATAACATGCCTTTAAATACAGTTAACGATATGCAATTGGAGGAATATCAAGAACTTTTTAAAGACTTTTTTGCGTTTAAGCGTGAAAAAGGTATTTTAGAAATAAGAATGCATACAGATGGCAAAGAAGCTAAATGGAGTAAAGAATTACATAGAGCTCTTCCTCAAATATTTCCTATCATAGGCGCAGATAGAAAAAATGAAGTGATAATTCTTACCGGAACAGGAGATTTCTGGTTAAGAGAATTTGATAAAGAAAGTTGGGCTGAGATAGAAAAAAATAATAAAACATTTAGAAAAGAAAACTATGACTGGGAATATCTAGATGCTCATAAATTATGTGAAAACTTGTTATGGAATATTGACGTTCCAATTATTTCAGTTATAAATGGTCCTGGATTTCATACTGAATTCCCACTTTTATGTGATATTACCCTATGTGCAGACACCACAAAATTTTTTGAAGGTCATCTTAAAGTTGGGTTGGTACCAGGAGATGGGCAATTTTTAGTTTTTCAAAAGTTACTTGGATTAAAAAGAGCTAACTGGTTTATGTATACTGCAGAATCATTTGATGCAAAGCAGGCTTTAGAATGGGGTGTTGTTAATGAAGTACATTCGAAAGACAAACTTCTTGATAGAGCATGGGAACTTGCAGGCGATATGATGAAAGTGGATCGTGTTACTCGAAGAGTAACAGCAGCAGTAGCCAGAAGATACTGGAAACGAATTTTTACTGATGATTTTTCTCATCATGTAACAAGTGAAATGTATGCCATGATGACAAGTGATATAAAAAATCATGGGCATGGTGATCAAGAGCTTCCAGAGATTTTTGATGATCTTAAAAAATAATCAGTCTATATATGCATAGCAAAACATATAATATTTACGGCTGGTATGTAGCCTTTATTTTATTAATTGGTTTCACATTTTCTTTTATTGATCGTCAAGTTTTAAATTTATTAGTTGTTCCAATACAAAATGATTTAAATATCACAGATACCCAAATAAGTGCATTGCAAGGATTAGCTTTTGTTTTAACTTATGTAGGATTATGTATTCCAATAGGAAGGCTAGTAGATAAGTCTCATAGGATTACTGTAATGATTGTTGGTCTATTGGTATGGAGTGTAGCAACAATAGCATGTGGATTTTCTAAGAATTATGTCAGTATGTTTATTGCCAGAATGGGTATTGGCGCAGGTGAGTCAACCGTACATCCAGGTTCAATTTCTATTTTAGGTGATTATTTTGATTCAGATAAAATTGCATATCCTATGAGTATTTATCTTTTAGGTCCATACCTAGGAGCCGGAATTGCGATGATATTTGGAGCTCAAGTGCTTGATTGGACTTCTCAAATGGATAGTAATTTAGTTCTGCCTTTAATTGGAGAGGTTGCTCCATGGCAACTAACATTTATTGCAGTTGGTTTACCAGGAATTCTTGTAGTTTGTTTATTTTTAACAATTAAAGAGCCAAAGCGTAAAATTCCAGAGATAGATTCAAAAGAAGTTCCCTCATTTAAAAAGATTGCTGAATTTATTCAAAAAAATTGGCAAGTCTATGGTGCAATTATTATAGGAAATTCATGTTTAATAATTCTGCTTTATGGACTTCAATCATGGGTCCCTACTATGTTGCTTAGAGTGTATGAATGGGATTTAATTCAATCAGGACGGGTATATGGATTAATAGCAATGTTGGCTGGCTCTGCAGGGGTTTTGTCAGGCCCTATTGTATTAAGGTTAATGTCTAATAATAAAATTAGAGCGCCACATTTTAAGTTAGCAATTTTTGGTATTTCAATGGCATCTTTAAGTTTGATTATGTTACCTTTTCAACCAAATGTTAATATTGCTTTAATATTTGTGACGCTTGCTAGTTTTTTTGTAACTCTACCATTAGCAGGAACATCAAGCGCCATGGTAATAGTCTCTCCAAACAGAATAAGAGGAGTTATAACTGGTATTTATGTAGTTGTAACTAGTGTTTTTGGATTGGTTTTAGGTCCTTTTTTAGTAGCATCTAGTACAGATTTTATATTTCAAGATCCTACTGCTATAGCTAAATCTTTAGCCTTAGTATCTGTTTTAATTGGTCCCATCGGAATCTTCTTTATGCTAAAGGGAATAAATTATTTTGGAGAAATGAAGAATGTCTAATAAATTAAGTTATGCAAGTGGTGCATCTGACAGGCCCTTACTGGGAAATACTATAGGTCAAGTATTTAATAATATTTCTAATAAGTTCTCTGATAGAGAGGCGCTGATTTCTGTTCATCAAAATATTAGATTTACATATGCTGAATTAGCTATAAAAGTTAATGAATTGGCAAAAGCTTTAATAAGCGCTGGTCTGAAAAAAGGTGATCGAATCGGAATTTGGTCTTCTAATAATGCAGAGTGGTTATTGACACAATATGCAGCAGCTAAGGCAGGTGTTATTTTAGTCACTATAAACCCTGCATATCGCTCTCATGAATTAGAATATGTTTTGGGTCAATCAGGCTGCAAAGGTCTAGTTTTCCAAAATCAATTTAAAACTTCAGATTATGAATCAATGATTTGTGAAATTATGCCTGAAATAAAAGATGCCATACAAGGTCAAATTCAATCAAGTAAATTTAAGAATTTAACAACAATTATCTCAATGACCTCATCTAAGATAAAGGGTATTTATAATTGGAAAGATTTTATAACTTTAGGGAAAGAAATTAATGATAAAAAATTACAAGACCGAACAGATAATCAAGATATAGATGATGCAATTAACATTCAATATACAAGTGGAACAACCGGATTTCCAAAAGGAGCAACTTTAAGTCATCATAATATTCTTAATAATGGTTACTTTACTGGAGTAACTATGAATTTTACAGAAAAGGATAGGCTTGTAGTTCCCGTACCTCTTTATCATTGTTTTGGAATGGTCTTAGCTAATCTTGCATGTCTTACTCATGGTGCTTGTGCAATTTATCCTAGTGAAGGCTTTGAACCTGATGCTGCATTAAAAGCAGTTCAGGATGAACAGGCTTCTGCTTTATATGGTGTCCCAACAATGTTCATTGCAGAACTTGCATTGCCTAATTTTGAAGAATATAACCTGAAAACTTTGAGAACTGGTCTGATGGCTGGCTCACCCTGTCCAATCGAAACAATGAAACAGGTTGTTGAATTAATGCATATGAAAGATGTTGAAATAGCATATGGAATGACAGAAACAAGTCCTGTAAGTTTTCAAACAAAAATTGATTCTCCAATGGAGAAACGAGTAAGCACAGTTGGGAGTGTTCATCCTCATGTACAAGTAAAAATTATTGATTCAGAATCTGGGAAAACATGCCCTATTGGAGAAACTGGTGAATTATGTACAAGGGGCTATTCCGTTATGTTAGGTTATTGGGAAAATCCTGAAGGTACTGCCAATGCAATAGATTCAAATGGCTGGATGCATACAGGAGATAGTGCTGTTATGGATGAGGACGGCTATGTAAATATTGTAGGACGTATTAAAGATATGATAGTACGTGGAGGAGAAAATGTTTATCCAGTAGAAATAGAAGACTATTTAATGACTCATCAAGATATAGAAGCAGTTCAAGTAACTGGTGTGCCTGATCCTAAATATGGCGAAGAAATAATTGCATGGATTAGTTTAAAAGAAGGGAAAAATACCTCTGAAGAAGATATAAAAGAATTTTGTAAAGGCAAGATAGCTCACTATAAAGTGCCAAGATATATTAGATTTGTAGATGATTTTCCAATGACTGTAACTGGAAAAGTTCAAAAATATAAGATGAGAGAAATTAGTATTGAGGAACTTGGCTTAAAGGAGCAGAAAACGGCTTAGAAAAAAAATTATTTTTCTATATTTTTAATTATCTTTATAATTGGTAATATTAGATGTATAATATTACCATAAAAAATAAATTTTATTATGAAGCAAAGAAATATAGCGCAAACAATTAAAAGTAATATAAATACGAAGTCTAAAGAATATCAAAAAAATAAAAACGATATGCTTGAGAAACTTAGTGAGATAGAGGACTTGCTCGACTTTGCAGAACTAGGTGGTGGAATGCATCATCATGAAAGACTTGCCTCAAGAGGTAAAATGTCAATAAGAAGCAGGATTGCAAATTTTATAGACCCTGACTCACCTTTTCTAGAAATAAGTTCATTAGCCGCATATGGATCTGATTATCCAGTGGGAGGAGGAGCAGTTGCAGGTGTTGGTATTGTTGCTGGTACAGAATGCGTAATTTTTGGAAACGATCCAACAGTTCTAGCTGGAGCAATGCACACTTATTCTGCAAAAAAATGGACACGCGCCATGGAAATAGCAAGAGTGAACAAAATACCATATGTGCAATTTGTGGAGTCATCTGGCGGAGATCTTAGAATGGGTGGAGGAAAGGGGAAAGATGCTGCAAGAGGTTCAATCTTAGGAGCAGGACATTTTGCTGAATCAGGAAGGACTTTTTATGATGTTACTGAATTATCTAAGTTAAGAATACCCACAATATCTCTAGTATTTGGATCATCTACCGCCGGAGGAGCTTATCAACCAGGCATGTCAGATTACAATATATTTATAAAAAAACAGTCAAAAGTGTTTTTGGGTGGGCCACCATTGGTAAAAATGGCTACTGGCGAAGAGTCAGATGATGAAAGCTTGGGAGGCGGTCAAATGCATGCAGAAGTTTCTGGCCTAGCTGACTATTTAGCTGAAGATGAGATGGATGCCCTGAGAATAGGGAGAGAAGTCGTTTCTCATTTAAATTGGAGAAAGGAAGGAAAAAAACCAAAACTAGCTCCAGACAATCCAATTCTTGATTCAGAAGATTTATTGGGCTTAGTTGATTCAGATCTTAAGAAGCCATTTGATGTAAGAGAGGTCATTGGAAGAATAACTGATGGTTCTAGATTTGAAGAATTTAAACCTTTATTCGGCCCAACAATGGTATGTGGCTTTGCCTCTATTCATGGCTATACAATTGGCATAATTGGTAATAATGGTCCTATATTTCCCGATACTGCATCTAAAGGAGCTCATTTTGTTCAACTTTGTAATCAAATAGATATTCCAATTATTTTCTTACAGAATATAACAGGTTTTGTAGTTGGGAAGGATTATGAAAGAGATGGTCAAATTAAAAAAGGTGCTCAATTTTTAAACTCAGTATCAAATTCGACAGTTCCTCACATAACAATAATCTTAGGAGCAAGTTACGGGGCTGGAACATATGCGATGTCAGGAAGAGCATTTGATAATAAATTTACCTTCCTATGGCCAACTGCGAAAATTGCAGTCATGGGACCAAAACAAATTGCTGGTGTTATGTCAATTGTAAGAAGAGCAAGGGCTGCTAGAAAAGGAGAGAAATTTGATGAGAAAGAGGATGCTCAAATGGTAGCTTTTGCAGAGAAATGGCAAGAGGAAGGATCCCTTGCTTTAAGAGCAACTGGAGCAATAAGTGATGATGGCATTATTGATCCTAGAGATACTAGAACAGTATTAGGAATTTGTTTATCGCTTGTGAATGGAAGAAATATTGAGGGTGCACCAGGCTATGGAGTCTATAGGCTATGACATATCATAAATTGCTTATTGCAAATAGAGGCGAAATTGCTTGCAGGATAATGAAAACTGCTCATGGAATGGGTATTTCCTGTGTTGCAGTATACACAGATGCAGATTCTGAATCTCCTTTTGTTAAATTCGCCGATGAAGCAATTAAACTTACTGATACCTATCTTAATGGAAAAGAAATTATTGAAGCAGCGATTAAAACAGGTGCTCAAGCAGTCCATCCTGGATATGGGTTTTTGTCAGAAAATGCGAAATTCTCAAGAGATGTTATTAAAGCAGGTTTGATCTGGGTTGGTCCCAGCTCTAAAGTTATAACTTCGATGGGTGATAAATTAAAAGCAAAAGAGATTGCTGATAAAGCTGGAGTCCCTACCCTGCCGATGACAACTGAACCATCAAAAGCTAATAAAGTTGGTTATCCTCTGCTTATTAAAGCTGCAGCTGGTGGTGGTGGTAAAGGTATGCGAATTGTTGAATCAAAGAAAGATCTAAAAGACTCCATAACAAGTGCTAAGAGAGAGGCAAAAGCTGGATTTGGTGATGACAGAATCTTTATTGAAAGATACGTGGCCTCTTCAAGACATATTGAAATTCAAATTCTTGGTGACTCGCATGGAAATATTGTTCATTTAGGCGAAAGAGAATGTTCTATTCAAAGAAGACATCAAAAAATTATTGAAGAATCTCCATCCCCTAGAGTCGATGAAAATATGCGAATGGCTATGGGTAATGCCGCAATAAAAATGGCTAAAAAACTTAAATATGAGTCAGCTGGAACAGTAGAATTTTTAGTCGATGATAAAACAGGCGAATTTTGGTTTTTAGAAGTTAATACTAGATTACAAGTAGAGCATCCTGTTACCGAAGAGATTACAAATAAGGATTTAGTATATGAACAATTAAGAATTGCAAGAGGTGAGGCTTTAGGTTATAGCCAGGATGACATTACTTGGAATGGATCCTCAATTGAAGCAAGATTATATGCAGAAGATCCTGCAAAAGATTTTTTGCCAGCTACAGGAACACTCATTGCTTATGAGGTTGACGATAACATAGACGCTAGATGGGATACAGGAGTAAAACAAGGGTCAATAATAGGTACTGATTTTGACCCTATGCTAGCTAAAGTAATCGCAAAAGGAAAAAATAGAACTGATGCAGCCAATAAATTAGCTTTAGCCCTTCAATCGCTTCATATAGGAGGAATTACGACTAATAGAGATTTCCTTATTGCATGTTTAAGATCTAAGCATTTTCATAAAGGCAATACAACTTCTGACTTTATAGATATAGCTAAACCAAAAAGATCAATAGAATTGACTGATAAAGAACAGTCTCTAGCAGCAATTGCTGCAACCCTATGGATTCAGGGAGAAAATAGAAATAATGCTCTTATATTAAAAGGAATTCAATCAGGTTGGACAAATTCTAGATTACCCCAACAAAAAATTAGCTTTCAATTTAATTCAAATGAAATATCAGTTGAATATAAATCTAATAGAGATGGTTCATTTACTGTAAATCCAAGTATTAATGTAAAAGTCATTAAGTGGAGTAAGTTTGGGATAGATATAGAAATAGAGGAAAGAAGATTTTTTTCTAAAATTACCAAGAAGGATGAAAAACTTGTAGTTCATGGCCCATGGGGGGATATCTTGTTAACTATATTACCTAGGTTTAAGACCATTGGGCAAGAAGTTAAGGATGGTGGGCTGATTGCTCCCATGCCAGGAAAAGTAATTGATCTCAAAGTTAAAGTCGGAAGTAAAATTAAGAAAGGAGATACTCTTGTGGTATTAGAGGCCATGAAAATGGAACATACTGTAAAAGCTATTGAGGACGGAGTTATTGATGAGTTATTTATAAAACATAATGATCAAGTTGAAAATGGCGCCCTCTTAATGGTTATTAAAAATAAATGATGTTGCATTTCAATTATATAAAAAATTTAAATCCTAAAAGGCAAGAAGCTTTCACAAAAAGACATCATGAAATTATTGAAGATTTAGAAAAAATGCTAGAGAAAGGGGTTCCTGATCTAACAATGTCTCAAATAGCATCAAATCTGAAAATATCTTTAAGAACTTTATATGAAATTGCTCCTAGTAAAGAGGAATTAATTATAATGATTACTGACAGTATTTTAAGAAAACATGGAAAATATGCTTTAGAGTCGATATCTGAAGTTAAGTCGCCATTAGAAAAATTAGAAAAATACCTATATATGGTCAATCAGGTTGTAGGCCCAAAATTTAATATGTTTTTTAAAGATATCGAAAAAATAAAAAGGTTGGAATCAGTTGTTGATTATCATGCAGATTTTATTACGAACTTAACGGAAGAGCTTTTAAACCAATCCATCAAGGCTAAGGAAATACAAGATATAGATTCAAAAGCGTTCTCAATTTTACTTGGTGGAATCGGAAGGGAATTTATAAAGGAAAAAAATAAACTGAGTGAATCATCTCCAGAAGAGTCAGCAAATTCAATAACCAGCATAATCTTAAATGGCATTAAATTAAGGAACTAAGATGAGCAAAGATGTAATTAAAATTGCGAATTGTAGTGGTTTCTACGGAGACAAATTGTCAGCTGCTAGAGAATTAGTTGACGGAGGTCCAATTGACATTCTAACTGGTGATTACCTTGCTGAACTAACCATGGCAATTCTTTATAATCAAAAACTTCAAAGAGGAGAAGATAAAGGCTATGTGGGAACTTTTCTTAAACAGATAAAAGAAGTTGCTAAAAGTTGTAAAGAAAAAAATATTAAAATCATTAGTAATGCTGGTGGTTTAAATCCTAAGTCAATGGCATGCGAAATTAAAAAAATTTTAAGTGATCAATCCATTGATATGAAAGTTGCTTATATTGACGGTGATAATTTGCTACCAAGAATAAATGAACTATCTAATGAAGGCGAATCCTTTCAAAATATTGATAAAAAAATTCCATTAAGTGATTCTGGATGCATAACTCTTACTGCAAATGCATATTTAGGAGCATGGGGAATTAAAGAAGCATTAGATAATGGAGCAGATATCGTGGTATGTCCTCGAGTAACTGATGCCGCAGTGGTTATCGGCCCAGCTGCATGGAAATTTAACTGGAAGAGAAATAATTATGATGCATTGGCAGGAGCATTAGCTGCAGGTCATATTATTGAGTGTGGATGTCAGGCTACAGGAGGCAATTACGCATTTTTTAAAGAAGTCCCTAGTTTCGATAATATTGGTTATCCCATAGCTGAAATTCTTGAAGATGGAAGTTTTTATGTTACAAAACATCCTGGAACAGGTGGTCTTGTTTCAAAAGGAACTGTTACCGCTCAGTTGTTATATGAAATTAGTACACCAGCATATATGAATCCAGATGTAATAGCGCATTTTGATACTCTTAAGATTGAAGATATCGAAAAAGACAAAGTTTATATTTCAGGATGTAGGGGCAGCTCTCCTCCCAATGATCATAAAGTCTGCATTAATCTTGCTGGAGGGTTTCGTAATGGGATGGAAGTAATTTTAACAGGCCTTGATATAGAAGAAAAAGCAAAAGTATTTTCAAATGCTCTCTTTAATTCAGTTGGCGGTGAAGAACAATTTGATGAAGTATCAATTCAATTACATAGAACTGACAAAGAAAATCCTAATAGCAATGAGGAATCCATGGCATCTCTTGTAATTTCAGTAAAATCTATGGATGCTGAATTAGTAGGCAGATTATTTAGTGCAAAAATTATTGAGCTAGCTTTATCAAATATTCCAGGTTTTTTTGCACAAGGTGGTGTTAAATCAAGTGGTCCTGTAATTGTTTATTGGCCGGCCTTGGTGGATAGTAAATATATAAAAGAAATAGTTCATATTGGCGATCAGGAAATAGAAGTTATCCCAACCAGTCAAATGGGTTTTGAAGAAATATATTACCAAAGAGAACCAATTAAAATCCAAGAAATTGAGAAAAATGATGAACAAAGTATTTACTTTGGAGATATCTATGGAACCAGATCAGGAGATAAAGGCGGATGTGCAAATCTAGGTGTTTGGGCAAAAAATTCTAAATCTTTTGCATTCTTAATAAATTACTTATCAGTTAATAAACTAAAAGAGCTTTTACCTGATCTAAAAGATTTTGATATTGATAGATATGAATTAGCGAATATAAATTCACTTAATTTTTATATTCATGATATTTTGCAAGACGGTGTCTCTTCTAATAATAGGAAAGATGGGCAAGCTAAATCTCTGGGTGAATATTTGAGAGCGAAAAAGATTAACGTACCTAAAAATATATTAGAGGGTAAATAATTATGAAAAAACTATCTTTAGAAGGTTTAGATTTTCAAGCCACTAAACTAGATATAGAAAATAACATTATGACTATAACCCTTAATAGGCCTGAAAAGAAGAATGCATTAAATAATGTCATGATGAATGAATTAAATTATGCCTTAGCCTATGCAAAACAAGAGCATTCTATCAGAGTAGTGATTATTGCAGCTGAAGGAGATATTTTTTGTGCAGGCGCTGATCTTACTAGGGCAAAATCAGAATCAAATGTTCCTAAGCTAGAAGGCAAGGATGATATTAGTCTATCTTTAAGGCATCTATATAAACCAGTAATATGTAAAATTCAGGGGTCTGTTCTTGCAGGTGCCCTTCTCATAGTAACAAATGCAACACATGCAATAGCTGTAAAAGATGCAAAATTTTCAGCTCCTGAAATCCATAGAGGTTTATGGCCATTTATGGTTATGGCTGGTCTATTTAGAGTAATGCCAAAAAGAGCTGGACTTGATTTTATTATGAGAGGGCAACCAATAGGTGCCAGTAAAGCTAAGAGCTGGGGTTTAATTAATAAATCAGTTGATGTAAAAGATATAGACAGGACTGTAAATACTTTAGCAGAAGAGCTGGCTAGTTTAGCTCCTGAGACTATGCGATTTGGTCTAGAAGCATATGAAAAACAAGATAGCAAAAGTTTTAATGAGGCATTACCATATTTGCAAGAACAAATTGCAAAATGTTTTGAAGGAAGAGATGCCAAAGAAGGTATTGCAGCATTTTTAGAAAAAAGAAAACCTAACTGGGATTGATTATGGATTTAAATTATGGAACTGAGTATGAAGATTTTACAAAAGATGTACAAAAATTTTGTAAAAAGTTTTCTGGGGTAATTATTACTAATAAAAAAGGTGGGGCATTAACTGCTTTGAGTTCAGTTGCTAGCTCAGATAAATCTGATGGAATGAAAGTAACAAGAACTGAATGGCAAAAAATATTAATTAAGAATGGTTATTTTGCTAGATCTATTCCAAAGGAATATGGCGGTTATGGTGGGGATATAGATATTATTAAGAACCGAATCATTGCTGCCGAATTTGCATCAAATAGAATACCTTCTCCAATGGGAGGTCAAGGTATAGATATGTTAGTGCCTACCCTCTTAGAGCTTGGTACTGAAGAACAAAAGCAAGAATATATCAAGCCAACTTTGCATGGAGAAATGATTTGGTGCCAGGGTTATTCTGAGCCTAATGCGGGAAGTGATCTAGCAAGCCTTCAAACCAAGGGCGAGTTAATCGATGGAAATTGGGTCATTAATGGTCAAAAAATCTGGACTAGTACGGCTCAATACTCACAAATGATGTTTTGTTTAGTTAGAACAGAGCCAGATGCACCGAAACATGCTGGAATAAGTTATCTATTAATACCTATGGATACTCCGGGTATTGAAATTAGACCCTTGGTAGATATGACCTTAAATGCTGGCTTTAATGAGGTATTTTTTACTGATGTTACTATACCTGAAGCAAATATTATTGGTAAAAGAGGTGAAGGTTGGGCTGTTGCAAATGCAACACTAGGCCATGAACGAGGTTCTCTAACAGACCCAAATGCAACAATGAATAGATTAAATATGCTAATAGATAGAATGAAACAAGAAACTATTAATGGAGAAAAGGTTATAAATAATCCAGCATATAGAGATAAGTTAATTAAACTTCAAGGCAAAGTAATGGCATTTCAATCAAATTCATTAAGAGTTTTATCAGCTAAATTGAATCAAGGACAAAATGTAAAAATGGCAGGTATGATCCAAAAATTAATTGGTACTGAATTAAGGCATGAGCTAGAAGGATTTGGTATAGATGTTATGGGTGAGCTTGGAACATTATATGATGGTAGTCCTAATCTTAGAGATGGTGGCTCATGGCAATTTACCTATATGTATTATTTAGGCTTAATAATTGGAGGCGGCACTAGTCAAATACAAAAAAATATAATTTCAGAAAGAGGATTGGGTATGCCAAGAGAGCCAAAAACTCAACAAGGAGCTTAATATGTATTTTGGATTGTCAGAAGATCAAATATTCTTTCAAGATAATGTAAAGAGGTTTTTAGAAGATCAAGCTCCCCTTGATATCATAAAAAAGATATCTGAAGGTGAGGATCTCTCAACAAAGAATGAATTAAATCAAGGACTAATAAATTTGGGAATAAACAATATTTTAATTCCTGAAGAAAATGGTGGATTGGGTTTAGACTTACTTTTTGCTTCTGCAGTAAGTCAAAGTCTTGGTGAGGGTGTCGCAACCTTCCCTTTTCTAGGACCATATGTTATTGCTCCAATAGCAATTAAATTCGGAGCGAGTGACGAACAAAAGGAAAAACTATTTAATGAAATGTCTCAAAATTTGATTAGTTTTGGTATTGGTTTTTCTGAATATTTTGGATCAAGAGATTCGAGCGGACTATCGATTACAAATAATACAGTAACTGGAAGAACTTTATTTGTTCTTGATACTGATTATGCATCTCATGTAATGCTTTGTGATAAAAAAGGACAGATTGGATTTGTATCTTTAGATTCTGAAGGGATTAAAATAATAGATCTTACTACAGTAGATAAAACAAGAACTTATAAAGAAATGAGTTTTGAAAATACGCCTATCGAAATTTTAGATAATACGAAATCTTCTTCTTTATCAATAGAGATGGCTCTGAATGCAGGAAGAATTATCACTGCTGCTGATTCATTAGGGGCATCTCAAGCAATGATTAATAAAGCAGTAGAATATTCAAAGGAAAGAAAACAATTTAATAGAGTAATTGGATCTTTCCAAGCAGTTAAGCATATGTGTGCTGAGATGACCGCTGAATTAGAACCATGTTATTCATTAGTATGGCATGCAGCATATAGTTTTGATAATTCTAATAAAGACTCAAAACTAATGGCATGTTTAGCAAAATCTCATATCTCAGAAGTATCAAAAATGGTTTCTAAAAAAGCTACTGAAGTTCATGGAGGTATGGGTTTTACTGATTTGCTTGGTCTTCATTTTTGGTTCAAAAGAATTGGTCTTAATAGACATATCCTTGGATCTCCAGAAATAGTCAGAGAAGAGGCTGCAAAAGCACAAGGTTTGTAAAATTTATGAAATTTTTATATTTCTTAGCCTTCATTTTTACAATTAGCCTTTCAGCTTATGAATCAATTGAATTGAGTCAAAATAAAAAAGATTTAAGTAAAGAGATATATTCAAAATTAGAAAAAGATCACTTCCTTAAAAAGAAAGATAAAACTGACTTCAATAAAAAATATATACAAGCACTTATTAAAAAGCTAGATAAAGATAAAAATTATTTCACTATTACAGAGATTAATAAATTTATAGAGCAATCAAAATTCCAAGGCGATAAAGATTTTGATATTGAGCTAGCATATGAATTAATAAACCTATACTTTGAAAAACTTATTAAGTTTTCTAAATTTCAAATTGAATTAGTGGAAAATGACAATTTTGATTTTAATAAAGATGAATACTTGGATATTTTTTCAGAAGATAATCAGTGGGTATTAACAAAAAGTGCTCTAAAAGAAATATGGAGACTAGAGACAAAGAATGACCTATTAATTGCAAAAACTTCAGATTCATCTAGCTCTAAACCTAATGAAGATCTAATAAAAAGATATAAAAATAGAGTAAGGAGAATAGGTCAACAAAAAGAAGAAGATATTTTTTCATTGGCTATAAATACTTTAAGCAATCAATTTGACCCACATTCATCATATTTGTCTCCAAGATCTGCTGAAGATTTCGATTTAAATATGAGCTTGAAGCTAAGTGGTATCGGTGCTTTGCTTGGAGTTGAAGATGACTATACAAAGATAATAAGCTTGGTACCTGGTGGTCCTGCAGAAAAATCAGGAAAAATAAAACCAGAGGATAGAATAGCAAAAATAAGACAAGGTGATGAGGAAGAGTTTATAGATGTTGTAGGATGGAGAATAGATGAAGTTGTTGATCTAATTAGAGGTGATATTGGCTCTGAGGTTGAAATAGAATTTATTTCATTTAACTCTGAAACTGATTCAAGAAAATTAATTACCCTGGAAAGAGAAGAAGTTAAATTAGAAGATAGAGCTGCAAAATCTAAAATAATAGATATAGACAATAATAAGATTGGAATAATAGACCTGCCCTCCTTTTATATTGATTTTGATGAATATCAAAAAAGAAATAAAAACTTCAGAAGCAGCAGTAAGGATGTTAAGAATATCCTTGAAAATTTTAATACATCTGATGTTGACGCGGTAATACTTGATCTAAGAAATAATGGAGGTGGAGCATTAATTGAAGCTAATAAAATTATTGGTCTTTTTGTTTCTTCCGGTCCTACTGTTCAAGTAAAACAAAAAAGAGGCTTTATTCAACCTTATGGAGACAGCAGAGCTGTTCAGGTTTGGAATAAACCAATAATTGTATTAGTTAATAGATATTCTGCATCTGCATCAGAAATAGTAGCTGGAGCCATACAAGATTATCGAAGAGGTATAGTAGTAGGGCAAAGAACATTTGGAAAAGGTACGGTTCAAAGTTTAGAGAACCTTTCTGAGGGGCAAATTAAAATTACAGAATCTAAATACTATAGAGTTAATGGAATGAGTACTCAAAATAAAGGAGTGGTTCCTGATATAGAGCTGCCTAGCACATGGGATATTGATACTGTGGGTGAAAGTTCTTACCCAACAGCATTATCTTGGGATGTTATTAGACCCTATAGGCACAAAAAATTTAAAATGGATAATGAATTAATTAATAAAGTTGTTAATCAGTTTGAGTTTAGATTGAGTGATGAACCAAATCTAAATTATCTTAAGAAGATTAGAAGCAGATACGATCTAAACAAGAATAAAAAATTCTTAAGTCTAAATATTGAAGATAGAGAATTACAAAAAAATCTAAGAAAAGATTGGCTTTTAAAGATTGAAAATGAAAGAAGGCTTGCATCAAATCTAGATATATTTTTGTCTTATGATGAGCTTGAAGAATATAATGAACAAGAAAATGAAGATAATAATTCAATCAATCTCAAGAATGACTATCAATTAATAGAATCAACAAATATTATGAATGATTTCTTAAACTTAAATAAAACTATCTTATCTTCTGTTAATTGAAAATGAAGATAGTATCTTTCAATATAAATAGTATTCGAGCAAGACCTCATCAAATTGAGCACTTAAGAGATACTATTGATCCAGATGTTATAGGGCTTCAAGAGACTAAAGTTAATGATCCAGACTTCCCAATAGAGGTGATTAATGATATTGGTTATCATGTTGAATATCATGGCCAAAAGGGTCACTATGGTGTGGCAATTCTTAGTAAATCAAAACCTCTCAGTACAGTAAAAGGTTTTATAAATGATACTGAAGAAGATCAAAAAAGGTTTATTCAATCAACATACAAATTCGGTAATGATGAATTGATTGTCATGAATGGTTATTTTCCTCAAGGGGAAAATATAAAACATGAAACAAAATTTCCTAAAAAAGTTAAATATTATCAAGACCTTAAAGAACACATACTTAACCTTAAACAAAATTCTTCTAATATCATTGTGATGGGAGATTTCAATGTTTCTCCTGAAGATATTGATATTGGTATTGGTGAAAATAACGCAAAAAGATGGTTGAGAGAAGGTAAAACATCATTTCAACCCCAAGAAAGAGAAATGTGGAATAGCATAAAAGATCTAGGGTTTGTTGATACTTGGAGGGTTATATATCCAGATGATTCAACAACATATTCTTGGTTTGATTATAGATCAAGAATGTTTGATCAAAATCCAAAAAGAGGATTAAGAATAGATCATATTCTGTTGTCAGAAAACCTAAGAAATTCTATCAATGATGTTGGTATTGATCATGATGCCCGCGCAATGGAAAAACCTTCTGATCACTGCCCTATATGGCTAGATCTGAATGAGTAAGATTGTATTTAAAACTCCATCAAACCAAAAAGAATATAAAGAATATGATTTATTTAGATGGGAGATTCTTAGAAAGCCCATCGGAAAAGATATAACCTCCTTAAAAGATAAATTTGAGGAATCAGCATTTCATTTGATTGGTATTAAGGATAAAGAAATTATTGCCTGTGGGAGACTTCATTTTAATAATAAAGATGAAGCTCAAATTAGATATATGGCTGTTTCAGAAAATCTACAGGGTACTGGTATTGGAAAACAAATTCTTGATTTGCTTGAAAAAAATGCCAAAGAAAATAATGCTAAAAGAATAATTCTAAATGCTAGAGATCATGCTATAGGTTTCTATAAAATCTTAGGCTACAAAACTGAAAAGAAATACAATGGTTCGGATACTGGTATTCCTCATACCACAATGAAAAAAAATATAATTATCTCCTCAGTCTAAAGAAATCTTTTAGTAGCTTAGAGCTCTCCTCTTTTAACAAGCCATATTGATATGAAGGACTATGATTAAGTTCTTTTTTATCAAAGAAATTGTCAATTGATATTATGCTTCCAGTTTTTGGTTCTAATGCGGCAAAAATTATAGAACTTAGTCTTGCATCTACTGCAGCCTTTGCGCACATATGACATGGCTCCAATGTTACATACATATAGCATTCATTAAGTCTGTAGTTTTTGATATTTTTTGATGCTTCTCTTATTGCATTTATTTCTGCATGCGAGGTGACGTCATTGTCAGAAATTACTTTATTTTTTCCTTCACCTATTATCTTTTCATCTTGAACTATAACAGCGCCCACTGGAACCTCTCCCTCATTAAAAGATTCTCTAGCTAATTCAATAGCTCTTCTCATGAAAAGCTTATCCTTGGATGAAAACATTTTTAATATAAGCTAATTTCTTTGACTTGAAGATCTACATCAAAGTCTCTTCCATATCCTGCAAAACTAATATCTCTAATATTGTTAGGACGAAGTTTTGCAGATACTCCTGATTTTTTTTCAAAATCAGAAAAATTAATTTCAAATGTCTTCCATTCATTATTAACATCAAAGGTTGAACTATGATAAGCCCAAGGTGGCATTCTTAAACCCTGCATGGTTACATGAACTTCATATGTTTCATCATTACCTTTCGCCATGAAACGAATCCCCTTAATATCTTTATCGATATTTTTTGGCCTATGTGCAAGTCTTACAAAGCCGCCATTATTTATTGTGGTTACATAACCACTTAAACTAAAAATACCATCATCAACATTTACTTCTAATTCTGATTTACCACCCATTACTTGATCAGTAACAACATACCAGTTTGACGGATTGTTTGAAATATCGGTAAATGAAATCATGGGTATGGTAAGAAATAAGAGTAATAGATTGTATTTAATATGCATATTTAATCTAAATGGGTGTCTATATCAGCCTCAAACCACGGCATAGAAACAACCACTGATTGTAGATCTCCATTTGGTGTTGCAACAGAAAATTTCTTTCCTTCATCAGCATAATTAATATCAACAATCGCTAATCCAATATTCTTTTTAAGCCTAGGTGAATAGAATGCTCTTGAAACTCGACCAATTTTTTTGTTATCTAAATTATTAACTTCCCAAAAATTTTCTGGAGCCTTTATAATCGGATCCCCTTCTAACTCAATTCCTACTAACTTTTCTGTTAGTCCTTTTTCTTTAATACCTTTAAGAGCTTTCTTGCCAATAAAGTCAACTTCCTGATCAAGATCAACAAGTCTGCCTAATCCGATCGTATAAGGATTATGCTCTCTTCCAAAATCACCACCATAAGATAATAATCCACCCTCGATGGTTCTTATTATATTTGGCGCTATTACCCTTCCATTAAATTCTTCTGCTGCATCATTCACTAATTCAAAAAGCTGGTTCCCTAACTTTCTATCTTGTAAATATAATTCATAACTTAATTCACCGCTCCAACCAGTTCTAGCTATTACCATTGGAATACCATTTAAGGATGTTTGTTTAGCTTTGTAATAACCTAAATCATCATGCTCGCCATCAAAAAGTTTTTGGATAAGCTTGCCTGACTTAGGTCCACTGATTTGCAGTGGAGACACATCAGGTTCATGAATAGACACATCCATACCGGAATTTATTGCGATGCCCTGTAACCATAAAATTACATCGCCATCTCCAGGTGAAATCCAGAATTTGTTTTCTTCTAATCTTAATAAGCATGCGTCATTTACTATTCCGCCATTTATATCAGTCAATAAAATATATTTACATGCTCCTATTGCGCATTTTTCTAAATTTCTTGGTTGCACATAACAAACAAATTTATGAGCATCAGGGCCATTAATCTCTATTTGTCTTTCAGCAGCAAAATCACCGAAAGTTACATCATTTATTAAACTTTCATATTCTTTTTCTGGACTTGAAAAACCAGTTGGTAAATACATTTTGTTATAAACCGTAAAACCAGTTACACCATACTTCAAATCTGATTCATAGTAAGGAGATTTTCTAATACGCGTACCAATACCAATCATCAAAGGCAGTTTTGATTCAGACATATGTTCTCCTTAAGTTTAATTTATGCCATTTTAATCTGAAAATATCTAATGAGTAAATGCATTATTTCGTTATTTAGATTATTATTTACATAAGTTTTTTTAGGGGCAACAATGGGGAAAAAAAGATTCTTTGATGACAGGTTAAAATATCTATCTTTCATTCAAAATACTAGCGAGAAGAAAGCTATTTCACAAAAGCTTTATCCTTATATTGCTGGTCTTTCTCAAAATAAATCTTATCTAAGAATACTTGATGCAGGAACAGGAGATGGAACAATAAAATCGAATGTTATTAAAAGTTTTCATCGATATCATCCATATACATCGCTTCTTATAACTGGAAAAGAAATAAGCTACGAAGACTTAAAAAATACTTTAGAAAAAATGCCTGACAGGTTTGTTGAGCACCCTAATCTAATGGTAACCATGACAAATGTTAAATTTGCAGAATTAGGAGTAATCGAGACCTCAAAAAAAATAAAAAATAAAAAAGTTAAAGAGTTTAATTTAATTCTCAAGAGCGATAATTCATTTGACTTTCATTCACAAATTACTGGTAATGCGCTTGGAAATTTTATTAAGAAAAATTGGGGCATAGAGATAGATAGCAAAAGTAGAACATCCTATTCAAACCCCTGCATAATTAGGGTTTATAGAGGAGATCATGAAAAACATTTTGAGCAGTTTGTAAAAAATGATTATAAAAACAACAATTATGACCTTATTATTGCATCACAAGCATACAGAGCAGCGTCTTCAGTTAGTGTTAAGGTTAAAAATGTAATAGGTCCTTTAATGCGATTACTAAATAAATCTGGAAAACTTCTTATTACGCATTCATCTGGAGGTGAATCTATTCAGAAAATTCTTAAAATGGCATTTAAAGATAAGGAAGCTTTTCCCAATACTGCAAAAGATATCATTGATTACTTAAAAAATAATCCAGTAGGCGATAACAATAAATATACATATGCGAAGCCATTGAGTTATTTTTTTAATTTTAAGAAGGCACCTGATCAAACTGTTACAGAATTATTCGGACATAATACTGATGCCAAATGGGCCAACATTGTTTATGTAGGACAAATCCCAGATAGAGATATCCAAGCTCTTGAAAAAAATACCAGACTTCATAATAAGGTTAAAAAAACTATTGATAATGTTGGTGAAATTCAATTTAAAAACGAAATTTTTAGTATTAAGAAAACAAGATAATGAAAATATTAATAATGGGTCTTCCTGGAAGTGGTAAGACGTATCTAGCAAAAAGAATGCAGCCCCTTCTTAATGCTGCGTGGTATAACGCAGATATTGTAAGAGAAATGGCTAACGACTGGGATTTTTCACCACAGGGAAGAATTAGGCAAAGTTTAAGAATGAAAAACCTTGCTGATTTTGAAAAAAAACATGGAAGAATTGTTATTTGCGATTTTGTTTGCCCTACAAAAGAGACTAAGAAAAACTTTGATCCTGATATTACCGTATGGATGAATACAATTAAATCAGGAAGGTATGAAGATACTAATAAAATGTTTGAGGAGCCTATAGATGCGGACTATAGAATTACAGAAATGAATGACGAAAATCACAAAATATTAGCAAAAGAGATTTTACAAAATGTTTGATTGGAAGAAGCCTACTGTTCAGATGCTAGGAAGATGGCAGCCTTGGCATAAAGGACATCAGGAGCTATTTAAAAGATGTGTTGTGAAAACTGGTCAGGTAATAATTCAAGTTAGAGATGTAGAAGGCTCGTCCGGTGGTGAAGGACAGGATGATAATCCATTTTCTTGGGAGGATGTTTGTATCGATATTGAAACCAATCTAAAATTAGACGGTTTTGAAAGAGGGTTAGATTACGAAATAATGCTAGTACCAAATATTACAAACATTTCTTATGGCAGAGGTGTGGGTTATGTTTTTGAAGAAGAGATATTTGATGAAGAAATTACCTCTATAAGTGCAACAAAAATAAGAGCTGACCTTAGAAAAAAAGGTGATCTCTAAATCTATTCAATCTTAAAAGTTAATCCAGCATTATCTTCTAATCTCTTAATTAGCTTTGTTCCCAATGATGAAGCTGGTGTATAAATACCTCCTAGCAAATCATTTGCTTCCTTCACTAAACAAACCGCACTTTCGGTAATCATTTTTGAAGTAGAACCATATCCAGGATCCATATCTCCAGCAACGGATCCTTTAATAACTTGATTATCGACATCAGCACAAAACAAAATATCATAATTACCATTTTCTCTTTTCTCTCTTGAAGGTCCCTCCCCAGGTTTTGGAGCATCTTCACCACCTATTGGATTAGCAGAAGCTATCATATCTGCAACTGCTTTGCCTTCATCTCCGGGGCCAGAAATCCACATTTCGTTATATTGGAAATCTTCTCCATATATGTGATTCATTAATGCATTAGAACGATGAACATTTTTTGTATTTATAGGTGCCATAAAGAATGGCGCTATCCAAGTCTCTAATTCCTCATCGTAAATTGGCTTTGAATCATCAGCTTGTTGGGGTCCCTGAAAACCCTCGCATAGAGCATGAGGATTTATAAGGATATTAAGTAAGTCAGGATTTGATTTTAAAGAAGCCATTGTAGCTTTCATAGACGCAGCAGTTCCTCCAGAGAATTCTCCATTCATAGCTCTAACCCTTCCTCTCACAGAAGGTGCATATTTACCAAGTTTTGACATTGTTTCTTCTTGAACAAAAAATACACCAAGATCAAATGGAATACTGTCAAAACCGCAAGAAAATATTACTCTTGCTCCAGATTCCTTTGCTTCATCAGAGCATTCTGCAATTATCTTATGCATCCATCCAGATTCACCACATAAATCAACATAATCTGTTCCAGAAGAGATACATGATCTAACCACTTTATCACCATATAATTGATATGGGCCAACTGTTGTTAAAACACATTTTGTTTGATCAACAAGCCTATCAATAGAAGCTTGATCCTCACTATCAACTTCAATAATCCCAACTCTTTCAGGCAAATTAAGTTTCTCTTTTAAATTTTCAAGCTTTTGTATATTTCTTCCTGCAATAGCCCATGAAATATCGCCGTTTGAATACTGTTTTAAAGCATATTCAACAACAAGCTTTCCCGTAAAACCAGTTGCGCCATAAACAACAAAATCGAAATTAGTTGGATTGTTCATTTTGGTAAGTCCTATATAAAAAAGTGTGATGGGATTATAATATAAAATTATATATATTAAATTTATAAGATGTTTAAAAAAATTTCAGAATTTTTCCGAGTAATTGGGGAATTAAAATACATCATTCCTCTTCTAAGATATAAATGGCCTGAATTGGATTCAAATTCGTCACTTGCCCACTCTTTCCAAGATACAGTTCAAAAGCATGGTGAAAAAGATTTTTTATACTTTGAAGATGAGGTTTGGACCTATTCGCAAACAAATGAAGCTGCAAATATTCTTGCAAATAAACTTTTAAATGAAGGTATAGAACATGGTGATAGAGTGATTTTATTTATGGAAAATAGACCAAATTTTGTTATTTCACTATTAGCTATAAATAAAATAGGAGCAATAGGCGCATTAATTAACACTAGTCTTACTGGTAACCCTCTTATACATTGTATTAATACATCTGATTCAAAAAAATGTATTTTTGGGGATGAATTAAGTAAATCTTTAGAGGGTGTTTTATCAGAAATAAACATTACTAATTCATCTGATTTGTTATGGGTTGAAGATAATAATCCAGATAACTGTCCTCAATGGGCATCAAATATAAAAGAAAACCTTGATCAATCCAAGTCTTCAAATCTTGATAAGACTGATGAGGTTATAGCTGGCGATACTGCTTTCTATATATATACGTCTGGTACAACTGGTGTACCAAAAGCTGCATTATTCCCTAATGTAAAAATTGTGGCAGGATCAACTAACATAACAATTGCTGGATACAGATTAACGAGCGATGACTGTATGTACAATTGTCTTCCTTTATATCACTCAACAGGTCTAATTCTTGGTCTATGTGCCTGTATCCAAGTTGGGGCATCTACTTTCATTAAAAGGAAATTTTCTGCTTCATCTTTTTGGGGAGAAGCACAAAAATTTAATACAACTGCATTTGTATATGTTGGCGAACTATGCAGATACTTGAGCTTCCAGCCTCCCTGTGATGAAGAGATAAATAATCCAATTTCAAAAATGGTTGGAAATGGTCTTAGGCCTGATCTTTGGGATACTTTTAGAAATAGATTTGATGTTGAACGTATATGCGAAATATATGGGGCCAGTGAAGCAAATGGTATGTTTATGAATCTTTTAAATAAAGATCAAACAATAGGCATGACAAATACCGATATTAAGCTTTTTGCATATGATGTTGCTGAAGACAAGTTAAAAGTCGATGAAAATGGTAAATACATTGAGATTAAAGATCACTCTCCGGGTTTAGCTCTCATGAGAATTGGTCCAAATGCAATTTACAATGGATATACAGATGCGCAAGCAAGTGAAAAGAAAATCATAAGAGATGTTATTGAGGATGGAGATCGTTGGTTTGATACCGGAGATCTTTTAAAAACTATGGATGTAGGTTTTGCTTTGGGAAGACAGCATTATCAATTTGTGGATAGAGTTGGAGATACTTTTAGATGGAAATCTGAAAATGTTTCTACCAATGAAGTTGCTGAAATACTTAACGCTTTTGATCAAGTTAATATGGCTAATGTTTTTGGTGTCAAAGTCCCTCAAAGTGAAGGAAGAGCTGGAATGGTTGCATTCAATTGCAATCTTAATAATTTTAATTGGGATAAATTCTCGGAGTTCGTATCTGAAAAACTTCCAACTTATGCTCAACCCGTCTTTATTAGGATTATTGAAGAACTTGAAACAACAGGAACATTTAAATTAAAAAAGAATGACTTAAGAGAAGAGGCATATCACCTTGATAAGGTTAAGGGAGATCAAATCTTTATTAAAAAGCCTGGAGAAAAAACATATTCTCTTCTAGATGAGAGCTACTACGATATTATTCAAGAAGGTCAAGCTGGTTTTTAAAAAGCTATTTAATATTACTGTCTATTAAAACTGCTATTAACAATGCAGGCTCATTTCCATTATTAACCCAGGCATGATTGGTTCCTCTTTGAACAACAACATCAAATGGCTTTAGATCTACTTCTTCTTCATCAAGAATTAAAGTGACATCGCCTTTAAGCAAAATAATGTAATCAATAGTTTCGGTCTTATGCATTGCCGGGTGTTTTGAAGTATCAACCCTGTGATGAGCTGCGCCTATTTTTTCAAAAGCATCAGCTGCAATTTCTTGCATCATTTCATCAGGAACCCCCTCTGGAAGTGGATTGATCTGAAAATATCTAAACTTAGTTCCTCCATCTGGAGGAGAAAGAATGATTTCATCGTTTGCTCTATCTAAATCATCGGTTGAAATAATATCTTTACCATCAGTATTCCAAAGCTCAAAAAGGCCTCCAACATCTTCTCCAATAGATCGTGCCGGAGGTCCATCTAAGGTTATTATTGATCTCCCCTCTGCGTTATGCCCTGTTACTATTCTTCTCATTCTTATCTCCTATTTCTTTTATAGTTCTTTTTATTTCTTTTGCTCTTGAGCTGATTTCTATTTCATGCCACTCGAGTTTTTTATTACTTTTTAAGATTGATATTTCTTCACTGTCCTCAACACCAGTATAATTCATGTAATCTATTGACTCTTTTGCTCCTTTTCTATCATTACAAATTAAGGCCATATCACATCCAGCTTTTAAGGATTTTTCTACTTTTTTCCAACACAAATCATCCCCTGCTCCAGACATAGTTAAATCATCACTAAAAACTAGGCCTTTATAATCTAAATCATCTCTTAGAATATCTTTAAGCCATCGTTCAGAAAAACTTGGAATTTCGTCATCAATTTTAGAATAAACAATGTGAGCACACATTACAGCATGAAGTTTGTTACCTAAATCTCTATAAGGGAGCATGTCGTTCATATGTAATTCATATAGGCTTCTATCATCAATTGGTAATTCTATGTGGCTGTCTCCTAATACTCCTCCATGTCCTGGGAAATGCTTGCCTGTTGATTTCATTCCAGCCTCATGCATTCCATCAATATAATTTGAAGCATATTCCAATACTTCAAATTTTTTATTGGAAAATGATCTATCTCCAATTACAGTTGAATTATTTTTATTAATATCAAGAACTGGTGCAAAATTAATATCAATTCCTACAGCAACCAATTCGCTGGAAGCCAGCCAACCAATATCTTTAAATATTGAAGAATCATTATTATTTCTTGCAAAATTAGAGATTTCTTGCATTGATGGAATTTTAGTAAATTCGCTATCAAATCTCTGAACTCTTCCACCCTCATGATCTACAGCAAAAATAATATTCTCTTTTATATTTTTTATTTCATTAATTAAATTTTTAATTTGTTCAAAAGATTCAAAATTTTTGGAAAAGAAAATTATTCCTCCAACTGGACTGCTAGAAATTATATTTTTATCTTCTTCAGACAGAGACTTGCCTTCGATATCAAGCATGAGTCTGCCATATTCATTTGTCATATTTTAATCATATCAAAGAAATATGATTCAAGTTATGCTTGAATAATATTGAAACAAATTATATTGGTGATATAAGATAAATTATGGCTAAAAGAGCTCTGGTTACTGGTTCCTCATCTGGAATAGGTTTTGCCTATTCAAAATATCTTATGAATGAAGGTTGGAAATTAGATCTTGTATCTAAAAACAAAGACAAATCTCAAAAGTCTGAGTTGATTCTAAATTACCAAAATGCAGAGTTCCATAATGTTGACTTATCAAAAAAAGAATCGATTGCTGACATTGTTGCTAACTTTAAAACTCCAGATTTGATTATCGCTAATGCAGGTATAGCTATAAATGGAGCTATAGGACAACTAAATGAAAGAGAGAAGAATGATGCATATTACTTAATGTGTGGTGGCGTAATTGACCTAATTGAAGGATTTGTTCCCAAAATGATTGATAAAGGCTCTGGAAGAATCGTAATTATTTCTAGTATCGGTGCTATTACAGCAATGCCTAAGTCCTCTATATATTCAAGTATTAAATCCGGTGTTTATGCATATGGAAAGTCAATCTCTGCTGAATTAAAACATAAAGGGATTACTGTAACAGTAAGTTTACCAGGATATGTAAGAACAGAGGCTCACAAAAGAGCTGGTTTAGATCATTTAGAATCTAAAATACCAAAATGGATGTGGGTTACTCCTGAAACAGTTGTAAAAGAAACCGAGAAAGCATCAAGAGGCGGGAAGACAGAAATCATCCCTGGAATAGTCTATAGGATTACAAAACCTTTTTTAAAATTTCAGTCTGCAATAAACATTTGGCAATCAATGACAAAAAGAAATCAGTAATCTATTAGGGTTTGTATTTTGTAATCTCTTTCTCTAATTAATTTACTTCCCCCTAGTGCGGTTAAATCGATAATACCTAAAATCAATATATCTGAATTTTTAACACCAAAGTTTTCAGTAAATAATTCTGCGCATGCTATTGCTGTTCCGCCAGTTGCAACTAGATCATCAACAATTACAATTTTCTGGTTCACCTCTACTTTAGTATTTTTTTGAATCTCTATGGATGTACTCCCGTACTCAAGATCAAAACTTTTTTGAAAAGTTTCATTAGGAAGCTTTCCAGGTTTTCTTGCTAAAACAAATGGGAGATGCAAATCTCTAGCTATTGTTCCGGCAAAAATAAATCCTCTGCTTTCTATACTCGCCACTATATCTGCACCAAAATCTTTTGAAATTCTAGTAATTTCATCACATGTTTTAACAAAAGCATTTGGTGTTTCTATAAGACTTGTAATGTCTTTAAATTCAATTCCTTCTATAGGAAAATTATCTACTGTTCTAATATATTGTTTAAGATCTAATGGATCTTTGCTCATTGGTCATTATTCCAATTTGGGTCTCTTTTTTCTATAAAAGCATCAATACCTTCCTTTGCATCATCTCGCAAAGTGTTTTCAGTCATTACTTTTGATGTATATTCATATGCATCAGATAAACTCATCTCATATTGTTTATAGAACCCTTCTTTACCGGTTTGTAATGTCTTTTGTGACTTTTTAGAAATTTTTTTAGCTAACTTCATCACAGAGTCTGTTAATTGATCACAAGGAACGTGATCATTAATTAATGAAATTCTTTTCGCTTCAGGAGCATCTACCATATCTCCAGTTAAGAGCATTTTCATTGCATCTTTTTTATTAACATTTCTTGATAAAGCAACCATAGGAGTTGAGCAAAAAAGACCAATATTAACTCCTGGAGTTGCAAACGATGCATCAGAAGAAGATATAGCCAAATCACAGCTTGCAACAAGCTGGCAGCCAGCTGCTGTTGCAATTCCGTTAACTTCAGCAATAACAGGTTTTGGGCAATTTACAATTAATTGCATCAACGATGAACATAATTTGAATAGACTCATAAAATACGAAGCCCCTTCATCATCTTTGCTTCTTGCATCTGTAATTTCTTTAAGATTATGTCCAGAACAAAAAACATTTCCCTTTGCTGCAATTACAACCACTTTGATTGAATTATCTAAAGAGGCATTATCGATTGCATTAATAAGTTCCTGCATCATAAATTCTGACAAAGCATTTTTATTATTCTGATCATCTAGTGTGAGTCTGAGTATACCTGTCTCATCTACTACCTGGTCAAGAATATTTTTTGTATCATCTTTCATAACTTAATTAAATGATAAATATAATTATTAGTCCAATTTCAAGAGTTTAAAATCTTCTTGGGGCATTCATCCATTACGACTTGAAGACCATTTTTTTCTCCTAAAGATGCAGCTTTTTCATTGACTATGCCCTCTTGTGTCCAAATAATATTTGCATTAATTTCTATTGCCTCTTTAGCAAGATCATATATAAATTCATTGGCACGAAAAATGTCTACCATATCAATCTTTTTTTCAATTGCCTTTAAGTTTGAATAACATTTTCTTCCTAAGATATCATTTTCTTTTGGATTAACTGGGAAAACTTTATAACCATAATCTATCAAGAACTTCATAACCTTATAACTATCTCTTTCAGGATTCGAGCTTGCTCCTACAATAGCGATAGTGTTTACATGTTTTAATATTTCTTTTAAATCAGTTTTACTTTTTTTAGTCAATTGTTTCTCTCAAAAACTCTTCTATAATTGTGGTCGCGCCATAAACTGATAAATGGTGATCATCAATATATAGAAAGCCATCAGAATTGCTCGCATAGCACCAATTAGGATCACAAAATAGGTCTGTAGTATCAACGATTATGACATTTTTAGGCAAGTTCCCTAACCGCTCAGAAACAAACATATTCCGTTGATCCCACCATGCCCTAGTAACACCTTTAAGTCTAATGTTTGTTTCAAGATTGTTATGAAAAGCGAGACTCTCTACATTATCCGGCAACTCAGGTACTTGAACTACAAAATAAACCTTCTTTCCGCTTTCAGATAATTTTGTAAAGATTGTAATAAGGTCATTCCATATGGATTCTCTATCTTTATCTGTGCCCTCGAACGGCAAACTGGGATATACACCTTCTGATTCTCCAAACAGATAATTTGCCAGTCTATATGAAACAACAATATTTTTAATCGTTTGTGATTCCACCAATCTCTCCAATGTTTGTTTTTCCCAAATATGGCATTTAGAGAGAGTATTGGAAATAGATGGCTGACAGCCGGTATAGCTGTTGTGCTCAACTCCAACATCATATTTACTTAGATTATTGGCAAGCGCATATGTAAGCTCTACAACATGAGAGTCACCAAAAGTCGCCCACTCAATCCTCTCTTTAAAATACTTACAAGGCAGGTCTTTGGTATGACATTCATTACGTAATGGAGAGGGCATAATTGTTGCCAAATCAACATCTGAATTAATCCTAGTTTTAAAACCATCTTTGACATGAATATATAAGCCTAGTCCTATAAAGAGAGACAAAGTCAAGCCACAAGAAGTAAATAAACGCCGAAACGAGACTTTGCCTTTACTCCTAAAAGGCTTTTCAACATAACGCCAACTAAACCATGCCAACATTAATGAGGCGCTACACAAAGAAATCAAAATAATATCAGAAACCTCTCCCATAGCACTATGCCTGGCAAATGCTAATAAAGGTTGGTGCCATAAATAAGCGCTGTAGGAAATTAGTCCTACACCAACAATTGGTTTTAGACTGAGTATCATATGAATAAACGTTTTTGGAACAGCGCACAAAATCAACAAACCTGTTCCAATAGTTGGAATCAAAGCATATAAGCTTGGGAAAGGAGTTGTTTTATCAAAAGCGATAATTGAATAAACAATCATTCCAAAGCCAATCAGACTTAATACTTGATTTAAAGACTGAGATTTTAGGTGTGTGTTGTACTTGAGATAGAAGGCAGCAAAGACGCCAACAAGTAATTCCCAACCTCTTGTTGGTAGCAGAAAGAATGAAGCATCGGGCATATTAAAAGCGCCCCATTGAGCAACTCCTAAACTAACAAAAAAGAATATCGATAGTAGGATTAAGATCCACTTGATGCCTAGTCGCCAAGTGAACATAAGAAAAATAGGGAAAATTATGTAGTACTGCTCTTCAACAGCCAAACTCCAAGTATGAATTAATGGTTTTAATTCAGAATTAGCACTAAAATAACCGCTTTCTGTCCAAAAAAGAATATTGGAAGAAAACGTCGATACCGCAACCAAACTCTGTCCAAAATCTTTTAGTTCACTTGGTGCTAGCAACAACCAAGCAAACGGCAAACAAGCAGCCATTACAAAAAATAGGGCTGGAAGAATCCTGCGGGCGCGACGTTCATAAAAATTTACGATACTAAATTTATCCTCAGCCATCTCAGAGATAATAATGGTTGTAATCAAATAACCACTGATCACAAAGAAAACATCTACACCTACAAAGCCACCACTATACCAGTCAAACCCAGCATGAAATAAGATTACTGGTATAACTGCTAATGCCCTTAAACCATCTATTTCTGCTCTGTAAACCATTAATTATTGTAACCTTTAACATCATAAATAATTATCTTTTAACTAATAATTGCAGGAATTCGTCAAAGTTTTAAAAAAGGTAGTGCTTTTTGTTAAGTTTGACAAACTTTGTCAAACGAAAACCCTATAAGAATAAGGGTTTCAGGGATATTTTTCACTCCCACTCAATAGTTGCAGGTGGTTTACTTGAAATATCATAAACAACTCTACTAACTTGCTCTATTTCATTAACAATACGGTTTGAAACATGTTCAAGAAATTCATATGGCAAATGTGCCCATCTTGCTGTCATAAAATCTACTGTTTCAACAGCTCTAAGAGCAATAACCTCTGCATATCTTCTTTCATCGCCAACAACACCAACTGACTTAACTGGAAGTAAAACCGCAAATGCTTGGCTAACTTTATCGTATAAATCTGCTTTGATAAGTTCTTCTATAAAGATATGATCTGCTTCTTGGAGAATTTTTGTTTTTTCTTTTGTAATTTCACCAATAATTCTTACGCCTAAACCTGGGCCAGGAAATGGATGCCTTTCTAACATTTCTTTAGATATTCCAAGCTCTACACCCATTCTTCTAACTTCATCCTTAAAAAGATCTCTAATAGGTTCAACTAAATCTAATTTCATCTCTTCAGGAAGCCCTCCTACGTTGTGATGAGACTTTATTACTCTTGCTTCTTCTGATTCTGAGCCAGATGATTCAATTACATCTGGGTATATTGTTCCCTGTGCTAAAAAATTGATATCTTTAAGTTTAATTGCCTCAGCATCAAAAACATCGATAAAGGTTCTGCCGATAACTTTTCTTTTTTGTTCTGGATCGTCTATATCTTTTAAATGTCTTAAAAAAACTTCCTCACTATCGGATTTAATAACATTTAGATTCATATTTTCTTTAAAGGTTTGCATTACTTGATCTGCTTCGCCCTTTCTAAGCAAACCGTTATCTACAAAAACACATGTTAATTTTTTACCAATTGCTTTATGAAGAAGCGCAGCTGTTACTGAAGAATCCACACCCCCAGATAAACCTAATAAGACTTTGCTGTCTTGAACTTGAGCCTTAATTTCTTCTATTCTTTGTGAAATTAAATCGTCCATTTTCCAATCAGTATTTGCATTGCAAATATCAAAAATAAAATTGTCTAAAATTTTTTGTCCATGTTCTGTATGAGTTACTTCTGGATGAAATTGTATAGCGTAAATTGCTAGACTTTTATGCTCCATTGCTGCAATGGGAGCTGTATTAGTTAATGCAATTAAGTTGAATTCATCTGGCAAATCTTGGACTTGATCTCCATGACTCATCCAAACATTAATTTTTTTACCTAAGTTTTTAAATATTACAGAATCGCTTACAACTTCTAATTCAGAGTGGCCAAATTCTTTTTGATCAGCAGATATAACATGACCACCCATTTGTTCTGCAAGAGTTTGCATCCCATAACAGATACCAAGGATAGGTATTCCTAAATCAAAAACAAACTGAGGAACTCTAGGTGTGAAGGTTTCTGTTACTGAATTAGGTCCTCCAGAGAGAATTATTCCTTTGGGGTTAAGTTTAGTAATTCTTGATTCATCTATGTCCCAAGGCAAAATTTCAGAATAAACGTCACTTTCTCTTATTCTTCTTGCAATTAATTGCGTATATTGAGAACCAAAATCTAATACCAAAATAGTATCAATTTTTTTATTGCTAATAGATAGCTTACTCATTGAATTAACTTCTTTGATAATTTGGAGCTTCTTTTGTAATCATTACGTCATGAACATGACTTTCAGCCATGCCAGCATTTGTAATCTCCACAAATTGACTGTTATTTTGCATATCTTTAACATTTTTACAGCCAATGTAGCCCATACTTTGCCTTACTCCACCAACTAATTGATTAATAACATTAATTACCAAGCCTTTATAAGGAACTCTTCCCTCTATTCCCTCAGGTACTAATTTATCTGTCTCAACATCTTCCTGTAAATATCTATTTGCATCATCTCTTTCTGTCATAGCTCCAATAGAGCCCATTCCTCTGTATGTTTTAAAGCTTCTCCCTTGAAAAAGCTCTACTTTTCCTGGAGCTTCTTCAGTTCCTGCAAAAAGACTGCCAAGCATTACTGAATCAGCACCCGCTGCAATAGCTTTAGCTATATCTCCTGAAAATCTAATTCCACCATCTGCAATAATATTAATATCTCCTCCAACGAGAGCTTTCTTTATTTCTAAAATTGCACTAATTTGAGGCACTCCTATACCAGCTATAATTCTTGTAGTACATATAGAGCCAGGACCCATGCCAACTTTTACAGCATCAGCACCTGCTTTTACAAGCTCTGTTGCTGCTTCTGCTGTAGCAATATTTCCACCAATAATATCAATATCTTTAAATTTATCTTTTATTGCTTTAATAGTATTAATAACATTTAAAGAATGGCCATGAGCACTATCAATAACAAACACGTCAACACCAGCTTCAACTAAAGCCTCTGCTCTATCAAGAGTATCTTCTCCAGTACCAATAGCAGCTCCAACCTGAAGTCTTCCTGAAGAATCCTTTGTAGCATTAGGATGCTGTGCAGATTTCTCAATATCTTTCATAGTCACCAATCCAGATAAATTATTATCACTATCAAGAACTAATATCTTTTCAATTCTGTTGTTATACATTAATTTCATTACATCTTCTTGAGAAAATCCCTCTTCAACTGTTACTAATTTTTCAAAAGGTGTCATTATTGATGAAACATTAGCATCCATATTTTCTGCATATCTAAAATCTCTACTTGTGACTATTCCTTGCAGTTTTCCATCATCAACTACAGGCATTCCAGAAATACTTAACTCATTAGTCAGTTGTCTCAGTTCGCCTATAGACTTATTAGAGGCTATAGTTACTGGGTCTCTAACAATACCGCTTTCATACTTTTTAACAGCTTTAACTTGGGCTGCCTGATCTTCAATTGAGTTATTCTTATGAATTATGCCTATGCCACCAGCTTCTGCTAGAGAGATAGCCATTTTCGATTCAGTTACAGTATCCATTGCCGCAGATAAGAGCGGAGTCTTAAGAGTAATGTTTTTTGTTAGTTTAGATTCGATGCAAGCTTCGCTTGGGAGAAAATCGCTATACTTTGGAAGAAGCAACACATCGTCGAAAGTTAGTGCTTTATATTTTAATTTTTCCATGTCAGATTATAACCAAAGGAAAAAAGAAAAAAAAGGCTGAGAATTTTATCTGATGTCTAAATTTTATCTTTTATCTTAGAAATTAAATCAGTCAATTGGGGTTTATTAGCTTTTATTTCATCTAAAGTAAGTCCTTCAAGCTCATGAGGAAATACAAGCCACTGATCAGTTTCATGAATATAAAAATCTGGCTTTCTTCCAGTTTGACTCTTATTTGGTTTGTAATATGGAGTGGCAACTTTGATTTCAGGTGTATTTTTTTTACAAGCCAATGTTATATCGTTAATAATTTGAGCAATTGAATTACCAGTATCATGCACATCATCGACAATTAAGAGCCTATCTTCAGATTCAAGCTGTCTAATAACATAGTTTAATCCATAAACTTGTACGCTATCTTTTCTACTATCCATACCGGAATAATAGGAAGTTCTAACAGCAACATGGTCAGACTTTAAGCCAAGAAAACTTAAGAACTCTTGAACAGCGATTCCAATTGGGGCACCGCCTCTCCATACACCTATTATGTAGTTTGGTTCAAATCCCGATTCATAAACATTCCATGCAAGCTGAGATGAATCTTTTAGTAAACATTCCGATTGAATAAATAGTTTTTTCATATTTTCTCTAAGGGCCTATATGGCCCTTTGAGTGAATTATAACTTTAAGAATAAAAGAAATCAGAAGTTATAACTAATTCTTGTCATAAATTGTCTTGGTGGTATTAGCTCAAGGCCTGTAGCAGCTACACCAAAGACATCTGTCATACTCGAATTTACGCCATCCTTATCAGTTGCATTAAGAATCATAAAGTCTAATCCCATATCATTTGTAAAATCAATTCCCAGGGTAAGGTTTACAACTGCATATGCCCCTATTGAATCTACAATAGGATTATTTGAAACACGTTGTTCAAGTTCTCCCCTTTTAACATATTGCACAACAGCCGTTAGCAAGTTTCCAGATGATAAATCTGTTTCATATGTGAAATTTACATCAGCTGTAAATTCAGGAGTCTTTGCAAGTTTATTACCTTTAACATTTTCTCTAAGTCCATATCTTAAATCTTCTTGACCAAAGAAATACTGATAAGCATCAACATTATCAAGTACGTCATAATCTGATGTAACTTCTGAATCAAGGAAAGAGAAATTCATATCAACCGTAAATGAATCAGTTACTAATCCAGTAAATTCTATTTCAATACCAGACATTTCTGAATCAGGTATATTTGCTACGCCTCCTCTATAGGGGTCTGGATCAGTAGCTTGAAATTGTAAGTTCTCATAATCATATGAAAAAGCAGCAATATTTGCTCTTGCTCTTCCATCAAGTAAATCAGTTTTTAATCCAAATTCAACGGAATCAACAGTTTCTGCTTCAAACGTAGGAAAAACCATTGGGGGAGCATTATCATTGTCAAAACCAAAGGTTAAGTTACTTCCGCCAGGTTTAAACCCACTAGCAAATGTTAAATAAACCATTGTTGCTTCAGCTAAGTCATACTCACCAGTGATTCTTGTGGTAGTTTCATCTGTCGTACCTTCTGCTTGAAAGCTTTCAGTATTTAGAAAGTTTGTAACATCTGTTCCAAAAGTATCTTCGGAGTATCTTAATCCAGTAACAAGCCTAAAAGTATCACTAAAACTATAGGTAGTTTGAGCATAAACTGAAAAAGATTCTCTATATGGAAAAGCATCTGTAAAAAAGTCAACATCAGCACCTGGACCAAAAATATCAAATCTGCCTGGTATACCATAATCATGCTGATAACAATAATTCGGATCAGCAAAAGATGCATCACAGACATATTTAAATACTCCGTCAAGATCATCATCTCTGTAACCTCTTATCACATTTTCTATTTCATGTTCCATATAAAAGGCTCCCACAGTCCAGTCGAGCTTCCCATCCATCAAGGGTTCATTTGAAATAAGGTTAATTTCAAAAGTTTTCGTTTCAACAACTGAGGTCTCAGGACGGAATTCTGCCTGCTGATAAGTAGAACCTGACCCTAAACCTGGAATAGATAATACGAGATCTCCAAAATTATGACGGTCATTATCTCTAGTTACTGACATATCATCATCTTGTGAGCTTGCTAAAATTTTTAGATTTGCAAATCCTAAATCTGATTCAAAAATCATTGCAATCACAGAAGAAGTAAGCTCTTGATTAGAAATTGTATTTTGAGACAATTTTCGCATTCCTGGTGACTGATCATCTATTCCTCTTATAGCTGCGCCGTTTCTATCTACATCAAAATACTGCCCAAATATTCTCAATGAAGATGTATCATTTAGCTCAATCATCCAGTCACTTCTAATGCTAATGTTTGACGCATCATCCAAATCTTGTCCTGTGAAAATATTTTTTGAAAAACCATCTCTTTCAGTCATAACAAAAGAAAATTTTGTAGAAACATTATCTGATAATGGAATATTTGTTATTGCACGAACTTTTTGTAAACCATAATTACCAACAGTAACATCTGCTTTGGAAAAACTTTCATCCATAGAGGGCTTGTTGCTAATAACATTGATAGCTCCACCAGTTGAGTTTTGACCAAAGAGAGTTCCTTGAGGACCTCTTAATACTTCAATTCTTTGAACATCTAAAAAGTCTGTTTGCAATGAAAACGGAGAGGCAATAAAGATGCCATCCATATGATATGCAACAGAAGGTGCTGCAATAGCATTTTGGTTTGTCTCATTACCAACACCTCTGATAGAAATAACTGTTTTATATCCTTCGTTTTTAGCAACTGTTACACCAGGTACAATGCTTGATAAATCAACAAAAGAATTAATATTTTTTGCTTCAATCTCTGAATCAGTAATAGCAGTAACAGCTTGTGAAACAGTCTGAAGGCTTTCATCTCTTTTTTCAGCAGTAACAATAACTTCCTCAAATACCAATTCTCCTTCTTGAGCTGAAATGTTATTTGTAATAGAAAATAATAGAATGGAAGCAAACGATGCCCTTAATAACATAGTAAATTTCATAATAAATGTATCCTCTTTATAGATGTATTATTTATATAAATATATGCAACTTCAGTGCCAAATAAATATATAAATTTAAGTTTTTGCAAGTAATAAAAATTCTAATGTTATATTAACACTTTCATTAACATCTGTACTAGATAGAATATACTTATTTGCATGAAAAATTTTCTTAACGATTTCTTTAAACTAGATCTTAACAACACTGATATTAAGTCTGAAATTATTGCTGGTTTTACAACCTTTTTGACAATGGCATATATTATTTTTGTCAATCCTCAAATAATGGAAGCAAGTGGAATGGATAAAGGTGCTATTTTTGTTGGGACTTGTCTAGCAGCTGCTATTGCTTGTTTTGTAATGGGAATTTTTGCTAATTGGCCAATTGGTCTGGCTCCTGGAATGGGTTTAAATGCTTTTTTTACATATACAGTGGTCGGAGAAATGGGTTATGCATGGGAGGTTGCGCTAGGAGCAGTTTTCATAGCCGGTATTTTATTTTTTGTTATGAGTGTAACAAACCTAAGGAGTTGGATGATTGCAAGCATACCAATGAATCTGAGAATTGCGATGGGAGCTGGAGTTGGGCTATTTATTGGAATAATTGGACTTAAAAGTGGCGGCATAATAATCACTAATGATGCAACGCTATTAGCACTAGGTGATTTTACAAAAATTGAAACACTTCTTGCTGCAATCGGCTTTCTTATTATCTCAGCGTTATCTATTAGGAAAATACCAGGCGCTATTATTATAGGAATATTGATAATAACTGTTGTTTCAATTTTTGCTGATCTTATTCAATTTAATGGAATAATTTCATCTCCACCTGATATCGCACCAACTTTTATGAAATTAGATATTCTTGGAGCTTTGAATCTAAGTATGCTGACAGTAATTATGTCTTTTCTATTTGTTAACTTATTTGATACAACAGGAACTTTAGTTGGCGTAGCTACAAGAGCTAATTTATTAGATGAAAATGGTGAGGCTGAAAATCTTGATAAGGCCCTTAAGGCAGATAGCGGAGCTAGTATATTTGGTACATTTTTTGGATGTTCTCCAGTAACAAGTTATGTTGAAAGTTCTGCAGGTGTTGAAGCTGGAGGTAGAACTGGTCTCACAGCTGTGATTGTAGGATTCTTATTTGTTTTGGCAATGTTTTTATCGCCATTAGCTTCTATTATTCCAGCATATGCTACTGCAGGTGCTTTAGTATATGTAGCTATCTTAATGCTTGGCGGAATGGAAAAACTTAACTGGTCTCATGCGACTGAACTTTTACCTGCATTGGTGATTTTGATAATGATACCTTTAACATTTTCAATTGCTGATGGAATTGGTCTTGGCTTTTTATCCTATGTAGTTTTAAAAATTACAAACGGTGAAATAAAAAACATAACATCAGCTGCATGGTTTTTAACTATAATTTTTATTTCAAAATTTATATTTTTATAAAATCAAGCCTAGGATATATATTATTGTTAGGCCGGCATTTAAAACTACTAGAGTCGTTTCTTTCCACAAGAATCCAACAATAACCCATAAAGAATTGGCTATGATAAATGCCCAGTGGTGATATTCTAAAGCCGGTACAAAACTAGCCAAGATAGCAGCAAGAATTAATATTGCTGTTGCAGCCCAAGCTAGGAATTGATATGGCTTTTCATTTTGATTCATTTTTTAAATTATTATTTATTTTGATTCTTTAAAAAGATTATCTGTTTTGGATGCACAGATGAAATCATTTTTATGAAGGCCTTTTATTTTATGCGACCACCAAGAAACAGTTACATTACCCCATTCTAGGATAATCTCAGGATGGTGATCCTCTTCTTCAGCTAGTTGAGCTACTTTATTTGTAAAGCTAACAGAATCCTCATAACTAGAGAAAGCAAAAGAACATATTAGTCTTTTGATATCCTCCTCTTCATGCACTATCCATGAAGGTATCAGAGGAGCAAGCTCTTTGATTTCTTGATCAGTTAGCATAGGAGCATCTACTCGGCAAGCCTCACAGCTGCTTTGAGAAAGTTCGTTTGACAATTTTATATACCGCCCTTAGCAAGCTTTGATGGATCAAGTAATTTTTTAAGTTTTGCTTTTGTTAGATCTGTTTCTTCTGCTGCGACCTCAATTATTGGCCTATTTTCTTTATATGCTTTTTTTGCAATTGCTGCTGCTTTTTCGTATCCAATAATTGGATTTAATGCAGTTACTAATATTGGATTTTTGGATAATGAAAGTTCTAAATTTTTATGATTAACTTTAAATGTCTTTACAGCCTTCTTCGATAATGCATTCATAGAGCCACTTAAAAGATTAATGCTTTTTAAAAGGTTGTAAGCTATTACAGGTAACATAACATTTAATTGAAAACTTCCAGATTGAGCTGCAATAGTTATTGTTACATCATTTCCAATAACATCTGCTGAGGTCATAGCAACTGCTTCAGGAATCACTGGATTTACTTTACCAGGCATAATACTGCTTCCAGGTTGTAAAGCTTTTAGTTCAATATCAGATACTCCAGCTAGTGGTCCACTATTCATCCATCTGAGATCATTTGAAACTTTCATTAATATAATAGCTAGATTTTTTAATTCTCCTGATAATTGAACCGAGCAATCTTGAGCACTAAGTTCATGATAAAAATTTTTAGCTGGTGAACATTTTGAGTTGTTACCCAACAACTTTGTCATTTCTTGAGCAAAATATTTTGAAAATTGTTTATGAGCATTGATACCACTTCCAACAGCAGTTCCGCCCTGAGGAAGTTCAAGAAGTTTCTTTTCTAAAATGTTTAACATCTCTTTTGAAGATTTTAATTGACTAGACCATGCTTTTAATTCCTCTGAAAAATCGATAGGCATCGCATCCATTAAATGGGTTCTACCAGTCTTAATGGTTCCTTTAAAAGATTCAGCCTTACCATCAATTGATTTAATTAAATCATCTAATGCCGGAAAAAGCTTTTTAGTTAAATCTATATGAGCGCTAATTTTAATTGCAGTGGGTATAACATCATTGCTGCTTTGACTCATATTTACATCATCATTTGGGCTAATTTCAACTTTTGCGTACTTAGCTGCTATGTTAGCTATAACCTCATTAGCATTCATGTTTGAACTTGTTCCCGATCCGGTTTGAAATACATCAATAGGGAATTCATGATGATGTTTTTCTTGCCAAATTTCTTTGGAGGCCTTCGAAATTGCTTTAGATTTTTTTGAAGAAATTAATTTTAGTCTTAAATTAGCTTTAGCTGCAGCATCTTTAATAAGGCCTAACGAAGATACAAATGATTTAGTAAAAGGAAAATCCATCTTTATGCCGCTTATAGGGAAATTATTTACTGCTCGTTGCGTTTGAGCCCCCCATAATGCTTTTGCAGGCACTTTAACTTCACCAATACTGTCTTTTTCAATTCTAAATTTCATATTTAGTCCTTAATTTGATAAGCTATTTTAACATTATTGAGCTTAGGAGTATAAAAACTATGTCAAATGTTGCGCCAATAAAAATTGATATTACCAATGGTAAATTACCTATTAAAGAAAAGGGACTTGTTTTTCAGGAATTTGCAAACCCAGCTGAGGAAAGACGAAATCAATTAGAAAAATTAGCTGCTGGTTTTAGACTATTTGACTACTTTGGATTTAATGAGGGAGTTGCTGGTCATATTACCTATAGAGATCCTGAATTTAAGGACCATTTTTGGGTAAATCCCTTAGGTGTTCACTTTTCTCAAATTTCTGTATCAGATCTATTGTTAGTTAATCATGATGGAAAAGTGGTTCAAGGAGATAAAGATGTAAATATTGCTGCATTTGCAATACATTCAAGACTTCATAAAGCTAGGCCAGATGTTAATGCTGCAGCTCATTCTCATTCAATTTATGGAAGAACATTTTCTACTCTTGGAAAATTATTAGATCCAATTTCTCAAGATGCGTGTGCTTTTTATGAAAATCAAGGCATTTATGAAGATTTCTCTGGTGTTGTTGAGGAGGTTGATGAAGGAGATGAAATTGCCAAGGCTTTAGGTGATAAGAAAGTTGCAATACTACAAAATCATGGAATTTTAACAACAGGTCCCTCAGTTGATATCGCTTTATGGTTTTATATGTCGATGGAAAGATGTTGTCAGGCACAACTCATGGCAGAAGCTGCAGGTCAACCAAAAATTATTCCACATGAGACTGCAATTAAAACAAGAGAGTTTATTGCCAACGATATTGCTGCATGGGCAAGCTATCAGCCTGCATTTGATAAAATTATAAAAATGCAGCCTGAGCTTTTAGATTAACTAGCTGGAATAATTATTGCTTTTGTTTCAAGGCATTCTTCTATGCCATGTTTTCCATGCTCTCTTCCATTACCTGAAGACTTGTAACCTCCAAATGGGGCTGCATTTCCTCCAGCTCCTCCATTAATAGTTATCTGTCCAGCACGTATTTGATTTCCAATCTCAATTGCATGAGATAGTTCACCTTGAACGTATCCAGCAAGACCATATTCAGTATCGTTTGCAATCTTAATGGCTTCTTCTTCAGTTTCATATCTCATAATACATAAAACAGGTCCGAAGATTTCTTCTTTTGCAATAGTCATATCATTGGTAACATCTGCAAAAACTGTTGGTTTAACATAGTATCCCTTGTCATAACTTTCAGGTTTTTCAACTCCACCAGCAACAAGCCTTGCACCTTCTTCAATTCCTATTTCTATCATCTTAATAACTTTTTCGTACTGAGCTTTATTTGAGATTGGTCCCAATCTAAACTCACCATTTGGATCCCCTACTGTTGTACTATTTGCAGTAGCTACAGCAACTTCTACTGCTTTATCATAGTTTTTTGAAGAAACTAACATTTTTGTTGGAGCATTGCAGGATTGACCAGAATTTAAGAAGCAATGTCCAGCACCGCCTTTTACTGATTTTTCTATATCTGCAACATCATCTAAAATAATATTTGCAGATTTTCCTCCTAATTCTTGTTGAACTCTTTTAACAGTCATTGCTGATGCTTGAGCTACAGCAATACCTGCTCTAGTTGAGCCAGTAAATGACATCATATCTACTTTCTCGTGTTCTGATAAAGCAGCACCAACTATTGGCCCATATCCATTAACTAGATTAAATACTCCTTTTGGAACGCCGGCATCATGCATGACTTCTGCAAGCAACATGGAGCAATATGGAGATATCTCACTAGGCTTTAGAATCATAGTACAACCTGCTGCAATAGCTGCAGATACCTTAGTTGTTATCTGGTTCATAGGCCAGTTCCATGGAGTAATCATACCTATAACACCAATAGGTTCTTTTCTTAAAATATAGCCCCCTTCTTCCTTTTCAAATTCATATTTTTCAAGAGCTTCTAGAGTTTCTTTAAAATTTTTTAAACCAGTATTTGCCTGTGCTCTTTCTGATAACCAGTTAGGTGCACCCATTTCTTTTGTAATAACTTCTGCAAATTCTTTGTATCTTTTTTCATACTCTTGAATAATTTTTTTGAGAAGATCAATTCTTTCCTCTTTAGAAGATTGTGAAAATGAAATAAATGCTTCGCTGGCTGCATCAACTGCTGAATTAATATCTTCTCTTCTTCCAGCGGTTACTTGACCAATAACTTCTTCATTGGCTGGGTTAATTACATCAATTAATTCATTTGAATCTGACTTTACCCATTCACCATTGATATAAAAATTTAAATCGTTACTCATATCATTCTCCATGAAATTTTAGATATAAAATTATAACTAAATACTTATAAATGAACTAGAAGGGTTTTTAGAATAATCCTTTTATTTCTTTTTCTTCGTCTAGACCAATAGCTTCAGCAGCTGGAACTCTTGGCAATCCTGGCATAGTCATAATATCTCCACAAACAACTACAATAAATTCAGCACCAGCTGAAAGTCGAACCTCTTTAATTGGAACATCATGTCCAACAGGAGCACCCATTAATAAAGGGTCTGTAGAGAAACTGTATTGAGTTTTTGCCATACAAATTGGATACTCTCCAAAGCCATCATCCTCAAGTTTTTTGAACTGATTTCGAACTTTTTTATCAGCAATAATTTCAGAAGCTCCATAAATATTTTTGGCGATGTGCTCTGTCTTATCCCATAAGGTCATTTCATCATCGTATAAGGTTTTAAATTCAGCTGAATTTGAGTCAGCTATTTTTGCAACCTCTTCTGCTAAGTCTGCAGCCCCCTCTCCACCTTTCTCCCAGTGAGATGAAATTTTACAAAGAACGCCTAAATTTTTACAAAAATTAATTATTTGCTCGTGCTCATTTTCAGTATCTGTTACATAATCATTAATTCCAACAACGACGGGAATACCAAATTTACCAATATTTTCTATATGTTTTCCTAAGTTCTCACAACCTTTTAAAACTGCATTAACATTTTCTAAGCTAAGCTCATCTTTTTTAACACCCCCGTGCATTTTTAATGCCTTAGTTGTGGCAACCAAAACTACAACATCTGGCTTGAGTCCTGATTTCCTACATTTAATATCAAAGAATTTTTCAGCACCAAGATCAGCCCCAAATCCTGCTTCAGTCACTACGTAATCTGCTAACTTTAATGCTGTTTTTGTTGAGACTACCGAATTACATCCATGAGCTATATTTGCAAATGGACCTCCATGCATGAATGCCGGATTATTTTCCAATGTTTGAACTAGGTTGGGCTGAAATGCATCCTTCAAGAGAGCTGTTATAGCACCATCAGCATTTAATTGTTTTGCCCTTACGGGTTCATTGGTCTTTGTATATCCTATTACAATATTTCCAATTCTAATTTGGAGGTCATCTAAATCAGAAGCTAAACAAAAAACAGCCATTATTTCTGAAGCAACAGTAATATCATATCCACTTTGACGAGGTATTCCATTTCCAGTTCCACCAAGACCGCAAGTAATATCTCTTAATGATCTATCATTCATATCGACAACTCTTTTCCAAGTTATTCTTCTCGGATCAATGTTTAGCTCATTATCCCAATGAATATGATTATCTATGAGAGCTGATAGTAAATTATGAGCAGCACCGATTGCATGAAAGTCACCAGTAAAATGTAAATTGATATCTGTCATTGGAATAACTTGTGCGTTTCCACCTCCTGCAGCACCACCTTTCATTCCAAAACATGGACCTAAGCTTGGTTCTCTCAAACATATCATTGCTTTTTTACCAATATGGCATAATCCATCAACTAAACCAACGCTAGTGGTTGTTTTACCCTCGCCAGCAGGAGTAGGAGAAATAGCAGTAACAAGTATTAATTTTCCATCATCATTTTTTGATAATGAATTAACAAGCTTATGAGAAAGCTTGGCTTTATCATCTCCAAATCTGATTAGGTCTTTTTTTTCTATGCCAATTGATTCTGCAATTTCATCAATTGGTTTTTTATGTGCTGCATTTGCTATCTCTAGATCGCTTGGATATGTTCCCATGTTTCCTCCATATACCCCTAAAATCAAATCTCAGTATACATAAGTGATAATAGGTAAACTAGATAAATTTTACTAATTTTTAGCTTCATTAAAAGCATCGATTGCTCTCAATCTTGATTCTTTTAAATCTAATATTTTAGCTGGATATTTGCAATTAGATCTTATTTCATTTGATGGGTCATGAATATCTTTTTTATCTATATTTTTTAACTCATCTACATATTTTTTTATAAATAAACCATCAGCATCAAAATTCTTTGATTGAGTAAGAGGATTAAAAATTCTGAAATATGGCGCTGCGTCTGTCCCAGTTGAACTACTCCACTGCCATCCACCATTATTAGAAGAAAAATCTCCGTCAATAAGATTTTGCATGAAGAATGCTTCTCCTAGACGCCAGTCATGAAGCATGTTTTTAGTAAAGAACATTGCAACAACCATTCTTAATCTGTTGTGCATCCAGCCTTCATTTTTTAACTGCCTCATAGCAGCATCTATTAAAGGAAACCCAGTATTACCACTTTTCCATGCTTTAAATTCACCTTCATCAAAGCGCCACTTAATTTTATTTGTATACTCTTGAAATGGTCTACCTTTGCTAACTCTCGGGAAAGAAAACATTATATTTTTATAGAATTCTCTCCAAACAAGCTCATCAATCCATTTAGTTACTCCTTGTTCACCAGAATCTAATTCAAAATTATTCTTTTTTAATGCTTCTAAAATACATCTTTTTGGAGAAATAATTCCTAAAGCTAAATAAGCTGACAATCTACTTGTGCCATCGATAATTGGTTCGTTTCTATCCTTTGAATAATAAAATATTTTTTTATCTAAATAATTATCTAATCTTTTTAAAGCCTCTTCTTCACCAACTGGCCATAAAGACATATCAACTGAATGATCTTTTGCAAAACGGAATTTAAAATCATTGATATTTGAGGATATTTTTGTTTTTTCTTTGGGTGTGTAGTTATATTCAATATCTAAAAGATCAATATTAAAGTTATCTATCCATCTTTTTTTAAAAGGTGTAAAAACTGAGTAAGGTTTGCCTTCTCCTGTTTTAAATGTCCCTGCAGGAAAAAGTATTTGAGCATCATATGAAAAAAAATTTATATTGTTATTTATTAAGATATTTTCAACTTCTATATCTCTGGATTCTTCATCTGTTCCAAATTGATTATTCCAATGTATTTCTTTAATTGATCTTTCATTGATTAGATTAAGAATTTTTTCAGCATCCTCGGTGAATCCATCTGAGCTAATTACTGTTAGAGGAATGTTTAACTTGTTTAGTGTTCGTTCTAAGCTTTTTAGATTTTGAATAATAAATTCAACCTTACAATTAGCTTCGTTATGAAATTTCAATTGCTTCTCTGAGTATATATAAATTCCATGGACCTCTTCTGATTTTGAACAAGCAGCCCTTAATGCTGGATTGTCATCCACGCGCAGATCATTTCTAAACCAAACCAAACTCTTCATTTTTTTTATATTTGTGAATTTGAGAAAATTACATCAACTTGGTAATTATCTTGCATATTTAATATTTTTGCAGATCCGCCAGCGGCTTCAACAATTGCAGCTCCTGCGACTATATCCCAAAAATATATTCCATTTTCTTGGTATAAATCACCCTTCCCAGATGCTACATAACATGATGCCATTGCTGCGGACCCAATCATTCTTACCTTCTTCCATGTCTGCATATCATTTAACATTTTTTTTAATGCTTCATCTGAATAATCTGTATTATGTGGTAATCCTGTAATTAATATTCCATCTGTTTTTTGGTCAACTTTAGAGACACAAATTTCTTTATCATTATGAGTTGCTGTCTTATTTTCATTATTGCCAACATATAAATCATCGTTATTAAAATCATATATTATTCCTGCAATAGGTCTCATATTATGAACCAGCCCAATAGAAACGCAGCACATTGGGATATCTCGATTATAATTTGCAGTTCCGTCTAATGGGTCGACTACCCAAAAAATCTCACCAAGATTTTCATTAGACTTTCCAGTTTCTTCAGCCAAAATTGGATAGTCTGAATTTGATATTATTATTTCTTTTATTAAATTTTCAGAACTAATGTCAGCTTTTAGTTTGACATCTTTAGAGCTACTTGGTGTTGCTTTATTTAATTCGCTCTTGCGTTCCAGTAATAATTTGCCTGAGCTCTCAGCTGCTTTGATAGCTGTTTTTATTTCATTATTTAAATTCATCTATCATTTGTATTGAATTTTATAAATTACATCATACTTATCATCAGAAACAAGCATGGATCCATCTCTCATGATAAATGGTGAAACTGGCCTTCCCCAATCTTTTTCATTTTGCAACCAGCCAGTAATGAAATCCTCTTGATATAGGTAATTTCCAGCAGAATCTAGTTTAACAAAAATAACTTTATAACCTGATTTACCATTATATTTATTCCAAGAACCATGTAGTGCAATGAATAAACTGTTCTTATATTTTTCTGGGAATTTATCCTTATCATAAAATGCAATACCTAGTGGAGCTACATGCGGTCCTAATTCTGCAATAGGGTCAATAAATTCTTTGTTAACTGTTGGAATAAGGTTACCAAATTCTGGATCAATAACATCTTTTGCATGCTTATATGGATAACCAAAAAAGCTACCTTCATTATCTACAACGTTCAATTCGCAAGATGGTGAATTGTCACCGAGCCAATCTCTTCCATTATCAGAAAAATATAATTTCTTAGTAACAGGATGCCAATCTATACCCACAGAATTTCTTACTCCATCAGCAACCATTACCAGTTTATCATTTTCGTACTTATGAATTGCAGCAAATCTTTTATCTCTAGTCTGAGGCTCAAGGCAAATATTACAAGGAACACCGATTGGAATATAGAGTTTATCATCCGGTCCAAATCTTATATATCTAAAACCATGCCAGGTTTCAGATGGAAGATCACTCATAAATAGCTCAACATTTGGAGGATTTACTTTACCAGATAGTAGCCAGGAATCTATTTCTTTAATCACCCATACATCTTCAATTTCTGCAAAATATAAATCTCCATCATGGTAGGTTACGCCTGTAGGATTCTGTAAATTAGATTGAATTAAAATTCTCTCTTCAGCGAAGCCGTCTTTATCTTTGTCATGCAAGGCGTATATCTTATCTCCATTCTTGGAGCCAACTATTACGAAGCCATTTTTAGTCTCAGTAATTTGTCTTGGAGAATCAAGATCATCAGCATATATGCTTATTTCAAAACCTTCAGGTATATTTAAATTTTGGATACTCTTAGAACTGAGTGGTAATGAGATAATTAAAATTAAAGCAAAAAATAAAACACTTTTTTTATACATTTTTTATCTCCTTAAATCCCTCTACATGATTTTTTAAGATATTTAATATTCCTATAATATCATTTGTTGTCATAGCATCTTTTAAATCTTGAAGCGCTTTTGCTAAAACTTCTTTTTTAGGATAATTTTCAATTGATCTAAATATCTTGGTATTATCAGTTTTTAATTTTTCACCAGAAATTAAAAGTTCTTCATATAGCTTTTCTCCAGGTCTAAGTCCGATTTCCTTAATTTTGATACCCTCACCACCTTCGCCATGACTGATGTTTCTTCCAGACAAGTAAATTAATTTTTCAGCTAAGTCTAAAATTTTTACCTGATCTCCCATATCAAGAATAAAAACATCGCCACCGTTTGCAAATTCACCAGCCTGAATTACAAGGCTTGATGCTTCAGAAATAGTCATAAAATATCTTGTTACTTTTTTATGAGTGATGGTAACTGGTCCTCCTTGAGCAATTTGTTTTCTAAATAGAGGAATTACAGAACCTGAAGAATTAATAACATTACCAAAACGAACAATACAATATTTTGTATCTTTTATCTCAGCATCTATTGATTGAACAACCATTTCAGCAAGTCTTTTTGAAGCACCCATAATGTTTTCTGGTCTCACCGCTTTATCGGTAGATATAAATACAACCTTTTTTACGCCACATTCTGCCGCAGCTTCACACAATGATTTTGTTCCAAATATATTATTTTTTAGTCCTTCAGAAATGTTTTCATGATATTCAACAATAGGAACATGCTTGTATGCTGCAGCATGATAAACATAATCAATTTTATGATTGCCAATAATTTCTTTTAATCTTAATTTATCTTTCACATCTCCCAAAACATATATAACTTCAATAGGAATATTTCTGGACTTAATAATCGACTCTATTTCTTCTTGGATAGTATATAAATTAGTTTCAGATAGTTCGAGCAATACTATCTTTTTTGGATTCCCTGATAAGGCCTGTCTTACTATTTCAGAACCTATAGATCCCCCAGCTCCTGTAATCATTATGTTTAATCCAAAAAAAGATATCGAAGATCTTGTTACAGGATTTCTTGGTAAAATATCATGAATATTTAAATCCTGCATTTCAACTAATTTCTTTTGATTTGCTACCAACTCCTTAAGTGAAGGAATGGTTCTAACTGCAAGCTTGTGCTTCTCAAGGCTTGATATAACCGCTCTTCTCTCAGACATGCTTAGGCTTGGTATAGCTAAATATATTTCTAAGTTTGGATATTCCTGAGATAATCTTTTTAATTGCTTATCTTTACCATATATTTTAATGCTATTAATTTCACCGCCACTCAAAGCTTTTGAATTATCGAAAAAACCGACGATATTAAATTTAGAGTTGTGCTTAAGGGCTTGATATAATTCATTCCCAGCTGAACCAGCACCATAGATTAGAACAGGCTTTCCAAAACTATTTAGTTCTGGAGAATTCATGAGAATTCTGGCGATGTCACGAGAAATTTGTATAAATGCATAAAAAACATATGCTAGAAATATCGATCTCAATATGGTGGCAATCAAAAATTGATTTCTTACAATCTCATATTCTGCTGCATACACTATGCCCCATGATATTCCAAATATAGATGAGCCTATTAACGATCTAATAATCAAATCTCTTGATTCAGAGTAACGTATTGATGATCTATAAAATCCAGAATTAATGAAATAAATATATGTAATAGACATTGGAATTAAAAAATTAAGATAATTCTGAATAATCGTCTGAAGCATACTTACTTCAAAGTTAGATGCTATGAAAGCACTAAAAGGAGGGCCAAAAACTATCCAGCATGAGAAAGCAGTAATTAAATCTACACAAGACAATATAAATATTTTATATTTTCTTGATAAACTTTTTAAAACTGGAAAATTGACATCCATATGATAATTTTACTTTAAATAAATATGTATATATATTATTAATTTTTAGATCATGATTATAATGATAGATTAACTATAAGTTTAGGATAAAAATGTTCAAGTTTTTTAAGAAAAGTATAGAAAAGCCTGAGATGATACAAACAAATTTTGAGATTGAACTCACAGCTGCTGTTCTAGCCTACGAGCTTGCGAGATCAGATGGTAAAATTACGGAAGACGAGTTATCGGTTCTAATAACTGAAATTGAAAACATTGCAGAAAAAGTTGGAAAGGATAAACAAGAAATACTTAAAATAATTGAAAAATATAGCGATAATAGCGTTTCATTTTATGAGTTTGTAGAAGATATAAATAAAAGTTATTCAAAAAAGGAAAAGCTAAATTTATTAAAATTTATGTGGCAAATGGCTTATGCTGACAATAAATTAGATGTAGATGAAGAGAGATTAATAAGAAGAATGGCTGACTTAATAAAAATAAAAGATATCGAGGTTCTAAAACTTAAAGACTTGTTTAAACCTAATATTCTATAAAACTAGCGTTATCCATTAAGAATTGTTCCGCGCTAGATCTTTCGCATTTATCTGGATAATGTTTAATATTTTTATCATATAAATCATCACCAACAAAAGTAAACATCTGTAGTAAGATTACGCATTTTTCAAGTTTATTCACTCTATTGTCATAGAAAAGCTCATTACTTAAGGATTTAAAGGTATTAGTGTCAGATTGTATTCTAAGATTTTTTCTATTATCTAAAATCATATATGAGGCATCTTTATTTCCTTTTGAAATAATAGATTGCCAAACAACAGAGTTTGTTGAATCTCCTGGAACTCCAGTTTTAGCAAAATTTGTCCAGAATCTCATCATATTTCTTGATAAATAAAACTTGGATACGCCCGAAGGATATATTAAGTCAGATAAAGGATACCCGCCTACTAACTTAGAATTCCCAGCTAATAAAGGAATTTCAGTTGCATGTGCAGCTCCAATAAGCTTTCTAAAATCAGCTATAAAGAATCTTCTATGGTCATCCCAGTCGTACCTGTATGAGTAAAGATTTTTATTTCCTGCTTTATACAAGCCATCAAGTGGTTTATCCACTCCTCTTACTTTCCATGCAGAACTTCTATAATAATTAAAAGCTTCGAAAGCACCTTCATTTTTTAATACGACTTTGGGGATTCCTAAAAATGTGCCTGCTGCTGAATTATCTAATTCTACAAAATATTCTGCAGAGGCTAACCATAATTTAACCTCATCACGATTAGATCCAGCAATTGTTGGAACTTTGTTAATATATTTTGGATCATGGAGGGCTTTTCTTAATCCAATCTCTGGAATAACTATGCCATCAGCTGTAAGTAAAGGCAATTCTTCATAAGCTTCTCTTTCAGAATAATAATTAAAGAATTCTTCTGAAGTAAGATTTAATAAAATATCTCTTATTTCTTGATTTGAGTATTGCTTGTTAGTACTAGAATTTTCTTGGTCATTAAGAATGTTATTAACAATATTCGAACTTGAATAACTAGATGTAGATGATAGCTTTTTTGGTTTATAAGCATTAATTGGCGTTATTGATGTTGTATATCCTGACATTGAAATAGCTTTATGAAAGAGCCCTTTTGATTTCTCGGAAACAATAAGAGAAAATACGTTATGCCCTCCAGCAGATTCCCCAAAAATAGTTACATTATCTGGATCTCCACCAAAAAGTTCGATATTTTCCTGTACCCATTGTAAAGCAGCTATTATATCTAGTGTTCCAAAATTAGAAGACTTATCAATTCCAAATTGAAAATCTTGAATTGCTGGATGTGTGAACCAGCCAAATGGGCCCAATCTATAATTTATTCTTACAACAATTACATCATGCCTTTTAGCCATCTTACTGTAATCATACAAATCTTTTAGACCAGAGGTATTTCCACCCCCATGAATCCAAAACATAACTGGAAGGGGAATGCCTGATTCTTTAGATGGAGCAATTACATCTAAATATAAACAGTCTTCAGTACCAGTAAAAAAACCATCACCGTCTGCACCCCCAAGAGAAGATGGCCTTTGAACGCAGAAGTTATCTTCTTTAGGTAAAATGATGTTTTGAGGCTCATTAATTTTTCTTGGCGCTTTCCATCTTAACTCATTTATAGGAGGTTGAGCATAGGGAATATCATCCCAATATAAAACATTTTTTTTCTTGAATCCATTAACTATTCCTGACTTTGTAACTATCTCATAGTCAGCAATAATCGGTGAAGCAATTATTAAAAAGATTAATAATAAGAAATTATATTGTGATTTCAATTTTATTTTTTTTATAAGTTATTATAGATATAGACTGATATTATATATTATTTTCGGGATGTAGCGCAGTCTGGTAGCGCACTACACTGGGGGTGTAGTGGTCGTCGGTTCAAATCCGGCCATCCCGACCAAAAACTAATTAAGGTTATTTTTTAAAACTGCAGATGCTTTGAAAACTAATTTTTTTCTTTTTGAAATAATATATTCTTTTTTTGTCTTAGGATTGCGACCAACCCTTTCAGGTGTTGTTTTTATTCTAAAAGTTCCAAAATTAGATATTTTAATATTTTTTGAACTATTAGATTTTATTATATTAATAAAACTTTCTAAAAGATCTTTAGCTGTGGACTTTGAAAAAGAAGCCTCGGAATAAATATTGTTAACAATATCTTTCTTTCCGAGGCTCAAATTTAATAAGGTTTAATTAACGCCTGTTCCAGTGCCACTACCAGTACCAGTTGTACCCGTACCTGTTCCAGTACCTGTACCTGTTCCAGTAGCTGTACCCGTAGCAGTGCTAACTACAGTCTCAATTTCTTCAACTGCGGTTCCAGTATCTGTTGCTATTGTAGCTGTTCCAGTAGCTGTACCAGTTCCAGTATTGGTATTATCGTCAATACCGCCAACATCTCTAACCTTAACGGTGATTACTTGAGTTGCTGCATTACCACTTGCATCGGTAGCAGTAACAGTAGCAGTGAAGTCCATTGTGCTATTGTCATATTCAAAGCTTGATTGACTTTCAAAGTCAGGTGCTGTGATGAATGATAAAACACCTGCAGAAGTAATTTGTAATACATCTGAGGCAATCGAAAATGTTACAGTTTGAAGATCTGTAGCTGTAACTGTGCCAACAGCCGTTTGATTTTCGTCAATTGTAAATGTTGATGATGAAGTAAATACAGGAACTATGGTATCAGTAACATTAACAGTTCTTGATGCTGTTCCAGCATTACCAGAAGCATCAGTAGATGTATAAGTTACAACATATGAGCCAACAGTATTTGTATCAACTGTGCCAGATGAAACAACTGAAACAGTTCCTGAAGCATCTGTTGCAGTAGCACCAGCATCAGTATAGCTTGTACCAAGTTCAACAGTAGCAGGATTATCGCCTGTTACAGTTACAACAGGTGCAGTTGTATCTACAACATTTACAGTTCTTGACGCAGTAGAAGTATTTCCACTTTTATCAGTTGCTGAATATGAAATTACATAAGATCCAACAGTATTTGTATCAACAGAACCTGAAGATGTTACAGGTGTATCACCATGGAAAGCATCATTAGCAGTTGCGCCAGCATCTGTATAGCTTGTTCCAAGCTCAACCGTAGCTGGATTATCACCTGCGATAGTAATTATAGGTGGTGTTTGATCGTTATAACCTTCATCGGTAAATGCAGAAACTGCACCAAGACCAGCTACAGCAATTAAAGCTTTTTGAATTGTTGATAATTCAGCTGCTATTTCTGCGAGCCTGCTATTTCCTGAAGTATTAACAGTATTTTCTTGATCAACATCTTGACTTAAACTTGCTTGTTCAGACAATAAGACACCTCTTCTTGCACTAAGCTGCTCAATACTCATGTTATTTACACGAGCTTCTATCTCATTAAGTTTTTGATCTGATATACCATAATCATTTGCATAAACATTGGATGACATTAATAAAAATGCCAATGCAATACCCATTATATTAAAACTTGTCTTTAAATTACTCATATTTTGTTCCT
>CABYNW010000002.1 GCA_902520495.1 uncultured SAR86 cluster bacterium | reverse complement strand
CGGCAGTCCTTATTGGAGCTGCAGGCGGCGTTCTAGTTTATTTCTCAATTCTATACCTAGATACAAAACTTAAGCTAGATGATCCTGTAGGTGCAATCTCAGCTCACGGTGTTGTAGGTATTTTAGGTGTTATGGTTGTTCCATTTACATCTGATGCTTCATTTATGTGGCAAGCAATCGGTGTTATTTCAATTGCAGGGTTTACTTTCCTAATGAGCCTAGCAACTATATTAGTTATTAATATAGTAATGCCAATTAGAGCTACTGATGAAGAACAAGATCTAGGTCTTGATGTTTCTGAGATAGGAGTTGAAGCTTATCCAGAATTTAAATAATTTAATATTATGACTGCATTATAATGCTCCCCCTATAGGTCAGATTATTAAATTTTAGAGAAGAGTTGTTTCAATACGACTCTTCTCTTTTTTTATGCTCTTTATTTGTGCAAATTATTTAATAATTTAAGGCATATAAATTGCATATAAAAAATATATATAATAATTGGGAGCATTTTTGTGAAAACATTCTTATCAAGTTTACTTATTTTATTTATTTCTTTTGATGTATCTGCGGAACAGATTAATTCAGGTGATACATCATGGATACTTACTTCAACCGCATTAGTTTTATTTATGACCTTGCCGGGTTTAGCTCTTTTTTATGGAGGTTTAGTTAGATCAAAAAATGTTTTATCTGTATTAATGCAGTGCTTTTCAATTGCATGCATTATTTCTGTATGTTGGGTTGTTTATGGTTACAGTCTAGCTTTTAAAGGGGATGGGCTATTTATAGGTGATCTAAGTGCAATGTTTTTAAATGGTATTGAGAGAGACTCTATGAGTGGAACGTTGCCTGAATCTGTATTTATAACTTTTCAAATGACCTTTGCAATAATTACCCCAGCTCTAGTGGTTGGAGCTTTTGCAGAAAGAATTAAATTTTCTGCAATGTGTTTGTTTTCAATTGCTTGGTTTACATTAGTTTATCTTCCAGCTTGTCATATGGTTTGGGGTGGAGGATATTTAGGCTCCAAAGGTGTAATTGATTTTGCAGGTGGATTAGTTGTTCATGCCACATGCGGTCTTGGAGCATTAGTAGCAGCAATTTACCTTGGCAAAAGGAAAGGTTTTAACGAGTCCCCTCTTCCACCTCATAATAGAACCATGGTTATGATTGGAGCATCAATGCTTTGGGTTGGATGGTTTGGTTTTAATGCTGGAAGTGCTGTTGCTGCTGATGGTTCAGCTGGAATGGCTATGCTAGTTACTCATATTAGCGCAGCAGTTGGAGCATTAACTTGGATGAGTATTGAATGGATTAAATCTGGAAAAGCTACTATGGTTGGCATTGCCACTGGGATGGTTGCTGGATTAGCCACTATAACACCAGCATCCGGAACTGTAGGACCTGCCGGTGCATTATTGATTGGAGTGCTTGCGGGATCTGTTTGTTTTTATGCAACTCAAATGGTCAAATCTGTATATCAAATAGATGATTCTTTAGATGTCTTTCCAGTTCATGGAGTTGGAGGTATGTTAGGAATTATTATGCTAGCTTTAATTGGCAGCCCTGATGGTTTTCTTGGTTCTGGTGCTGCAGGAATCTCTGATGAAGGAATGATGGCTCAGTTAGTACTTCAGCTTGAGGGTATTTTAGTAATAGGTTTATGGACAATTATTGCTACATATATAATTTTAAGAACAATAAATATATTTACAGAAATTAGAGTTTCTAGTGAAGCCGAGGAAGAAGGCTTGGATATCCACGAACATAATGAAAGTGGTTACAGTCTATAAAATAGGATTGCTATATTGATTTAATAAATAAGGATGCATTTCTTCAGGAATTGCCTTTATTTTATTTTTTAAAAAATGAATCGATTGATCAATTTGAGCTGAATCAAAATCATATTTATCAATCTCCTTTCCTTGAATTATAGCAGCAGCATAATTAGTTGGATGTAACTTGTATAAAGCTTTTATCTCACTTGAAATTTGATCTGAGCATGCTTCATAAGAATCTGTATGAAAGTTAATGATGTTTCCTATTTCAAGGTGTACATTGCCTTTATTTCCTCTAATTCCATCAGAAATGCTTTGCAAATCTTCTTTTCTGTCTTTTACATAAGCTTTATTTAAATTTGTTAAATATAATTCTTTGGCTTTCAATAAATCATTAGGATCTTTCTCATATGAAATAGATACAGGGATAACATTTAATGAATCTAAATATTTATTAATAGCTTTATCTTTTCTTGCATTAAGATGAATCATTTTTATTACTGACGGGTCTGTATAATCATTGCCATCTTTTGACCTTCCTTGCTTTTGAGCTATCCAAATAGATTCATTTTTATTTTTTATTACATCGTATATAAACTCAGATGCAAGATTTAAGCTTTTATATATGTCTCTTTTAGATTTATCACTCCTATCAATAATAAAGCTTTTGTTTAATCGCATTAAATCAGAAGCCCATTGTTCACTTAAAAGATTATTTCCAACTGCGTTATATGTAGTTTTAAAATTATTTTGATGTAATGTTAAATTCAAAAGAGCGGAATCTAGTGTTATGTCTCTATGATTTGCAATAAAGAGATAACCCTTTGAGGGATCTAAATTTTTTATCCCGGATACAGAGAATTTATTAATAGATTTTTGGACTACCCCAGAAACAACATTTTCAAAAAAATTTTGATATGTATCCACACTATCAATATTCTTTATTTTATTTTTAAGTGCGTAACTTAATATTTTTCTAGAAAAAGGCAGATAACGGATATGGTTAAACTTCCCTGATGAAAATAACATCTTTAGGAATCGTCTATTGTTTGATAATCTAATTAATACATTATTAACTTCATTATCTTTATAAGGTCTAATAGAATCGAATTTATTCACTGCTTAGCTTTGATCGTATAACTCAATTGATATATTTTACCTTAATAATGTATACAATATCGATGAATGAAAGCTTATCTAAGATATAAAGGACTAGAGGTGCTGGCTCATAGAGGTGGTGCTGAAGAGTCATTTGAAAACACTATTGAATCATTTGGATATTCAATATCTTTAGGTTGTAAATTTATTGAAACAGATGTTCAGGTTTCATCTGATGGCATACCTTATATTTTTCATGACAATGATTTAAACAGAATATCTAATATCTCCTCAAACTTTGATTCTTTAACCAGCAGTGAAATCGATAAACTCCTTATTTTTGGAAATCACAAAATACCAAGATTAGAAGATGTGTTAAATAACTTTCCTGATACTTCCTTTCAAATTGATTTTAAATCAGATGAGGTGGTGGCCCCTGCTTTAGAGGTTATTACGAAAACAAAATCAAATGATAGGGTTTGTATTGCAAGCTTCAACAGCAAAAGATTAGAAAAAATCAGGAATCAACATCCGTACTTGTGTATCTCAATGGGTCCGAATGAAGTATTTAAAACATTATTATCGAGTTTTGGATTGTATAGAGATTCTATTCCAGGAGACTGCATACAAGTTCCAATTAGATACTATGGTATTCGAATCGTTACAAAAAGATTTGTAAATTTTCTAAAGTCGAGAGATTTAAAGATTATGGTTTGGACAATTAATGATGTTGAAACTTTTAAATACCTTATCGATCTCAAGGTTGATGGAATTATTACTGATAAACCAAAATTGTTATATGAGACATTAAAAAACTATTAAAGATATTTCTTAAATAGTTTTGTAACAACTGCATACATTGGAATAATGAAAGAGGTGGTGATAAGTAACTCAATACCCAACGAAAAATCCATTAAGCTTCTAATAAAAGGAGCTATTATAAACGCCGTTATTAATCCCATTATCCCATAAAAAATAATGGACTTTGGACTAAATAATTTCATCAGTTTCTACAAAATATAAAACAATCAACCCAAGTACAAATAGAATTAATATTGGAAGTAACATAACTATAGTATTTTTAAAAATTGCTAAAAAAATACCTACTAGTGCGGGACCCATAAAAGCTCCAGCTTTTCCAAAAGTATTAAAAATACCAAAAAACTCCCCTGCTTTGTCAGCTGGTATTAGTTTGGCAAATAAGCTTCTTGAGCTTCCTTGAATTCCACCCTGAACAAAACCCACCAGAGCTGCAAGAATATAGAATTCAGTAGCGTTTGATAAAGAAAATGAATAGAGAATTATTCCAATATATATAATTATTGAAATATTAATAACTAACTTATCTCCTTTTCTTTCTGCTACGTATGCCCACATAAGCGTTGATGGAAAAGCAACAAATTGCACTAATATGAGAGCAATTATTATTGAGCTTGTTTCTAGGCCAAGATTTAATGCAAAAGTTGATGCTAGTGCCATCACCGTATGCACTCCATCAATAAATAAGAAAAATGCGATTAAGAATATAAAAACATTTTTATACTGAGGTATGGACATTAATGTTGTCTTTATATTCATCAACGAGCTCTTCAATAGTCCGCTTTTTGTCTCAGTATTTTTTTCTTTGAAAGTAATAGATAGTGGAATTAAAAAAATTCCCCACCATACTGAAACAGTAATAAAGGACCATCTAATTGCATCTGCTTGAGAGCTAAGTCCGAAAAGCTCTGGATTAAGGCTCATTATTGCATTAATTAAAAATAAAAAACCTCCGCCAAAATAACCCCATGCATAACCATATCCTGAGATTTTAGAAAATAAATTTGGAGATGTTATTTCTACAAGAATCTTGTCATAAAGAACATTTGATGCTGAAAAAAAATAATTAGCAATTCCAAAGAATATTAAAGCATATAGCCATGATCCAACTTCTAGAAAAAATAACAAGGCAACACAGGATATAGAAATCAAAACCATCGTTATAAATAATTTTTTTGTCGTTTTGCTTATATCAGTAATAGCTCCAATTAGAGGTGCGGTAAATAACAAAGCTACATTTGAAATAACTAAAGTCCAGCTAAGATATTCAGCTGATAGTATTGGATCAATGGTTGATGCCCAAAATTGGTTATAAAAAATTGGGAAAAATGCAGCAACAACTGTTGTTGCAAATGCAGAATTACCTAAATCATATGATATCCATGCTTTTACTTCTTTTGATATTTTTGAATTGCTCAAGGTATTATTTTTATAGGTTATAGTTCATTTTATATTAAAAATTGAATTGAAATTAAAAATATTTTTGATATATTTTTACAAGGGGAGATTAAATATGGATGATAGTTCAACTTTAAAATACAGTGCTTATTTTGCAATCGGCATCGGTATTACCGTTTTTGCTTTAGGAATTGGAGCTTATATATTCTTCTAACCCGGAGGCCAATTTAAAGATCTTCCAGATAAAAGATGTAAGTGAAGATGGAAAACACTTTGACCTGCTTTGGCTCCATTATTGACAACCAATCTAAAAGTTTCATCAAGCCCTAATTCTTCTGCAATTTTTCCTGCTAAAAGCATCAAGTGCCCTAACACCTCTTGATCTTCTTTTGTTGCATCAGAAAGCTTTGGAATAACTTTCTTCGGAATAATTAACAAATGTGTTGGAGCTTGAGGGCTTATATCTTTTATAACTATTGAAATATCATCTTCATAAATAATATCAGCAGGAATCTCCTTACTAATGATTTTTTCAAATAAGGTTAACGACATAATATTTAGAAGAATGTTCTAAAAAATCTATACCCTATATAGAAAATAACTGCGGTCATTAAAATAGCAAGAAATACAATCAAGAGATCTCTAAGTGTTTGTAAAAACCTTCCTTGTCTTCCAGCCTTTATTAGCTGAACAAGCAAATAAGCTAAGGCGACTGAGCTAACTACTAATATAAAAACATTTAACATCTATCTATCCTATTACTGAGTCTGAAATAATTACTAAAAAAGCAAGAGCAGCTCCCCATAAAGAACATGCAACAACATCAGATATATAAAATCTTACAGCTTTTAAGCCAGAAATTCCAAGTAAGAATGGAACTATAGACCTTATTGCTGGTATAAATCTTCCTAGGATTACTGCATAAGATCCCCTTTTCTCTAAAAATCTTTGAGCTCTTCTAATATTTTTTTCCCTTTTTTTCATAAATTTTGTGCCTAAAATACTTGGTCCAACGGTTTTTCCAAAGAAAAATCCTGACATATCACCTAAATGGGACCCAAGGACAGCTACAGGAACAATGACTTGCAATGAAAGTAAATCCATATTGAAAACAAATACGCATATAGAAAACAAGATAAGACTTGATACCATAAAGGAAAGAATGAAGGATTCCATAAAGGCAAAAATGAATATAGCAATCCATGCTAATTCATTATTGGAACTCAAGAATAATTCAATATTTTCAAACATATATAAAAATAAAAAAGATATTCTACTTCAATGTACAAAAATTATGTTGTAAATTAAAAAAATGATTGAAGAATACATTATCAATATTCCTGAAGAAAATATTGATTTACTAAGACATAAAATTAATTTGACCAGATGGCCAGATGAAATAAATAATAAATGGTCTCACGGAACCGATATGTCTTTTCTTAAGGAACTTTCAAATTATTGGTGTAATGAGTTTGATTGGCGAATACATGAAAGCAAGCTGAATGAAATTGGTAGTTTTCGATATACTTCAAAATCAGGTTTAAAAATTCATTTCCTTCATTCCAAATCAAAAGAAACGAACGCTATTCCTATAGTTATGACTCATGGTTGGCCTGGTAGTGTTCAGGAGTTCATAAAGATTATTCCAATTATTCAGAAAAATTCTAATGTGCCTTTGGATATTATTTGCCCTTCTCTTCCTGGATTTGGCTTTTCGGATAAACCTAAAACACAAGGAATGAATTCAAAAGAGATTGCAAAACTTCAACATGAGCTGATTATGGCATTAGGTTATAAAAAATATATTGTTCAAGGTGGAGATTGGGGCGCAACTATTAGCAAATGGATGGCAGAACTCTTCAAAGATTCATGCATTGGAATACACTTAAATATGGTAATAGCATGGCCTCCTGCAACGGATGACCCAATGAAAAATGTTACAGAGGCTGAACAAAAAATTTTGGCTAATTATGACAAATACAAAGAGCAAGGTTTTGGCTATTATGAAATTCAAAAAACCAAGCCACAAACATTAGGATATGGTCTAAACGATTCGCCAGTCGGTCTAGCTGCCTGGATAGTTGAAAAGTTTTATGGCTGGTTTGACGGCGAAGATAACAAACTTGTAGTTTCTAATGAAGAAGTCTTAGCAATTGTTTCTTTGTATTGGTTTACACAATCTATTACTTCCTCGGCAAGGTTATATAGAGAAAATGGTGATATGGGATTTTCGTTTGAAAAAATTACTCAGCCAATGGCCGGTGCAATTTTTAAACGGGACCTTATTGCGCCACCAAAAGTTTGGGCTGAGCAAATATATGATGTGGTTCAATGGAATATTCATGATGGTGGTCATTTTGCAGCTTTGGAAGAACCAGATGCCCTATCTGAAGATATTATAAAATTTGTTACTAAGGTAGTAGGTTCTTAATATCTGTTAGTGATATAAATTTAAAGTTCTCTTTAGGAATTGTTTTTTCTCCAGTATTTTTTCCATCTTGAACAACCATCATTCCATCTGGAAAGACTGCATTTAAATAAAGATTAACAATCTCAATTCCATCGGTATCACTTACTTGGTCTGTATATTTGCTGCCCCCTATTTTAAAAGACTTGATATATTTATGAGGTCTATTTCTATCATAGATATTAAATGTACTATTACCCTGTGATGATGCAATTAAGTACCCTTTATTATTTTGCTGCTTAAGAATAGCTAAACCTTCGGGATCACCAACGATATAACCATTTCTATCATCAATAATAAATTCATCATCAAGGGTTAATGTGGTTGTAAGTTCGTACGATCTTAAAACACCTTTTTTATTTTCCTCTGATATAAATAAAAGATTGTTCTCATCATCAAATACACATCCTTCAGATTCGTAAGCATCACTGTTATTAAATATTCTTAAAAGATTCAACTTCCTATCATTAAAGATCCAAAGCTGTACTCCAGATCCTTTTGCTTCAGTAACAAATACAATTAATTCATTAGCTTGGGAAATTCCAGCACAAGCTCCATAAGCTAAAAAATTTGTGTCACCTGAAAAATCTGGTTTTTCTCTCAAAGCAAATTTTCCATCTTTAGATGCTATATCAAGATCAATATCTTCATATATCCATAAGTTAATAGTATTGTTGGATGTATCTGTTGCAAATACATACGTCTTATTATCAATAGATCTTAGATCTATATTATTCATACTCCCAGATTTAGAAAAACCTAAAATATTTCCATCTAAGTCATATGAGTAGATACCATTGTATTTATCAGTTCCAAATACTATTGAGTTTTTAATATCAGCTGTATTTATCCAAATTGCAGGATCATCTGCATTGCCGTCCATCTTGACTTGTGGAGTCTCTTTTATTGCATGGATAGTATTGATGTTTGAAGCATTCAAATATGAATTAGAGTTAAATATTAAAAGAAAGAGAATTAATACAAATTGTGACCTTGTTCTCATTTCCAATTTAATTAGATTGATTTAACCAATTAAGCATATAAGCATGAGCAGCTCTATTAGCTTCAATTTTTCCAACTTCATTTAAAAGACCACCCTCTCTTGTATTTAGGGAGAAGATTGAGATTATTATTTGAGTATAGACTCTAAAAACACCATCTTTATTAAATATTTCTGGTAGATTTATATTTTTTTCTACAAATGTTTGAACGCTTCCAGATAACTGATTAAATGATTCCTTTTGAACTGGTAAGCAGGTAGTATTCAATAAAATTAAAGCCTGAGCTGCTTTTGATTCTACAAAAAAATTATGCAGTATTTCGACCGATCTCAATACAACAACTGATAGTTCTTGAGAATTTATATTATCAATATTATCTATAAAATCTTTATTGCACTCTAAAAGATATTTCGAAACTAATGCTGATTTGATAGAGTCAGGTGTTTGAAAAAATTTATATGTTGAAGTCCGTTTTAAACCAGAAAGTTTAGAAATATTAGCAATAGTAATAGCATCAATATTTTCTTCAAGAAGAATAGTTTCTGCAGTCTCTAAAATAGTTTCTATTCTCTTCTTGCTTCTTTCTTGTTTAGGTGGTGAATCCATATATTAATTATGGACAAATGTTGAAAAAAGTAAATCAGTTAAATAATAAAAAGGATGTTAATGCACCCTTTTTATTTATTTAAATTTAACTTAAAACTTATACTCAAAGCCTACTGAAAGATAGTCAACATTTTTAGCTTTGTTACTATTTTCTCTATTAGAAAGATGAATAAATATTTTTGATACATCGGAAGTCTTGTGTGTATAACCATATGAATTTTGCTTACCAGACTCAAGCTTTATATCAGAACTAGAAGTTTGCATATATAGACTTCCTTTATTTGAAACTTTCTTTTTAAGACTAACTACATGACCAGATTCAGAAATACCAGTAGATAACTTTTTTGTTGTTTGATACAAAAGACCCACATCAACTCCAATTGATTTCATTGAAAATGTAGATGCGACTCTTTTATTGTCATAGCCTTTAGCATTTGAATCTGAGGCAAGAGCTAATTTTATTGACCCATTTGAATAATTAAGTGCATATGATTCAAAGGATCCTGTGGTTTGACTTACTGAGTTTAATTTTACTTTAAGTCCTTCAATTATTTCTGGGCTCGTATAACCAACAAAACTATTCATTCTATTTTCACCTTGAAAAAGATATTTAATGTCAGCTCTGGTGTCATTAAACAAATCAACTTTTAATTGAGAAAGTTTCAACGCTGTATCATGTGTACCAGTAAAAAGTTTTCCAAGACTAGTCTCTATTGCTATAAAAGTATTTCTTTCCTTAAAAACTTTTTCTCCATCTGCTTTGCCATCAGTTGGATCAATCTCATTTTCAATTTGATAAGAAATATTGATTCCTTCAATTAACTTAAATTTTCCTTTTACACCAAGCCTTGATGCATTGTTTTCAAATCCAGTATCCTGGACAGAGCTTTTTTTTGCGTTCTCATAGCTTGCATTTATCTTTCCATAAAAATCTGGTTCTGCAATCAAATGTGATGAAGTAAATATAAATAGTGCAAACGAAAATTTTAATAAATAATCTTTCATTTCTTAAACTCCAAAAAAGAACTTCAGTAAATAAAAGAATAAAACTGTTAATGTTGCTCCAGCTGGGATTGTGACTATCCATGAAAGAATTATTCTTCCAATAGAACCAAGATCTAAATGAGAGACGCCTTTAGCCAAACCAACACCTATAACAGCTCCAACCAATGTATGTGTTGTAGATATTGGAAATCCAATATAAGTTGCGGCAACAACTGTTGATGCTGCAGCCATTTCAGCTGAAAAACCTAAGCTAGGAGTTAGATGAGTAATTTTTGTACCAACAGTCTTAATCACTCTTCCACCAAGCATGGCTAGCCCAAATACAATACCAACACCACCAATTAAAAGAACCCAAGGACTTACAGCTGTTTTTGCTCCAATAGCTCCTTCAGAAGCAACGCTAATTATTGCTGACATAGGACCAATTGCATTAGCAACATCGTTAGATCCATGAGCAAATGCCATTGCAGAAGCAGTAACAATCATAAGGACAGCAAAGGCTGACTCAACTCCGTACTCCCTGATTTTATCTTTATTAACATTTAATAAAATTGCTGTAACAATTGCTACTATTAAACCAATTACTGCAGCACCTATTAAAGTTCCAGTATTTGTTCCAACTAACCATAATACCCAATCACTTAAATCTTCTTTGTTATCTTTGATGACATACTTTAAACCTTTATTTATTGTTACAAGTGCAATTGTAAAACCAGTAAAAAAACTATAAAAAGGTATAAATGATACTGCCGCTTGAGAGGGATCTCTTCTATCTAAGATTAATTTTTTTGCACTAAGGAATATACCAAATGCTAAAGTTCCAGCAATAGCAGGCGAAGTAACCCAGCTTGCAGCTATAAGCCCAACTTTTCCCCATGAAACTGCACTAAAACCAAGTGAAATAATTACGAAACCAACAATAGAGCCAACAATTGAGTGAGTCGTTGAAACTGGCCAACCTTTAATGCTCGCTATAAGTAACCAAGTGGCTGCCGCAAATAATGCTGACATCATTCCGATTATAAAAATATTTTCATTTCCAGAATATAAGCCTGGGTCGACGATTCCTTTTCGAATTGTAGAGGTTACCTCTCCACCCGCTAAATATGCTCCAAGAAATTCAAATATTGCAGCAATAAATATTGCTTGTGTAAATGTTATTGCTTTACTACCAACCGATGTTCCCATCGCGTTAGCAACATCGTTTGCACCAATGCCAAATGCCATAAAAAAACCAGCAAAGGCTGCGATTAATAATATTATTGTTGGGTCTAAAAATAAGTTTTCCATAATTATTTAAGTTTTATTAAAATTACTTGAATATTAAATGCTCTCAACGTGACAAATATGTTACTAAAATGAAAATTTTATGAAATATATTGTGAATTTCATACAAATGTTGCATAAAAACATTTTATAAGAGGAATAATTAGTTTTTGAATAGTAATATATGTCATATCAATTTATAAACAATCAATTATGAGTCTCATCTCCCTAGATCAAAGTGAATACAAAAGCCTAGATGCTAAATCGTATGACCGTGAGAAAAGAAGATTAAGAATTGAGCTATTAAAGCTTCAAGAAGATGTCATTAAGAATAATCGAAAATTATGCATTATTTTTGAAGGGAGAGATACAGCTGGTAAGAGCACTGCTATAAGATTTTTTTCTGAATATTTAAGGCCGCAACACTTTAACTATGTTCAACTTGGTATTCCAACTAAGTGGGAGTCTTCTCATTGGTTCCAAAGATGGAAAAAAACATTACCTAAAAGCGGTAAAATCTCATTTCTTGATAGGTCATGGTATACACGAGCTATAACAGAACCAATTATGGGTTATTGCACAGAAAATCAATATAGATCTTTTATGAAACGGGTCAACAACTGGGAGGAGGAACAAGCACAGCAAGGAGTTGAGCTTACAAAATTCTATTTCTCTTTATCAAAAGATCAACAACAAATAAGAATGAAAGCAAGAAAGAATTCAGAACTCAAATATTGGAAGTTATCTAAAAATGATGAAAAAATTATAACTAAATGGAATGCCTTTACTCTATACAAAGAACAGATGTTTGATAGAACAAGCTCTAAAAAAAATCCATGGATCTCAATTAATTCTAATAATAAAATGATCGCACGACTAACATCATTGAGATATTTACTTATCAAAACAGAGTATGAAGGTAAAAAAATACTCAAACCCACTAAGTGGTCAAAGTCTTTAAATAATTATTCTATAGATTTAGAGGGCACAAACTTTGAAAACCTATCTTACGAACAATTTATTGTTCTAAGCAAATATACTGATTCATGAAGATTGCTTCAATTGATATAGGTACTAATGCGATTAAATCTAAAATATTTGAAACAAGTCCCTCATCTATAAGTTTTATAGGAGGTATTCGGTCGCCTATCAGACTTGGAGAAGAAGTTTTTAAAAATGGATACCTTTCAGATGCTAAGCTTAAAGAGTTAGTAAAAACAATCAAAAAATATCAAAAAACTTTTAGAAATGAAGGAATTGAATTATATGAAATAGTTGCGACTAGCGCCCTTCGAAATAGTAATAATTCTGAAGATGCTAGACGATATCTAGAAAATAAAATAAATCATCCAGTAAGAATAATTTCTGGTCTAGAGGAAGCAAAGTTAATTAGCTATCATCCAAAAGCTCAATCGAATATCAATAAGATATATGTCGATGCTGGGGGCGGTAGTACTGAATGTTATATTTATGAAAATGGTAAACATTCAATTCAATCTTTTCAATTAGGTGCTGTGCGTTTAATGCTAAAAAAGGATAAAAAATCTGAATGGAAAAGAATGAATAAATGGCTTGCTGAGCAAGAAAATATTGATACGTTAATTGGTTTAGGAGGAAATATAAAAGCGTTTTTGAATATAAATAAATCTAAAAAAATGTCCTCAAAAGACTTCATTAAAAATGCTAAGAATCTAAAAGGTTTAAATATTGATGAAAAAATAAAGAAATATAATTTTTCTGAGGACCGTGCTGATGTTATTGATTATGCAATGATAATATTCGAGAGAATTATTAACCAATTAAAAATTAAAGAAATTCGATCAACTAAATGGGGTGTTTCAGATTCAATTGCTGTAAAAACATTTAATGAGCTTTATTCAAAAAAAATATCAATTTATAAAGACTAATATTCAAAATAGAATAAAATTATTTTTTTAGGAAGTTAAATGGATAAATACATTGCTGAATTTTTAGGGACTGGGTTTTTGTTTTGTGCCGTTGTTGGTTCTGGCATTATGGCAGAAAATTTAAGCACAGGCGATCAAGCTCTTATACTTTTGATAAATACTATTGCAACATTTTTTGCATTATATTTTTTAATTACAGCTTTTAATTCATTTAGCAATCATTTTAATCCAATAGTATCTTTTGTAATTTATTTAGATCAAAAGATCTCACTGACGACTTTAATAATATTTATTTTTTTACAAATAAGTGGTGCCATAGCTGGAGTTTTAGCTGCAAATTATATGTTTGGTATAGAAAATTTTGAATTTTCACAAAAAGATAGATCTGGTTTAAATATTCTTGTTGCTGAGGCAATAGCATCTTTTGGACTAGTATTTTTTATATTAATTTCAAAAAAAGAAAAAATAGCAATAGTTGTTGCATCATATATAGGTTCAGCGTATTGGTTTACATCTTCAACATCATTTGCAAATCCAGCAGGAACAATGGGCAGAATGTTTTCAGACTCCTTTGCAGGAATAAGTCCTGAAAATGTTATGTTCTTTTGTATTGCAGAAATCATTGGAGGAATCCTAGCTTTTGTCTTGTATAAGTTCTGCTTTAAGACTAATTAAAATAAAGGATAGTTTGAGATTGATTATCAATTTTAGTGTATTCAACCATTTTTAAGTTCATATTTAATTTGGCTGAAACTTCATCTGAAATAGCTATAGAATCTTGTAGGTTTTTTGTTAAAAAGTTTATCTTTAGATAATCTTCCTCTTTAAGAACCTCACTATTAATTACAAGATTTGATTTTTCATTTTGTAAAAAGGAACTTATATCAGTGATATTTAGTTTTGAATTTACAAGAGATTGATTAAGGACTTCGATCTTAGCAACAACATATTCATAGTCATTTTTTACTTTTGCTAATTGTTTGTTAGATGAATTGACTGAACTAATTAGATTACTTGAAATTGAAAATATAAAAAAAATTAATATTGCAGCTAAGGCTAAAAAAATTAAATATTTTTCTCTTTTATTAAGATTATTTATAAAACTATTCATTGTTTAAATTCAATTTTAATTGACCCAGAGGAAAGGTTATTTGTAAAAGTCATATCTTCATTTATAACCGCTACATCAAATCTCTTCGCAATTCCTTTTATTAAGCTGTATTGCATTTCAGGCATGTTGTTAATGTTTAGAATAGCTGAATTGGTTGCAAAATCTATTTCAACTTTATCAATAAATTTATCACCTAGTACAGTTAAAAACTCTAGATTTGAAAAATTTGATACATTATTTTGTGGATTATAGGCAACAGGAACCTGCTGTATTAATTGATCTATTTGTATTTTTGGCGTTACTACCCTTTTGGTATTTTTATCAATTAGTTTAAATAGTTTGAAAGTTTCATCTTTATAGGTATTTATGTAGTTATTATTAATTGCTACTAATGAATATGGTAAAGCAAATACAGAAATTAAAAGAAAAGTGCATATGCACATCTCAGTTTTTGAAAAATTTAATTTTTTTAAAATGCTTTTAATTGAGATATTAAATTTAAATAGATTGGGTAAAGCGCTGACATCTTGTTCAAAAAAGCTCTTAATATTAAATACTGAATCAGTTTTATGATTTTGGAATAGTTTTTGGATTTCACTATTTTTAATAGAAATAACTGGATTAAAATCTGGGTATGTATTTTTTAATATATGTATGTATTGTTCTAGAGAATCTTTGTTTATTGAGGTACCGGTTCCATCTGAGAATGCTATTAAGAATTTGTTATTAAATTCAGTAATAGAATCTGAGTTAGTTTTATTATTTAAAAAATAATCTGGAAGTAATATAGTTTTACACTTTAGTGAACTTAAGGATTCGTTTAACGTTTGAAAAATTAACTTATCCATAACAAAACCAATGTTGTTTATAAGAAAGAATTCATTATCAGAAACATCGTTGACTATATTGCCCTCAATTTCAGCTATGAAGTTAGCTAAATTATTTTGAGAAGAAAGAGTTTTATTTTGTTTAAATATATAACTACTTATTAAATTTGAGGGTATTAAGTAAATTAGCATATCGTCATGAGTAAGAGATTCAAACTCACTGAAATTATTGAAAATATTTGATTTTTTATAGTTATCCTCATCATTGTGAAATATTCCACAATTTAGATCTGAGCTAGTAGGATAAGTTAGATATGTTTTCATTAAATACCATTATAAATTCTTGAGGCAATATAGCCATTTTTATTACCTTCATAAATTATGATGCTTTTTGAGGATGCTGAAAAATCATCAGATTGAATTTGTGTATTTAGTTCAAATATATTGGAAGTAAATTTCACTGTTCCATTTGTAAGACTAAAATCTAAATCTGGAAATGCTTTTTGAAGATTGTCTACATTATCAAAACCCTCATCAGGGATATTATCAATTATATAATTAGCATCTTTTAGATCTATGTTTGGATACATTGAATTTAGTAAATAATTATGTTGTTTTGAGAGTGTATTTATATTGAAAGACAAATTTGATGTTATTGGTATTGCACAAAAATTATCTTTGATTAAGTTCCAATTAATTTTCTTTATTGAGGGAATTGTCTTGAGTTCATCTATAGAAACTAATAAGCGCATGCCGCTATACTCTCTTGGACTATGCAAGGGACCAGAATAAAAATAGTCCTCTAATCCATTTGCTCTTGGATTTGAATCCTTATCTATCCAGTCAATTATTTGGTCTATCATCTCATTGATCATGTTCTCTTCAATATCCAAAGATGTCATTAATTCTTTAAAGGCTTTGGTGGTTTTAGTGTTTTCAAAATAATTCCCATCATTTAATAAAACAATAGAATTAATATTAAAACAATTAGAGGCATCGGTTATTTTTCCTATAACCTCTGATTTATCAGAATCAAAATTAAAACTATTTTTTAGAATTGGATTATTTTTTGATAGTTTATTGGAGTTGAATCTAAGTTCATTGCTAATTACCTTATAAGACAAAGATTCAATATTTCTAAAGGAATTTAAAGATATAGATTGAAATTCAATAAATTGAGCTCTTTTTAATGAAAGAAGATATTTGTTTCCAAAAATTACAGCTACAGAGGATAGAAGCAGCACTATCAATAGGATTGAAATTAAAACGACTCCTTTATCTCTAAAATACATAATCAATATTTGGTTCGATGATCCAGGTATATTCTTTTCCATTTTTTTCAAATTCAAACCTTATTAAGGTTGGAATTTTCTTTTCTGTATTAGAATTTATTGGCCATTTAGGATGCCACTGACGTTCATGCAAGAATTCTATATTCATTCTAGAGACATCTGATATTAATTCAGTATCAAAATATTCATCAATATTATAAGGATTTGCTGAATAAAACTGTTTTCTCTTAAATGTGCCTTCTTCAAGAATATATTCAATTCTCTTTATAGGTGAAGTCTCATTAGAAATGGATTTTATTCTTGTATTAAATAAAATCTTATTATCGATATCACTACCTATCATTACTCCATTTAAAAAATTTCCATAATTATCTCTTAAAGGAACATTGATAGCCTGTCTTATGTCTCTTTTGACAATGATAGATGAAAAATTTAAGGCCCTAGCCGAGTGGAGTCTTTGACTTACTGTTCTTTCTATATCTAATGATGATTGAAGAATGCTTGATGAAATAACAGTTATCAAAGATAGAATAACCAAGGAAACAAGAACTTCGATTAGAGTAAACCCCCTATTCATTATTTATAAATCCTTTAATTGAATACACATACTTTTCTTGGTCAGCTAACCTTATTAAGATTTCATATTCATAATAATCATTAGTTGGACCATTTTTAATGGATTCATTCCAGTACCATCTTTCACCACCCATAATCATTTCACCGTTTCTTACAACTGGCTTTTTAGGCTTTTCAACTGTATTGATTAAAGCAATTCGATTATTAGCAACTTCTTTTGCTAAATATCTTTGTTCAAGTTCGAATGATGATGTTGCTGTAGAAATAATTAAGTTGTAAATCGTTATCACTGAAACGCTTAATATAAATAAAGAAACAACAACTTCTATTAAGCTAAACCCTCGTTTAAATTGATTAGTAATCAATAATCTCATTATAAATTTTTCCATTATTTTTAATAACTAAACGATGAATATAATCTTCAAAATATATATCGATTTCACCACCAGAAATTTCTCCAGAGGGATAGAATAAAATTAGCGGTGACTCTAATTTATTTTTATCTAAATCAATTTTAATGCCATCTAAATATGTAAATGTTTTACTTAGTGATGAAGAGTCTTCCCAAATAGAATTATCAAGATTGCTTATTTTTTTTTCTACACCATTCTCAGATACAAAGGTTGCGTATTGATTTGTGCTATTAAAATACCAAGCAACAATATTTCCTGAAACTATACTCTCTTCAGCTAAGAATCTTGAATATTCTTCTACTGAATTTGTTTGCTTTTCAATTGAACTAACTGTGTTAAAGCTTAGCGTAATCAAAGTAGTTGAAATACCGATAATTAGTAAAACTACCAACAATTCAATTAACGTAAAACCTTTAAATATTTTTTTATTCTTGCATCCAATTACCAACATCAGCATCCTCACCAGAACCACCCTCTAAGCCATCAGCTCCCAGAGTGTATAAGTCATATTTAGCACTTCTTCTTGATGGATACTCATAGATATATTCTCTTCCCCAAGGATCTTTAGGAAGTGAGGATATGTAGCCGCTTTCTGGATATAAAAATGGATTCTTTAATTCAGAATGAGGTTCAACCAATGCATCAAGTCCTTGAGAGGTAGATGGATAAGTAAGCTCATTGAATCTATAAAGCTCTAGTGCTTTATTAGTATTAGCCATATCAGCGCGTATTTTTTCAAAATTAGCTCTTTGAAAAACAGGATCAATACTGACAGCAACTATTGTGGCAAGAATACCTAATATGACTAAAACAGCCATAAGTTCAATAAGGGTAAATCCTTTATTCCTATTTTTATTTAATATTTTCATATCGCCAATGTATTCATTTGCATTATAGGTATAAGTATAGCTAGAACAATCATCATAATAAAACCGCCCATAAAAATAATTACAATTGGCTCAAGTAGAGATAAAAAAATTGATCTTTTGCTTTCAATTTCTGATTTCATGAATTGTGCAACTTTATTAAACATTTTTACTAAATTACCTGATCTGTATCCACTAGATACAAGTTGAATGAAGATATCCGGTAGTGCTGCATCTTGTTTGAGTGAATTAATAAAATCTTTGCCTTCCATTACATCTTTTTTTGAATTAATAATAATATTTGCTAAATATTTATTACTAAACACATTTGAACACTCTTCTAAAGCAACATCTAGGTTCGTACCTGAAGCCAAAAGTAACTCCATGGTGCTTGAGAACTTTTCTAGCTCTGAATTTAATAGAAAATTACCTAGGAATGGTAATTCAAGAATTTTTTTATGTGCTTTAATTTTATTGTTTACTGTTTTTGTATAATTTTTATAGAGCAGATATAAACCAATACCACTTAAAATAATAACTATAGTTATAGGAATAATATTACTAGAGATGCCTAGTAAAATTTTTGTTATAAGTGGTAGTTCAGCTCCAGCCTTAATAAACTGATTTACTACCTGAGGTAGGACAAATACCAATAAAGACATTATTACAATGATTGAAAATGCTACTAATATCAGTGGGTAAGTTAAAGCTGAAAGAACCTTTTGTCTTATAGAAGAACTTTCTTCAAGATAGTCTGCTAATCTTGAAAAAACAACATCTAAATTTCCTGACGAGTCTCCAGCTGTGACCATTGATATATAAGTATCTGAAAATATACTGGGAAATTTCTTCATAGAATTACCAAGTCTTTTTCCTTGAATAATGTCTTCCTTAAGGCTAAATAATACATATATAAGGTCTTTATTTTTTAATTGCTTTGCTGTTATTTCAAGTGCATCAACAATAGGAGTATTTGCATCCAGCAATGTTGATAATTGCCTTGTCATAATCACAATATCTTTATTTTTTACTTTTAATGATTTTGTTATATCTTTTGATTCGGTAATTTTTAAAGGTGTTAATTGGAGGTCTTTAACTAATCTTCGAGCCTCTCTTTCTGAATTTGCACTAAGAATGCCCTTCTTTTTTATACCTGCCTCATTTATTGCTGTATAACTAAATGCTGGCATCTTCTTTAATATTATTAACTCTCATAATTTCTTCACAAGATGTAACACCATCTAAAATCAAATCAACTGAAGCTTGATCGATAGACTTGTTTTCGTTAAAGACATAATCTGATATTTCATTTTCTGAGGCATTGTTGTGGATCAGATCCTTAAGTTTTTTGTCTACTTGAACACATTCGGCTATTGCAATTCTCCCCTGATAGCCTGTTCCATTACAAGCATTGCATCCATTTGGAGTATAAACAGTTGAATTTTTATTTATTTTAAAATTTTTAACTGATTCAGCTGATGGCTTGTTTTCAATTTTACAAGACGAACATAAGCGCCTTACTAATCTTTGCGAAATAATAGTTCGTAAACTTGATGCTAATAGAAAGGATTCAATTCCCATATCTCTTAATCGCGTAATAGCTGCAACAGCACTATTTGTATGAACAGTTGATAAAACGAGATGACCAGTTAAACTCGATTGAATACCTATTTGAGCTGTTTCAACATCTCTCATCTCTCCTACCATTACAACATCAGGATCTTGTCTTAGTATAGCTCTTAGGCCCTTTGCAAAAGTATATCCAGTTTTTGGATTAACTTGAGTCTGTCCAATGCCATCTAAGGTATATTCAATAGGATCTTCAACAGTGAGGATATTTTGAGATGAATCACTTAAATATCTAAGGCCGGCATACAGAGTTGTCGTCTTTCCTGATCCTGTTGGACCAGTAAATAGAATTATTCCCTCAGAATCTTTTAATGAAGTCTTATAGTTTGAAAGAATTTCAGATGGAAGTCCTAAATCATCGATATTAATTTGTGCAGATTGTTTATCCAACAGTCTAAGAACAATTCTCTCACCGTAAGATGATGGAAGTGTTGAAACTCTAACATCTACATTTTTATCTCCGAGCGACAGCGAGACCCTTCCATCTTGTGGTAATCGTCTTTCTGATATATCTAAACCTGAAATAATCTTAATTCTAGAAATTAATATTGATGCAATTTTACTATCCTGCTTGAGAATCTCTTTTAAAATACCATCAACTCTAAAACGTATTTTTATGTGGTTTTCATATGGTTCAAAGTGTATGTCAGATGCTCTGCTCTTTATAGCCTGGCTTATAATTCCATTAATTAATTTAATTATAGGCGTGTCATTATTGCCGCTTAATAAATCTTCTGTTGCATTTATACTTCCTGCAAAATCTTTAAGATCAAATTCGTCTGAAAGCTCTTCTGAAAGATTAGTATTGTGATTGGTTGATGAGAAAGAACTAGTAAGTATTTCATTAAATTTTTCTGTGCTGCACTGTTTAAATTCAAAGTCTGAATTTAAATATCTTTGAATTTCTTTATATATATCTAAAGTTAATTCATATGGTGATGTTGCAACATAACCATTGGTTGTTTCAGAAACTATAACTTCGTTTTCTTTTACGAAATCATATGGGAGAACATCTGATTTAATGCTTTCAACTTCAGCCATAATTAATCAGCCTTTTTTGAAAGATCAATGATATCTAGATTCTTGTCTATTTCTTTTTGGGCTTTTATAAAATTATATTTTTCTAGAGAGATTTCTTGAGCGCTATTGGAATCAATAAGAATTGTGGGCTTCAAAAAAACCATTAAGTTTTTCTTACTCGTTGTGCTTGATGATGATTGAAATAATTTGCCAATTAAAGGTATTGAACCTAAAACAGGAACTTTTGAAATAACTTCTTGTATATCTTCATCGATTAGACCACCTAAAACAATTATTTGGTTATTATCTACCAAAACAGTCGTTTCTATTTCTCTCTTATTTGTTACTAAATCTGTTCCACTTTGAGCAACTCCAGCAATACCTGAAACACCTTGTTTAATATTTAATATTACTGACGTTCCTTCATCAATTTGTGGAGTTATTTCTAACTCAATTCCAACTTCTTGACGTGAAGTGGTTCTAAATGGATTTGAGTTATTTGTGCCAAGGCTTTCACCTGTTGTAATTGGTATCTCTTGACCTATAAATAATCTTGCAGGCTCATTATCCATAGCTAAAATTGAAGGTGTGGATAAAATATTTGAATCGGTGTCGGAGGCTATTGCGTTTAAAATTCCAACAAAATTACCTTCTCCAGATTCCATATCACCAAATCCAGCTACCAAACCTTGTGTATTTAACAAAGAAGAAATTGCCGTCGTTGTAAGAGATACATTTGTATCATCATCGGCTGCTCCAACTATGCCCAATAAATCAGGCTCTGTTCCAGAGAAACGAGTTATTCCTATAGGTATGCTATCGTCATCATCTCCAGTAAAAATTGCATCAACTCCAAGTGATCTAGCTGCTTTTTCAGATAAATCTACAACAATAGCTTCAACCAAAACTTGGGCCCTTCTAATATCAAGCTTGGCAATAATATTTTTTATAGCATTCAAATTTTCTTCAGCTGAAGAAATAATTAGAGAATTTGTTTTTTCATGATGTGTAATAACTGTTTTAGTACCTTCTGATTCACTTACAAAAGTACTGGCAATTGAATTAAGTATGGGAGCTACATCAGCTGCTTTTGCATATTTTAAATAAATAACATCAGAAGAATCATTGTTGGTTATGTCTTTATCTAAAATATTTAGTGTAGATCTAATATTTTTAGTTATGAAGTCATTAGCAGATAGAATAACTGAATTAGATGGAGCAAATGGGATTGCAACAAAATTATTAATTGTTGGGTTGTTTTGAATTTTGAGTCTATCTAAAATTCTTACAGCCTCAATAGATGAAAGGTTGTCTAATTTAATTATTGTAATCTTAGCAGTATTATTTTTGTCTAAATCTATTAATAGATTTCTAATCCTTGAAACGTTACTAGCTCGATCAACAAGCAGAATAGAATTGATAGAAGCTATAGCAGATAAATGAGCTTGTCTTCCAGTGATTGGCTTAATCATTGGTAAAATCTCTTCAGTAGACCTATTGTTAAGTGGTATTACTGCTGTTTCAAAATCACCCATGGAAGAATCAATCGTTTTATCTCTTGTAGCTTCATTTTCAGGTATTACTCTTAAAAATCCATCCTCTGAAATTGTACTGAATCCATTTACTTGAATGGTTCTTAAATACACATTCCAAACTTGATCTCTATTAAGATTTGCATTTGAATATATAGTAATTTTTCCTTTAACTCTTGGATCTAGAATAATGGTTTTTTTAGAAAATTGAGCAATGTCCTGAGTTACTTTTTTTATATCAACATCTTCATAATTTAATATAAATGTATCTTGTGCGCTTATGTTATCAACAGAAATTAAGAGAAATATAATAAGAATTTTTTTAATTGATATGTACATATATTATTTGCCTACAAGATTCTTAATTTTATATAACTTTTCGTCGTTGCGAAATATAACTTCATCTTTATTAACTTCAATCAATTCAAATTTTCCAACTAATTTTTCACCTTCAACAACAAAATATTCTTTATTCCCTTTTTTTAATATTACAGATGATTCAGATGAGCCAGATCTATAACCTATCAATTCAAAGTCAAAAGCTATAGCGCCCATCGACTGATCTTCGACTTTTAAAGCAGAATCAATCGGTGTGTTAAAAGCAAAATCTCTTATTCCAGACGTTTCTACAGATTTTATTAGAGGTTTATTAAAAAGATTAAATATTAAAATACATGATAATAATAATGCAGGGGCAGTAAATATGAAGATAATAATCTTCTTGAGTCTAATAAAGTTCATAATTAAAAACGAGCTATTATTCTAGCTTAGTTTTTAATATGAATCATTATTAGTTAAGTCCTGAAACTCTAATAACTTTAGTCAGTCTTCCAGATTTCATTAGTGAATGAAATTTATTCCAAATAGATCTAGCCATTTTTAGCTCCTGCTTGACAAGTATGTTACAAAATTGTTACAAACTTGTTACATATTCTATGCATTTAATTGATAATTGTAAAGATTATTTATTGAGTCTTTGGAACTGTAAACCAGAAAACTGATCCCCTTTCAGGTGCTGAATCAATTCCAACTTCACCATTTAAGCTATTTACAAGGTGTTTAACAATTGCGAGACCTAAGCCACTGCCTTGATTATCCGTAGCCCTTGCCGATGCAGTCCTATAAAATCTACCAAAGATAAAGTCTTGATCTTCATCTGAAATACCAGAACCGCTATCTTCTACCATTACTTTGATAAAAGAATCAGAATCATTTTTTGTAATTACTAGAATTTCAGAACCTTTTTCTGAATATTTGATAGCATTATCTATTAAATTATTCATAATTCTTTCAATTGCTTGAGGGTCTGCATAAATATCGCCCTTATGGTTTGATTGAAATTTTATGTTTATATTTTTCTTCTTAGATAAGCTTGATATAGAGGTAATAAAATTATTAATAAATTCATTTAAATCTATTTGTTTAAAGTTTAATTTAAGCTCGCCATATTCTATTCTTGTAAGGTCTAAAAGTGATGAGACCATATCAGATAGTCTCTGTGAATTATGTAAAATTGCTTTTGCAAAAACTTTAGCTTGTTTCTTGTCTTCTAAAGCTCCATCAATCAATGTTTCTGAATTTGCTCTTATAACACTGACAGGGGTTCTCAATTCATGTGAGAGATTTGAAATAAAGTCTCTCCTCATTGAATCAAAGCTTCTTAGCTGAGTTATATCATGCACAACCATAATAAATTCATTAGTACTTTTTGATTTGTTTATTGTCGCTAAAACCCATCTGATTGACTTGTCATTTAGTTCAATTTCAAACTCAATATCAGCACGTTTTTTCTTTTTTGATCTTCTAAATAGATTATCCAATGGTTTTATATTTAATTCTTCAATTTTCTTACCATTTACTTCATTAAGGTTAAGTATTTGTGAAAATTGGTCATTCTCATATTTAATTTGTCCATCTTGATTCGCGACAATAACACCCTCTCCTAAGTCATCAAGAACAGATCCAAATTGATCTCTTTGTGTTGCAATAAGATTTATCTTATCTTTAAGATTTTCAGAAATTTCGAAGATACTTTTTGCAACACCACCAATTTCAGTATCATTAATCTTAAGAGCATTAATATATTTCTTTTTAGTTTTTCCTTCAGCAATCTTAGAAGTTGCTTTTTCAAGATCGGTTATGCTTTTAAAAGTAAAGTTTGCAAAATAGGTAGATGTAGCTGTGGCTAAGATAAATAAAAAAAGTGAAGCTATTAATAATGAAATATTTGAAACTGATGCAAAGATGTTTGCAACAAGAACACCCAGACCCATTGATATCAATATTATTATGAATATTCGAAATCTAATACCCATAATCTAATCAGGAATTCTTGAGAATTTGTAGCCTACGCCTCTAATAGTTTGAACATATTTACCCATAGATCCAAGCTTAGTCCTTAATCTCTTTATGTGAGTATCAACTGTTCTAGTTGCAACTTCAGCGCTGTAGCCCCAAACTTCAGTAAGTAGTTGATCTCTTGATTGGACCCTACCTCTTGTTTCAACAAGCTGATTTAATAATTTAAATTCTAAAGCAGTTAAATTAATTTGCATTTCATCGACATAAACCTCATGGGAATCAATATCTATTTTTAAATCTCCAAATTGTCTTTCAACTTCAACAATATCTTTTTTTACTTCACCCCTTTTTAAAACAGCTTTTATTCTTAAAATTAACTCTCTTACGCTAAAAGGTTTTGTTACATAGTCATCTGCACCTAGTTCAAATCCAACAACCTTATCAACTTCATCGTCTTTTGCAGTTAATATTATTACTGGAATGGATTCAGTTTTAGAATTTGTTTTTAATTTTCGACAAAAATCTAAACCTGATCCATCTGGCAACATAAGATCTAAAAGAACCAGTGATAGTGATTGTGACTGTAAAATTTTTTCAGCATCATGAAGTGAACCTGCAGTTAAAACTGTATGTCCCTCTTGTGAGATATTATATTCGAGCGTTTTTCTGATATCAGGCTCGTCTTCAATAACTAATATATTCAATACAATTCTTTAATAAGTAATGAAGATACATTTTTACTCTTTTTTGATGATTTTGAAAGCAAAAAAAAGAAAAATTTATTTTTTAGAAATAAACATCTCTCTAAGAGCTGGCTTATCAAACTTTCCAGATGCAACTAATGGGAGGTTTATTGGTGAAAATTCAATAATGACAGGTATTTTAAAAGCAGCTAGTTTGGTTGCTAAAAAATTATGCAGTTCATCTTTGCTTAAACTAGAATCTTTTTTTAAATAAATTGCTGTGCATAATTTTTCACCCAGCCTTTCATCTGGAATACCAAATACACATGCCTCAAGAACATCAGGATGTTCGTATATTGCATTTTCTACTTCAGGACATGCTATGTTTTCTCCACCTCTTATCACCATATCTTTGATTCTATCTACAATAAACAGAAATGGGCCTTCAAATTTACCCATGTCACCAGACCTAAACCATCCCTCTTTGTTCATACAATCATTTGTTGCTTCGTCATTTTTCCAATAGCCCAACATATTAGACTGCGATCTAATTACTACTTCACCTATGGTACCTTCTGCTAGTTCTTTCCAGTCATTATCAACAATTTTTATGTCTGTTAGAGGCGGGATTACTCTTCCAGCAGTAGAAGGATTATTGATATATTCATCACCGCTTGCCAAGGTACCCAATGCATTGGTTTCTGTTAAACCATATCCAATGCCTGGTCTGCCTTGAAAATTCTCATCTAATAATTTGACATGTTCAGCTGGTCTTGGACCTCCTCCTCCGCCAAGAGTCTTTAGTGATGATAAGTCATATTTATCTTTATCGGGATGGTTTAATAATTCCCATGTTTGCGTAGGAACTCCTGTAATATCTGATATTTTTTCATCATGGATAAGCTTTATAGCTTCACCAGCATCCCATTTTTTCATCATCACAACCTTTCTACCTACTAATATAGACATTAAAAATGCAACATGGCTTCCAGTAGCATGGAATAGTGGAACACACAAAAGAATGCAAGACTCAGAGCTTGCCAATGGAGTCGAATCTTTACCCATTCTAGCTTCTCTCTCACTTAAAATTGTTGAAATACAGGCCCAACTAAACATAGATGAAATAACACCCCTTTGAGAAGATAAAACTCCTTTTGGCTTGCCAGTAGAACCTGATGTGTAATAAATGGTTGCATGATCGTCACGAGTAACTTCAATATTAGGCCACTCACTTGAATGATCTTTTATGAAATCAGTAAAAGATAAGAAATTATCATCTGGTGTATAGCTGGTAATAATTTTTTTTACATCAAGGTTCTGAAGTCCCTGCAGTCTCTTTTGATCACCAAATAATAGTTTAGCTTCGCAATGCTCAAGCGCATATATGACTTCATCAGGAACCCACCATGAGTTTAATGGAACACAAACAGCTCCTATCCCAACAATGCCCATATATGCAAAAATAAATTCTGGATTATTTTGCATGCATATAGCGACTCGATCTCCCTTTGATATTCCCGCTGCTTGCAAAGCATTTCCGACCTGAGCTGCTTTAGCTATGACTTCTTTAAAAAGAAAACGCTCTGATTCATATACTAAAAATTCTTTTTCACCATGAAGTGCTCCAAAATCAAAATACCCTCTAAGATTTTCTGGAAAAGAAGCATACTCCTTATGAGTAATTCCATAAGAATCTTTATAATCTCTTGTTTCAAATAATTGACCAGGTGAAGTTAATTCACCGACTATTTGCTCAAATAATAATTCTGGATCTTGCATATGTTTTAAAAGATATTTTTCCTTTTATAATAATTATTATAACGATACTATAATTATTGGGTATAGCTTATTAAAGCTATAAGGTTATAAGGAGAAAGAAATGAATTTAGATTTTGCTTCTGTATGGGAAATGATCTCAGATATTGTTCCAGAAAATGATGCTTTAATAAGCGGTGACGAAGTTATTTCATGGAAGGACTATGATTTACAATCTAGCAAGATTGCAACTGCATTAACTAACTCTGGATTATCAGCTAATTCAAAAGCTGGTCTCTATCTTAATAATTCAAATGAGTACTTAATTGGACAAAATGCTATTTTTAAAATTGGTGGTGTTCCAATAAATGTAAATTATCGTTATGTAGCTGAGGAATTAATATATCTTTTAGATAATTCAGATTCAGAGGCTGTCTTTTATCATGCGTGTTACAGCTCAAGAATTAAAGAAATAGCAGATTCATTGCCAAATATTAAGGCCTGGATTGAAGTTGCTGATGGAACAGAATCTCATTTTGATGATGCAATCAAATATGAAGAATTATTAGAGACCTGTGAGCCAATGGAAAGAATTCATAGAGATCCTAATACAATCTATATGCTTTATACCGGAGGAACTACTGGTATGCCAAAAGGTGTTATGTATAAACAAGGTGAATTTCTTGTATTTCTTTTTAGGACATTAAAAGCAATGGGCTATGACGTACCAGAGGATATTAATAATTTAGAAGAACAAATTCATAATTTTAATATGGATAATACTTTTATAAAGAGCCTTGTTGGCTGTCCTTTAATGCATGGAACTGGTATGTGGTTAGGTGCATTTTTACCTTTGTTACTTGGAGGAACAGCAATTACTTCAAAAAATCTTGGTTTTGATGCAGATCAATTATGGACTCAAGTAGAAGATACTAAAACTACAAATATAGTTATTGTTGGCGATGCCTTTGCAAAACCTATGTTAGATGCCCTCGATAGAGCAAATGATATGGGAAAACCATATGATTTGAGCTCTGTTAAAGTAATTATTTCTAGCGGTGTCATGTGGAGTGAAGAAGTTAAAAACGGTTTATTGAAGCATCATGATATGCAACTAATGGATACGATGGGTTCTACTGAAGGAGGTATGGGCAGTTCGGTTTCAACAAGAGATAATCCGCCCAAAACAGCAAAATTTTCACTTAATCCCGGTGTTGTTGTAATCGCTGATGATGGTGAAATTTTAGAGCCAGGATCTGAGAAAGTTGGTCTGATTGGAACAAGTGGACTTGTTCCTGTTGGATATTTTAAAGATGAAAAAAAATCTGCAGAAACCTTTAAAGAGGTTAATGGAATTCGTTATAGCTTTCCAGGAGATTATGCAAAATTGGAGCAAGATGGAACTATTACTCTTCTTGGTCGAGGAAGTAATTGTATAAATTCTGCAGGAGAAAAAATTTATCCTGAGGAAGTGGAAGAAGCAATCAAAAGAAATGAAGAAGTCTTTGATTGTCTAGTAGTAGGTGTTGAAGATGAAAAATTTGGGCAGAAGGTAGTTGCTGTGGTATCAATCGAAAAAAATGAAAAAGTAAATGAAGCTGATTTAGTTGAATCAACCAGAAAATTCATTGCAGGCTATAAACTTCCAAAAAAAGTAATATTTGTTGATGAGGTTCAACGGGCACCAAATGGTAAGGCAAATTACAAATGGGCAAAAAATGTTGCAATCGAAAGCTATAATTAATAAAAATTTATACTTTAGTTGTCTCCTTTTTATAACTTTAAGTCTTTCTTCGTCTGAACCTATAGCTTATCTAAATACTCTTGGATATAAGCCTGCTCAAAAAGAAATGGCATATGGCGATAATGGAATGGTTACTACTCAACATTTCTTGGCAACGTCTGTTGGTGAAAAAATTCTCAATAAAGGAGGCAATGCTTACGATGCATCTATTGCTATCGCATTTACTCTAGCGGTTGTATTACCAAGAGCAGGAAATATTGGAGGTGGAGGCTTTATGGTTATGTATGATAAAGATACCTCAAAAGCGTATTCTATTGACTATAGAGAAAAGGCTCCAGAAAAATCATTTAGAGATATGTATCTTAATGAAGATGGTTCTTTTAATAACCAAAATCTTTCAACTTTTGGATATCTATCAAGTGGTGTTCCGGGAACTGTTGCAGGCCTTTGGGAAGTTCACCAAAAATTTGGATCTCTGCCCTGGAATGATCTTCTTGAAGATGCAATTTTTTATGCAGAAAATGGATTTAATATTTCTTCATATATGGCAGATGTCTTATATAACTACAATGAAAAGATGTCATTTTTTCCAGAAACAAAGAAAATATTTCAAGCAGATTTCCCAGACTTTAGAAATAAAAAATTTCTTCAAAAAGACTTAGCTAAAACTTTGAGAATAATATCTTTAAAAGGCAAAGATGGTTTTTATAAAGGCGATATAGCAAAGAAAATTTCTGAGGATATGAGGGCAAATGGTGGGTTAATTACTATTAATGATTTAAAAAATTACAACCCTGTATGGAGAGAGCCATTAGTTTCTTCTTATAGAAGTAACCAAATAATAACAATGCCTCCGCCCTCTTCTGGAGGTGTTCATATAATTCAAATGCTTAATATTTTGGAAAAATATAATTTAAGTGAATTTGAGCATAATTCATCAGATTATATAAATCTTCTTAGTGAAGTAATGAAGTATGCTTATGCAGATAGATCTAAATATCTCGGGGATCCGGATTTTTATGATGTCCCAGTGAAAAAAATAACTAGCAATCAATATGCAAATCAAATTTTTAAAGAAATAAATTTAGGGATGAGTAAATCATCTTCTGATATCCACCCTGGAATGTATCTAAATAATGAAAGTCACGAAACAACCCATTTCTCTGTTGCTGATATTAAGGGAAATATAGTCTCATCAACCTATACTCTGAATTCTACTTTTGGTTCTGGAGTGGTTATTAGGGGAACAGGAATCTTGATGAATAATGAGATGGATGACTTTTCAGCGGCTCCTGGTATACCAAACCAATTTGGATTACTTGGTGCTGAGGCTAATGAAATTGTACCTATGAAGAGGCCCTTAAGCTCAATGACTCCAACTATTGTAATGAAGGAAGATGAGTTATTCTTCACGACAGGCAGCCCTGGAGGTTCAAGGATAATCTCTGCGGTTCTTCAATCAATTTTAAATATAGTAGATTTTGATATGAACTTAGAAAAAGCAACATTTGCAAAGAGAATACATCATCAATGGCAACCAGATATTCTAGAAATTGAACTTTCAGTAAATGAAAAGGTTAAAAGTGAGCTTGAGTCAATGGGATACCTTATTGAGATAAAAGATCCATTAACATGCATTCAAACTATAATGTATGAGGATGGAAAATACACTGGGTATGGTGACTTCAGGAGACCAGATGCTTTAGCCTCAGGCAATATACATGATAGATAAATTAATTGTTATAGGTTTTTATGCTTTACCGGTTTTAATTCTACTAACCATTTGTTTTTATATAACTCGAAAAAAATAAATTGGTAAATATATTCAATTTTAATCATTTAAATAGCTTTGATTCTTTCTCATATATAGAATTAATATTATATTCATTATTTTTGTTGAGTATTGGAAGTTTTGCATCTTCAATAATCTTCAGACTTTCATCTAATTTAATAAATAACAATAAAAGATTATCTATTTATTCACCAAGATCATTCTGTCCAATATGTAATAAAACAATAAAAGTAATAAATTTATTGCCTGTATTTGGATTTTTACTTCAAAAAGGAAAATGCTCTTCATGTAAAAATAATATTTCGCCCTTTTATTTATTTACTGAAATATCTTTTTTAGTGTTTGGACTAGCAATTGTCTTTTTCTATGGCTTTGATATTTTTTCTTTTTTGCTTTTATTCTTATTTTTTTTATTTTATATCTTATTTTTTTTAGATCTTAAATTTTACTATCTTCCGTTGCCAATTAATCTTCTCGTAATTGTCTTAGGATTTATAGGTAATTCGTTTTTTAACATCTTTGTTAATGATGTCTATTTGTTATTTGATATATCTCCATTTCTATTTTCTTTATATGGATTTGTAATCGGCTATGTTTCATTATGGTTAGTAAATTTTATCTTTAGACTGTTTTACAAGAAAGATGGGATAGGTGGAGGTGATTTTATATTGTTTGGTGGTTTGGGAAGTTTATTTGGCCCATTTTCACTGGGTTTAATTCTTTTTTTTGGAGCATTAACCGGATGCATAATTTTTTTGTTTTTTAGAAAAAAATTTGAATTGCAAGCTCCATTAGGTTCTTGTTTGATACTTGGGTCTGTTTTCTATTTTTTCATAAAAAATTTTGAACTTTTAAATAATTATATAGTCTTATAACTGTAGACCTTTGAATATCCTCTTTAAGTTCATATCCCCTAGGTCTTAAAAGCAGGCTAAATAGCCTGCTTTTTTTTTAAGAATTCTATAAAAAAAAGGAAATATGTTATAAATTAAAGGAACTGTTATTAGGAGTCAATGGAGCGGGTGACGGGATTCGAACCCGTACCAATAGCTTGGAAGGCTATTGTGCTAGCCGTTAACACCACACCCGCTTAGTCGGGAGATTATAATAAAAAAGGAAGCAATATGCTTCCTTTTTTTAATTGATTGCAAAAGAATTGTATACGTTAGATTCAATACACTGAGCGTTCATCAAAAACTCATCTTTTATCTCTTTAGCCTCTATAGTATTTATCCATAAATTAGTTATTTCTTTAGAATAATCATCTGTATAGAAATTATTAATCCATACGAAACTATTGGCAGATATTTCATCTTGTAAATACAAAGCTTGGTATGGTAATTTTAATGAAGAAATTTGATTTGAAAATCTATCTATAGCTATCTTAAAGGTTCCATAATTATAACCTTCGTTATAGTCACAACTTAGAATTTCAGATATATATGATAAAGCTTCTGTGTTTTTTAGGTTAGAATCAATAAGCAAGGCTGTCTGCATAGCGTTTGTATTAAAATTACATGAAGCAACTTTATCAAATCCTTTTAGGCTGATGTCATTAATAAAAAATGGATACATGTCTTCATTTGAATTGTTTTGGATATTTAAAATGAATTTATTTACGCTTTCTGATTTGGGGAAATATGCCCTAAGAAGAAATTTATTATTTTTATAGGATTGATCTTTGATTAGTGAGGAAAGAAAAGACTCAAGGCTTAATAGATTTTCATTTTCTTTTAATGTACATTGAATAAGATAGTTTGAAAAAGTGTATTTAGGTGAGATTAATGTACTTCCTTCAAAGTTATCATCTAATACATTTGAACAACCGCTTAAAATAATAATGCTTGCTAAGAAATTATATAAATTTTTCATATTGAATATATTTTATAATTATAAGACCTTTATCAAATATAATTTAAAAAAATGAAAACTTTAAGAATTATATTTGTTGATCAATTATCAAAAAAATGCAATGTACTTTCAAATATTGATAAAGAAGACACCATACTATTTTATGAACCTTTGGATACATTTTATGAAATAAGTCATCATAAACATAAACTTGTTTTTCTTATTAGCTCTCTTAGAGAATTTATAAAAGATCAATCACATAAAAATATAATTCATAGAAAAGTAGTTAAAAATTATAAATTAAATCTCAATACATACCTTAAGCAATTGTGTTCGGAAAAGGGTTTTAAAAAGATTATAGTATCTAAACCATCTGATTTTAAAACCTACAAAGACCTTATGTTCTTCTGTCAATCAAATAATATTGAATTAGAAATGCTTAAGGATAAAAAGTTTATTTCATCTGAATCAGATTTTACAGATTGGTCATCTGATAAAAAAACTAGAATTCAGGAGTATTACTATAGGTGGTTAAGAAAAAAATATAATATTTTTATGAACGACGATAGTACACCTATTGGTGCAAAGTGGAACTTTGATAAAGACAATAGAAAGGGGATATCTCAGTTAAAAGTTGCTGTACCTGAAAGAAAAAAATTAAAACCAAGTCAAACTACATTTGATACCATGATTGATGTTGAAGAATGCTTTCCTAAATCTCCAGGTAACCTAGAAAACTTTAACTGGGCAACATCTCATAAAGATGCTGAAAAATTATTAGATGATTTTCTTGATAGATATTTTGAGAATTATGGATCATTTCAAGATGCCATAAATAAGGATAATACTTTTATGTTCCATTCTCTTCTATCACCATATTTGAATTCAGGTTTACTAGACCCTCTTTTATGCATAAAAAAGGCAGAAAAGAAATATCATGATTCTAAATCTGATATACCTATAAATTCTGTAGAGGGTTTTATTAGACAAATATTAGGTTGGAGAGAATTTATGAAGGGTATCTATTGGGAAAACATGCCCCAATATAAAAACCTAAACTTTTGGTCTCATAAAAAAAGGTTAAGTGATAGTTGGTATGATGGCACAACTGGCATCCCTCCTCTTGATAATGCAATTAATGAATCAAGGAATTATTCGTATACACATCATATTAATAGGCTAATGATCATATCAAATTTAATGAACTTATCCGGAGTCAACCCCAATGAAATGTATAAATGGTTTATGGAAATGTACATAGACTCCTATGATTGGGTTATGGTTCCGAATGTATATGGGATGGGCTCTTATGCTGATGGGGGAATATTTTCAACAAAACCCTATATCTGTGGGTCGAGCTACATGCTAAGAATGTCAAACTATCAAAAAGGTGAATGGTGCGATGTTGTAGATGGTCTTTATTGGAGATTTATTAACAATAATATTAAATTCTTTGAATCAAACCCTAGACTTTCGGTTATGACAAGGTCTTTAGAAAAAATGAATAAGGATAGAAAAAAATTAATATTTCAAAAGGCTGAAGAATTTATAGAAAGTAATACTCTTTAGTCCTTATAATCAAGCCCATCAATCAAAAATGAAATTGCTTTATCTGTCATTTCTTCTGTACTGTGATCTAATCCTTCAACTGATTTATAGCGCCATCTAAAAGGAGTTTTTGATTGCTCGGCATAATGAGTGAGGCTATTAAAATAATTTTGTCCTCGTTCGTATCTGTGCTCTCCTTGCTCAATTGCTTTTTTATTAGAATTCAATGTTGGATGATTTGGATCATTGTCACTTTTACCAAGAATAAATAAAACTTCTCTAGATAAAAACCAATCAATACGCTTTTTATCTAATGGCATATTTTTGATTCCAAATGGAAAAGGTTCATTATTTAAAAATGTATACCAACCAGCACTTCCAAGCACGGCCTTCTCTATGCGAGTATCTTTACCATACATCATATATCTATGAACAAATTGAGAACCACCAGAAAATCCAAAAATAAGATATTTATCAGTGCTTAAACTATATTTGCTCTTAAAAATATTAAAAAATAACGCTATTGAATTGCTTAAATTTGTTTTTGAATCATCCGTCATTTTTCCAGATGAAGATGCTAAGCCTAAAGTACTGTAATATTTGAAACTATCTTTTTTGAAATGCGGAGCAACTAAAATAATATTTTTATTTTCTGCATCATCGATCCATGCTTCTAGATATTTATTAACATCTCGTGAAGCACCATGAATAATAAATAATACCTTAGTATCTTTATTTATTTCTTTTGGTAATTTATAGAGCAACTCTACGTCAGGCTTGTTCCAAGCAGCATAAATAACTTTCTTGATATCGGTAGAAAGAATATTTAATGAAAAAAGTAACGATATTATTAAAAAATGAGTTTTTATTAAATTCATATATTTATTCTATCAATGAAAAATGAATATTGGGTTAAAATGAAGCCATAAAAAAATCTAATACATAATTGAATAAATATCTTAACATTGTAAAAAAAATACATTCTTCTCCATTTAAGCTAGTTATTGTCTCAAGTGGTGGAGGAACTAATGCTATATCTTCTTTGTTACAGGTTCCTGGAGCAAGCAATACTATTCTAGAATCCTATATTCCATATTCTAAAGAATCTATGGATGAATTTCTCAACAAAAAACCAGATCACTATTGCTCTCTTGATACATGTTTAAGTATGGCAGCCAATGCATATAAAAAATCTTCTAGGATAGGTAATAACGTAAAATCTAAATATCTCTTAGGTATAGCAATTACTGCCAATTTAGCAACAACATATGAAAAGAAAGGCGACCACAAATTTTTTATTGTTGTTCAAAGTCATGACTATACAAAGTATCTTGAATGTTATTTAGATAAAGGAAAAAGAACTAGAGAAATGGAAGAGGAATTGATTACAGGTTGTGTTATTAATCTATTATCAGAATCTTGTGGTTTTAAATGTGATCTTCCTGATATTGAAGAGAAAATAACCATTAACCAAGTTAATGCAGAAAATTCATGGAAAAAATTATTCAACAATAAAGTTGGGTATATTTCAAATATTAAAAATACTCCAGAGCTCATTTTTCCTGGTTCATTTAATCCTCTTCATGAGGGTCATATAAAAATGAAGGAGCTAGCAGAGAAAAAAACTGGCATGCATACTACATTTGAGATTTGTGCTAAAAATGCTGATAAGCCACCCTTAACATTTTATGAAATTAAAAGAACAATAGATCAGTTTCAAAATGATGAAAGTTGGATGTTAACCTCTGCGGGTAGATTTAGTGAAAAGGCAGAAATGTTTCCAAACTCTGTATTTATAATAGGTGCTGATACTTTATTAAGAGTATTTGATGAAAAATTTTATAAAAGTCATAAAGATATGATGGAACACATTCAAAGATTTAATGATCATAATATTAACTTCTTAGTTTTTGGGAGAAAGGTCGGTAAAAATTTTATTTCTCTGGATAAAATTAATGTTCCAGAGATAATAAGTTCTAGATGCACTGGTTTTGAAGAAAATAGCTTCAGAGATGATATATCATCTACAGAACTAAGACTGACTAAAAATTAATTATGTGGTGGCAGCTTTGCCTCAACAAACCACTCGTGCACTCTTTTCACAGGATTAAATTTTTTCATTCTCATTTTCTTGTTTTCAAGAGTAAAACTTCTAGTTTTGATAGCAGTATAGTGATAGGTATGACTATCTCTAGTCTCACCTTCAGGGATTAAATATACTTTTGTTTGTTTTTTATCTGCCATTATGGAAATGAATTATACACAAACTATATCTGTTTTTATTAATTTTTTAATTTTTTATAGAAATTAAGATTTCCATATAAAGGGGTTCTTTCTTTAGTTATTACTCCGATTGAAATTAAATCTAGCATATCTTTATGTATTTCTTTTTTATTATCAATAAATGCTTCACGGAAGTCATTTTTATTTATTATTGGGTAAAGACTTCTTATTAAACTTCCTGCTAACAATATGCCCTTTCCTGTATTAAAGGTTAATGCTAAATCTGACAACAATTTCGCTAAAGATCTAATAAAACCGTCTATAACTTCGATAGCTATTTGCTCTTTTTCTTCATATTTCTTAAGAATTTGTTCAGATGAAATAGATATATTTGTCTTCAATTTATAAATTGATGATATTGCAGAACCTGATATCACATCCTCTAAAGAGTGGAGATTATCGTGTTCAATATTAAAATTTTCCATCAAATATTTAACAGAATTAGTTGTATTACCAATTTCAGTTGCAAGAACAGTTTTATTGTTAATTGAAAGAGCTGCTCCTAATCCAGTGCCTGGGCCTAAATAAAGAGTGTTTTCATTGAATGATTCTCCTTCTTTAATATTTTTAATACTATCTTTTACATAATCATAACTATAAGCAATTGCTTCCCAGTCATTGAGTAAATAACACTCCTTTAAGTCAAACTTTTTTAATATTTTATTGGCATCAAAAATGTAATTTCGATTTGTCATTGAAATAGAATTATTAATTTTTGGGCCTGCCACAGAAGAAATTAATATATCAATGTTATTTATATCTATCAGAGCTTTGAGCTTATCTTCAAACTCGTCCATGTTAGCAAAAACAGTTTTATTGATATCATTAATCTCATCTGAGTCTGACGATGCTATTGCATGACGCATATTTGTACCGCCGATATCAATTAATAATAGTTTGTAAGGCATTTGAGTCTATTGGTCTCGGTATGAAAGTCCATAACCGTATTCATATAAAGGGTTATATTCTTTATCTCCAATATTTAAAGGGTTTATAGATAGCCTGCCTGGCCAAGAATATGGTAACTTGCCAGTAAAATTGTAGTTAATAGTATTATTTAGATTAGAAAAAATGACATCATTGATTCCTTCCACTGCGGTACCAGGATGCCAAATACTTACAAAAGCATCAGATAAACTTAGTTCATCGTCAACTATCAAAGGTCTTCCAGTGATAAATAAAGATATAATTGGTATCTGTTCATTAGAAAGTCTTTCCATTGTCTTAATAATATTAAGATTTCTTGCACTAAAATCTAAACTTTTTATATCACCCTCTCCTTCAGCATAAGGTGTCTCGCCATAGACCATGATTACATAGTCAGGTCTCTGATCATAAGTGCCGTCTGTTGAAAACTCTACATAACCACCAGATCTCGTAATATGATTTGATAATGAATCAAAGATGCTGAGTGTATTAGGAAAATCATCATTAGATAGCTCTACCCCTTCCCACGTCTTTCCTTGCCAAGTTATTGTCCACCCTCCCATCTGGTTCTCAATATATTTTGATTGCTCACCAATAATTAAAACGTTACTACTTGGGTTAAAAGGTAAAACAGAATCTGCATTCTTTAAAAGTACTAAAGATTCTCTTACAGCTTGACGTGCAATATCCCTATGAGATTTATTTCCAACATAATTCTCATTGAACTCATGAGGTATTCTTTTATCAAAAAGACCTAAATATTTTTTAACTTTAAGAATTCTTCTTACTGCATCATCAAGTCTTGCAATAGTTATTTCACCAGAATTAACTTGATTTAGAGTATTCCAATACAGGCTCTCCCATTCAGTGGGGACCATAAAGATATCAACACCAGCATTAAATGCTTCAGAGCAATTTGAATCCTCACAACCTTCAATCTGACCGTGACCGTTCCAATCGCCAACAATAAACCCATCAAAATTCATTTGAGATTTTAAAATATCTATTAATAAATATTTATTGCCATGACTCTTCAACCCATTCCATGAATTAAAGCTAGCCATGATAGAAAGAGCACAAGAATCAATTGCATCGTAATAAGGCATTCCATGAATATTCTTTAAGGTTATTTCATTTACAATGGTATCCCCTTGATCAATACCTTGATAAGTCCCTCCATCACCTAGAAAATGCTTTGCTGTAGCCAAGATGTGCATATTATCAAGAAACTCATCTTTCTCTCCTTGTAAGCCAAGAATAAAATTTTTACCAAGAATTGATACCAGTTCTGGATTTTCAGAATAACCTTCGTATGTCCTTCCCCATAAGTCATTTTGGGGCACTGCGATGGTTGGAGCAAAAGTCCATATTATTCCTGTTGACGCTACTTCTTTTGCAACAGCACTTCCAATTTTTTTTAATAATTCAGAATTTCGAGTTGCACCGAGAGCAATATTATGAGGAAAAATTGTTGCACCTATAACATTGTTATGGCCATGAACGGCATCTGTTCCCCATAAAATAGGTATCTTAATACCATTAACTTCTGTTGAAACATCATAATACTTATTACTTAAAGTTTTCCAATCTTCAATGGCGCTATTCTTGTTTTGATTTGGAAAGCCTCCTCCGCCATTTAAAATAGTTCCAAAATGATACTTTTTAGCTTGATTGGGTGAAACACTATTGATTTCGGGCATAATTATCTGACCTACCTTTTGTTCTATAGTCATTTCACTAACTAATGAATTAATAAATTCTGAGTGATCAGGTAATTTGCATTCATTTGGATCAGACCAATCAATAGAAGATAAGATATGGGTGTTGAAAATAATAAAAATTACTAAGAACTTTTTCATGGATTATTTATCCTAAGGTTACATATATTAAAGTTAATACGGATACAATTATTAAGGCATTTGCATTGAATGCTTTTGAAGTTGAGAAGTTTATTCCACTTAAATCAATAGCTTTTTCCTGATCTCTATAACCTTGCAAGTATGAGGTTATAAAACAACCAAAACCAGAAGCAAAGAAAACTGCACCCATTCTATGTATATATGGGAATTCAGGAAAAGTGGCTTGAATAACTATAGACATAAATACTGAAAGTATTGCTGCAATAAGCACAGAAAGCGTAGTTGCCTTTTTCCAAAATAAAGCAACAAGGAATATGACTAAAATTCCAGGTGTGAATAAACCTGTAAAGTTCTGAATGTATTGAAATATCTGATCAGAATTACCTAAAATAGGTTTTGCAACTATTAAAGCAATCAGCATTGAGATAACAACAGCTGATCTACCGATATAAATAAGATTGGATTGAGATATCTCATTTTTTGAAAAAGATCTGCAAACATCCATGGTAAAAATAGTACTAATACTATTAGTCATTGATGCTAAAGACGAAACAATTGCAGCTATCAATGCTGCAAAAGTTAATCCAAGTAGCCCATTCGGCAATAATTCAATCATCATCGTTGGATACGCTTGGTCAGTTTTTTCTAGAATAGGGAAAAGAACTGCTGCACATATGCCAGGCAAAACAATAACTAATGGCATTAAGAGTTTTAAGTAAGCTGCAAACATAACTCCCTTTTGGGCTTCTTTTAAAGATTTTGCTCCAAGAGCTCTTTGAGTTATATATTGATTGAACCCCCAATAAGCAAAATGACCTATCCAAACACCTGCTCCAATTAAAATCCAAATACCTGGAAGATTGCTATAAGAGGGATTATCTGGCGAAAGAATCATGTCAAATTTTTCTGGCATTTGTTGATACACTTCAATAAATCCTGTTCCAATATATCCATTACCAATTTTTGAAAGCGCTATATATGAAACTGCCAATCCACCAAATATCAAAAGAACTACTTGAACTATATCCGTCATTGCAACTGCCTTTAATCCACCTGATAAAGAATATGCTAGCGATAATATTGCTAAAAGAATCATTCCATTTGTTAGCGATAATCCAGTAAGCGTATTAATTGCAATTGATCCGAGCCATAAAACAGCTGTCAAATTTACAAATATATAAACTGTAAGCCAAAAGAACGATAGAACTAAGCTAACTCTTTTATCAAACCTTTGTTCCAAAAACTGAGGCATTGTATATATTTTTTTTTCTAGAAATAAAGGTAAGAAATATTTAGCCATTACTATTAAAGCTATTGCTGCAGTCAATTCCCATACAGCGATAGCCATACCAACAACAAAACCTTGACCAGACATACCGATAATTTGTTCTGCAGAAATATTTGCTGCTATTAGAGAAGCTCCTATTGCCCACCATGGAAGTGATCTTCCTGCTAAAAAATAGTCTTCAGCACTTCGTTCTACACCTGATTTTTTTCTTGAAACATATGTTGCAAGACTAATTATTCCAACACAATAAAATCCTACGATTAACCAATCTAAGGTATTAAACATAAATGCCTACTTATATAAATGAAATTTACGGGATATATTGTAACAATTATTTGAATGAGCTTTCTAAATATTTACTATCATTTAAATATTGCATTAACTTAGTTAAAAATTTTACTGCATAAACCCCATTGATGACCCTATGATCATAAGACAATGATATAGGTAATTGCTTTTTGGTATGTAACTTCATTTTGTCTATCATAACTGCATCATAAGTTTTTGATAATCCTAATATACCTACTTCTGGAGGGTTGATAATTGGTGTAAAAAACTTTCCTCCAACTCCACTAAGGGAGGATATTGTAAATGTTGCGCCACTCAGATGGTCATTGGATAAACGTCGTTTCTTTGCAAGATTTGCTAGATCATTTATTTCAGACGAAATTTCTACAATTGATTTTTGATCCACATTTTTAACATTTGGTACTATCAACCCAGCATCTGTGTCTACAGCTATCCCAATATTATAGAAATCCTTATATATCAAGGAATCCATCTTTGAAGAAAGTGAAGAATTCATTTCAGGAAAATCTTTTAGTGTTTTTGCTGTACATTTAACAATATAAGCTAACGGTGAAATTTTAATTTTATTTTTCTTAAATAACTTTTCACGAAGCTTTAGTAAATTAGTTATATCTGCATCATCATGCTGAGTTACATGAGGAATGGTAATCCATGACGAATGCAAGTTTTTTAATGAGCTTTTTTGGAATTTGGAAAGCTTTTCAATCTTTGTAGCGCCCCATTTAGAAAAATCAATTTCTGGTTGTTGAGGTATGTTTAGATTTTGAGATTGGTCTTTAAGAGCATTTTTAACATAATCATGAAGATCTTCTTTCAAAATTCTGCGCTTTGGACCAGATCCATTTACCATATTAAGATCAATACCAAACTCTCTTGCTAACTTTCTAGTTGCAGGACCCGAATGAACAGAGTTTGTTTTAACTTTATTAAAGTTTGAACTACCTTGTCCATAGTCAGACATCACATCAGCAACATCTTCAACAGCTGATGGCAATTCTTCTTTTACAGGAACCTCTTCATCAACAACACTTTGCTGTTTATTTAAGGATTCATCTTCAGATTGGTTTTGAAGAGATTCATTGATCTCAATTTCTAGGAAAGGTATGCCTATCTTTGCTTTATCTCCTTCATTTAGCAAAACCCTTTTAACAATACCATCCACAGAAGCCGGTATTTCCATAGCTGCTTTATCAGTTTCAAGAACTACTATTGGCTCTTCTGAATCAACTTTCTGGTCTTCTTTTACACAAATCTCAATAACCTCAACATCATCGAACTCCCCAAAGTCAGGAAGATTTATTGTAATAATCTTAGACATCAAACTTGCCAAGGATTTGGTTTCTTAGGATCGACCTTTAGATCTTTATATATCTTTTCTAATTCATCTTTTGATAAAAAGTCTTCTTGATAAAGTAAATATATGGAGGATCTGGCAATACTTTTAGCATTGACTTCAAAAAAATCTCTTAAAGTTTCTCTTGAATCGCTTCTTCCATATCCATCAGTTCCAAGTGTTGCATATTGACTAGCAATATATGGCCTAATCTGTTCAGCATATGTTCTCATGTAGTCTGTTGCCGCAATAGTAGGTATATCATTATCGATAAAACATTCCTCAACATATGTTAGTTTTGCATCATCAAAAGGGTTTAATTGATTAAATCTTTCAGTCTCCATTCCATTTTTTCTAAGCAAGTTAAAACTTGTTACACTCCAAATTTCAGAATCTATCTCATATTTTTTTAAAATCTCTGAGGCTTTAATTGCTTCATTTAAAATTGCTCCAGATCCAAGTAACCGTACCTTTGGATTCTCAACTGATTGAATTTTATACATGCCCTTAATAATTCCATCTTCACAGCCTTTTGGCATTTCAGGGTGTAAATAATTTTCATTAATGGTTGTAATATAGTAAAAATAATTTTCTTGATCTACATACATCTTTTGAATCCCGTCTTTCACAATAACTGCTACTTCATATGCATAAGCAGGGTCGTAGGACAAACAATTTGGAATAGTAGAAGAAAGAATATGACTGTGGCCATCTTGGTGTTGAAGTCCTTCACCATTGAGAGTAGTTCTTCCAGAAGTTGCTCCAATTAAAAAACCTTTTGCTTGTGCATCTCCTGCAGCCCATGAAAGATCATGAACTCTCTGAAATCCAAACATTGAATAAAATAAATAAAAGGGAATCATTGGAAAATCATAATTGGTATATGCTGTAGCAAGAGCTGTCCATGCACTAAAGGCCCCAGCCTCAGTTATGCCTTCCTCTAGCATGACCCCATCTTTTGATTCCTTGTACCACATAACTTTATCAGCATCTTCAGGTTCATATTTTTGTCCAGCAGATGAATAAATTCCAACTTGTCTAAATAAAGCTTCCATGCCAAATGTTCTAGCTTCATCAGGAACAATTGGAACAATCCTATTACCTATATCATTATCTTTTAGAAGATCGGTAATAATTCTGACCAACGCCATTGTTGTTGAAATTTTTCTATCGCCACTAGATTCATATAATTTTTCAAATACTTGATTATTTGGCATTGGTAATTTTTCTGACATTGTTCTTCTTCGAGGTATAAATCCACCTAATTTTTCTCTAGTTTTTTTAAGATACTGTATTTCTGGAGAATCTTCTGTAGGCCTTACATAAGGCAAATCTGCAATATCAGAGTCTGAAACAGGAATATCAAATCTATCTCTAAAAGATTTGATATTTTCCATCGATAATTTTTTAACTTGGTGTGTAGTATTATCCGCTTCTCTAGAGCCTGTTCCATAACCTTTTGTTGTTAAAGCGAGAATTACAGTAGGTGCTCCTTTAGAGTTTATTGCTTTGTGATAAGCTGCATATACTTTGTAGGGATCATGACCCCCTCTATTTAATCTGTATATATCCTCATCAGAAAGATCTTTGACCATCTCTAATGTAGATGGATTTTTAGCAAAGAAATTCTCTCTTGTATAGGCGCCGCCTTTTGCCTTAAAGTTTTGTAATTCTCCGTCAACAACAGCATCCATTATTTCTTGAAGTTTTCCCTCGGTATCTTTGGCAATTAATGGATCCCACGACCTTCCCCAAACAACTTTGATTACATTCCATCCAGCTCCTCTAAAGGAACCTTCTAATTCTTGAATTATTTTTCCGTTACCCCTAACAGGACCATCTAATCTTTGTAAATTACAATTAACTACAAATATTAAATTTTCTAACTGTTCTCTTCCAGCTAGACCAATTGCTCCTTTTGATTCCGGTTCATCCATCTCTCCATCACCACAAAAAACCCAAACTTTCCTATCATTTCTTGGAACTAAACCTCTTGCAGAAATGTATCGCATGATGTGAGCCTGATATATGCCTAAAATTGGTCCTAATCCCATTGATACAACTGGAAATTGCCAATATTCTGGCATTAGCCATGGATGAGGGTAGGATGATAATCCGGGTTTATCTACCTCTTTTCTAAAATTATTAAGATCTTCCTCATTTAAGTATCCTTCTAAAAAACTTCTTGCGTATATTCCCGGTGACGAATGTCCTTGATAATAAACAAGATCCTCCAAATGATTATTTGATCCTCTAAAAAAATAGTTAAACCCAACATCATAAAGAGTGGCAGCAGATGAAAAAGTTGCTATATGTCCTCCTAATTCATCATCATTTTTATTTGCCCTTAATACCATTACAAGTGCATTCCATCTTATTAAAGATCTAATTCTCCTTTCCATGAATAGATCGCCAGGCATTTGTGCCTCATCTTTTGCGGGAATAGTGTTCTTAAATGGAGTCGTTAGATTGTATGAAGGAATTGCACCTTCTTGATTTAGTCTTTCTGCTAATTTGGTTAGTAAATATGATGCCCTTTCAACACCCTCTTCTTCTATTACGCTATTTATAGCTTCAAGCCATTCGGAGGTTTCAATTGGGTCTATATCTTTTGATGACAAAGCAACTCCTATAATAATTAAATTTTACAATACTTTTAGTATTGATATTTAAAAATTAATTATTTGTATTGCTTCTGAATGATCTTCTGAAAAAATTCCAGACACCATTATAAATTTTAAATTCTTTTTCTTCTTATAATATTCTTTTAATACTCTCTCAGCCTTTTTAAGAGTTTTGTCATGATTATTTAGTGTTGGTATGTAAAAAGATAAAGTAGATCCAACCAGCGATAATTGCTTAAGGGTTGATTTGTTGTTTGTAAAGGTAAAAATTGGAATACCACTCGGTTTTGCATTTGAGATATAGCTTGCGGTTGCACCAGTTCTAGTTACGGCAATTATTCCATCAGCTTTTATAGATTCAGCAAGATTTTTTGCAGCAACAGCAATATATTCCCAATCAGATTCGGTAATTAGATTTTTTTCATATCCAAGAGTTTTAAATTTTTCAGTTTTAAATGAAATAGATTTCAAGAAATCAACGCAATCCACAGGATACTTACCTATACCCGTTTCTCCAGATAGCATAATTGCATCAGCACCTTCATATATTGCATTTGCAATATCAGTAACTTCAGCTCTTGTTGGTGTAGGGTTGTTTATCATTGATTCAAGTAAGTGAGTTGCAACAATTGATCTTTTGCCCCATTTTGCACAAGCATACATAATATTTCTTTGTATATTGGGTAAATCAGTTAAGCTAGTTTCAATTCCTAGATCACCTCTTGCAACCATAACTCCCCAAGCTGATTGACAAATCTCATCTATATTATCAAGACCGTCTTGGTTTTCAATTTTTGCTATTATCTTTGCTGGAGATTTGTTCTTTTTTAATATTTCATCAAGCTTTTCAAGATCATTTTTATTTCTAACAAATGAGGCAGCTATAAAATCAACATCATGTTTAATACCAAAATCTATATCTTCAATATCCTTTGCAGTAATCGATGGTAAATTTACTCTTACTCCTGGTAAATTTACATGTCTTTTTGAACCCAATTTTCCACCATGAAGAACTTTACATAAAAGAGTTTCTGAATCTTTTGATAAAACTTTAAAATTAATCAATCCATTATCTACTGATATTCTAGAGCCAACATCTACACTGTGAACAAGATCTTTATAATTAACTTTAATAGACGACGTCTCAACATCAATCTGATCTCTTATTGTTAAAGTAACCTCATCACCAACCTCAAGTTCTATGGGTAATGAAGTATCACCAGTTCGTATCTCTGGGCCTTGTGTATCAAGCAAGATACCTATTTTTTGAGTTAATTTATCTGTTTCATTATTTATTTTGTTTATTTTTGAGATAATGGAAACTGCCGATTTATGCGTAGCATGAGACATATTTATTCTTACTACATTCATTCCTGCTTTATGCAGTTTACGTAACATAGCTAATGAATTGGTAGCAGGACCAATTGTGCAGATAATTTTAGACCTAGTAAAACTCATAACAACTGAATAATAATGATTAAATGAGTTAATGCAAGACAAAAAAAAACAGAGGCTAGCTCTGTTTCTTTAAAATCGAGTTCCTCAGGGGTCTAAAGTGAGATTTTCTTTAGCGCCTCGAGCTCTTTCTCTTGAACTCTTGGTGGATCTACAAGCTCTTTTTTATTGTCGACTCTTGTAAATGCTTTCTCCCTTCGGTCTCTTCTTCTGGCTTCTCTCTAGAACTTCTGTCTGCAGTTAGCTTCTAGTCGGTTGCCTTCGATATAGTTAATATTACTCTTACTAAAATAGTTGTCAACACTTTTTATGAAAAAAGTTTAATTATTTTAAATTGATAAAAACTAATAGTATTTTTATATAAATAAGTCGTTTAATATATATAAATTATGAACACTTTTTTTCCTAAAACACCTCCCTTAAAGTCATTTAAAACTAAATCTAAATCATTAAATTTGTTATCAAATATTGCATCAAGTCTTCCCAAAATTTTATTAACTGATAAAGTTCAGCCTACTATTGATCGTCTTAATAAAGATGCTTTATCAGTAAATAAGTTATTTACAAATAAAAATATTAAAGAAATAAATCTTGCAATGTCTCATCTAAGTTTTATTGCTCATGCATATATCTGGGGAGGCATTAAACCAAACTCAGTTCTTCCTGAGGTTATTTCAAAACCATGGGTGAAAGTTTCAAATTATATTGGGCGACCGCCAATATTAAGTTATGCAAGTTACTGTTTAGATAACTGGTACAAGATTGATAACAATCAACCCATCTCACTTGATAATGTAGCACTAATTAATAATTTCTTAGGAGGTGTAGACGAGGACTGGTTTGTGACAATTCATGTTTGTATTGAAGATGCAGCGACTGATGCAATAATTGCAGCCAACAATCTATCAAAGTTGAATGAAAATAGTAAAGTAAGGGAATTTTCATTAGAGCTTAAAAAAATTATCAAGTCTTTGAAAAATGTTAATGAAATTTTTTCAAAAATGCCTGATAAATGCGATCCTTATATTTATTATCATAGAGTTAGGCCATATATTTTTGGAACTAAGAATAATCCAGATCTTAAAAATGGTTTGATATATGAAAATCAATTTGATAACAAACCTCAATTTTTTAGAGGTGAGACAGGTGCTCAAAGTAGTATAATTCCATTTCTTGATGGAGCTCTTGGTATCAAGCATAGTAATGATAATTTAAGACCTTACCTTAATGAAATGAGAGACTACATGCCGCCAACTCATAGAAAAATGATCGATGATATTGAAAAAAGATCTAAAGTAAAAACTTATATCAATAAATCTAAAAAGTTAGTTAAAGAATATAACCATTGTCTTGAAGAAATAAGACAATTCAGAGCACAACACTTGGAGTATGCTGCCTCGTATATACACAAACAATCACAAATTAAAAATCCCTTTGGAACAGGTGGTTCGACTATAAGAGGTACGGGCGGGACACCTTTTATGAAGTACCTAAAAAAACATAGGGATGAAACTGATAAACAAAAGGTTTAAATGCCTTTAACTATTGATACAAGTCTTGTTGCGGACTTCCCTACTATTTCTAAAGCTGATTGATACTTATCTGAATTATAACAATCAAGAGCATCTTTATAAGAATTAAATTCTACGATAACTGTCCTATCATAACCTTTAATTTCAAATTCAGATTGTTCGCCGCCTCTTACCAAAAATTTACCATCAAATTCACTAATTATATTTGATGCGATTTCTATATATTTGGAATACTCTTTTGTATCATGGATATTACCTCTAACAACCCAGTAAGCTTTGCTCATTTTATTTTCTTCTAATTCTCATTTTATGAAGAATCGGTTCTGTATATCCACTTGGTTGATATTTACCTTTTATTGCAAGATCGCAAGCTGCTTTAAAAGCAATGCCATCAAAAGAAGGTGACATATTTTTATAATCGACATCATGTTTATTTTGTTGGTCTACTATTACGGCCATTTTTTTCATTACATTAATCACTTCTTTTTCAGTGCATAGATTATGATGAAGCCAGTTTGCAATATGCTGACTTGATATTCTGCATGTTGCTCTATCTTCCATTAAACCTACATTATTAATATCAGGAACTTTTGAACAGCCTATGCCTTGATCTATCCATCTAACTACATACCCTAATATCCCCTGAGCATTATTTTCTAACTCATCTTGTATATCTTCTTTTGATGGAAATTCATCTTCTTTCATACAAGGTATTTTTAATAAATCATCTAAATTAGCCTTCTCTCTTTTAAGTAATTTTTCTTGCTCATTTTTAACAAAAATCTGATGATAATGGATAGCATGAAGGGTTGCTGCGGTTGGAGACGGAACCCATGCACAATTAGCTCCAGCTAAGGGATGGACCATTTTTGTTTTATACATTTCTAACATTTCGTCTGGCATTGGCCACATACCTTTTCCAATTTGTGCATTTCCCAAAAATCCAGTTTCCAAACCTATATCTACATTCCAATTTTCATAAGCCTTAATCCATTCTTCGTTTTTCATATCAGCCTTTGGAACCATAGGACCAGCTTCCATACTTGTATGAATTTCATCACCTGTTCTATCTAAAAATCCTGTATTTATAAAAATTACTCTTTCTTTCGCAACTTCTATGCATTCTTTTAAATTTAGTGTCGTTCTTCTTTCCTCATCCATTATTCCTATTTTGATAGTATTTAAAGGAAGACTAAATACTTTCTCAATCTCTTCAAATAAATCACAAGAAAATTGTACTTCTTCAGGACCATGCATTTTTGGTTTGACTATATAGATGCTTTTAGTTTTTGAATTTTTATAAACACCATTACCAATAATGTCATGAATTGAAATGCATGTAGTGAAGAATGCATCCATAATGCCTTCAGGAACCTCATTGCCATTTTTATCTTTAATAGCAGGATTTGTCATTAAATGTCCTACATTCCTTACAAGAAGCAGGCTTCTTCCAGGTAATAAGATCATTTTTCCATTTTTTAAAAGGTATTTTCGATCAGGGCTTAGCTCTCTAGTTATAAATTTACCATTTTTATCAAAAGACCTTTTTAAATTTCCTTTCATTAATCCCAACCAGTTCCTATAAACAATAATCTTGTCTTCGGCATCTACAGCAGCTACTGAATCTTCACAATCTTGAATTGTAGTAATTGCTGATTCCATCAATATATCTTTTATGCCTGCTGGATCGTCTTGACCAATTGGATGAGAGCTATCTATTTGTATTTCAAAATGTAAGTTGTTGTTTTTAAATAGAAGACCATATGCTCCTGATCCTTTATCCATATAACCAATGTATTGATTGTCGTCTTTTAAATTTGTTTTTGATTTATCTATGAGTGTTAAAGAAAGCTTGCTATTAATAAATTCAAAATTAATTACATCTTTATATTTACCAATATTTAAAGGAATAGTTTGGTCTAAAAAGTCTTTTGCAAAAGCAATAACTTTCCCTCCTCTAATTGGATTATATCCACCCTCCCTTTGTGCTCCTTCCTCCTCATCAATAATATCTGTTCCATATAAAGCATCATAAAGACTGCCCCATCTTGCATTAGTCGCATTTAATGCAAATCTTGCGTTCATCACAGGAACAACAAGTTGAGGCCCGGCAATCTTTCTAATTTCAGGATCTACGTCTCTAGTGGTAATTAAAAAATCTTTGCTTCTAGGTACCAAATAACCAATTTTAGTCAAAAATTCTTTATATTCCTCTAGTTTAAAACCAGAATCTCTTGTATCTATATGCCATTGATCAATTAAGCCTTGTAATTCTTCTCTTTTAACTAAGAGTTCTATATTTCGTTTAGAAAATTTATCAAGAATATTTTCAAATGAAGACCAAAAATAATTAGATGAAAAATTTAATCCTGGAAGAACTTCATCATTCACAAAATCGCTTAGATGTGTCGATATTTTTAGTGATATCTCTTTAGGTTTCGAGTTTTTGAAACCTAAAAAGTTTTTTAATTCATTTATGAATTTCATTAATCCAATTATAGCTTAGTCAAAAAACAAATTATTAATTAATAACCTTATTTATTATGTCTTTTGAATCATAATCCCAAATTTTTTTAGTCATAATATGAATAATATTTGTATATTTCATCAATGAATTTCTAATAAAGATTAAAACTGGATTTTTGAGATGATTTAATTTGCCTTGTTTTAAAGATTCACGATGAATTTTCTTTACTCTATTAAATCTTAAATCCTTATATAGTAATTGAGATTTTTTTATATCATTTTTGTATTTAGCTACTAAATTTCCAAAAATATATCCATCTTCAAGAGCTAAACAACCTCCCTGGCCCATAAAAGGAACTATTGGATGGGCTGCATCACCAAGGAAAGTTATATTTTTCATATATAAAGTATCTACATCTTCTCTTATATAAACACCCCATTTATATAATTCATCATTATTTTTTAATGATGAGTATTTTTCTAAAATATATTTAGGTAATAATTTCTGGAGATCATTAAAACTTCCTTTTGATTTCCATGATTCTATGCTAGCTTTATGTGATTTAAAGGCCGCGACAAAACTCATTTTTGAACTATTAATAGGATATGTGACTACATGAAAGCATGGTCCTAAATGAAATTCTACTTCATTTTGTTTTTCGTTAATTATCGATCTCCATACAGAGTATCCGCTATACGATGGCTTTGATTTATTTTCTAACACTGATTTTCTACAAATTGATTTAATCCCATCGCATGCAGCAATATGTCCGACATTAAAATTTTTATTATTTGAGAATGATAATAATTTGTTATTAATATCTATATCAGTTAATTCAAAATTAAAATTTATCTCTCCATTGGCTGATAAGTATTTTTCAAGTAGAACTTTATGGAGCGCCTTCCTTGAAGTAGTAATATGATCAATATCTAAAGAAGTAATTTCATTATTAGCATAAATAAAATTTGCTTTTTTTGGATTACCTGAAACAAGTTTCAACTCATCTAAAACCTTTAACTCCTTTAAAACTTTTTGCCCATTTCGGGATATCGATATTCCGGCACCATATTCACTTATTGAAGAGAATTTTTCAAAAATAACACAAGGGATTTTTTCCTTTTTTAAAACAATTCCTAAAGTAAGCCCAGATATACCAGCTCCTATAATTGCGATATGATTTTTATAGATACTCACAAAATTATTATGCATTTTTATGAATAAAAAAAAAGGAAGCATTTAGCTTCCTTTTCTTAATTAAAAAAATTTTAATTTCTTACTGGAACAATACCGTAAGTTCTTTCATTTTCACAAGAGCCACCTAGATCAGTTAAAGCTTTAAGCTCTGGCATGCTTTCAGCAGTTGCTTCGCTCCAAAAGTTTGTCCAGTTTTTTCCATAATCAGCTATAGTTTCTGTAGTAACTAACTGCACAAAATCATAATCCCAAGTCGAAGGAACGCCAGATTGTGGGAAAATCATTTTCCTTCCAGCAACATCACCAAGTTTCTTTGCTGCTTTTGCATAAGCTTTATAAGCATTATAAAAGTCGTCAGTTGAAACTCCCTCTCCAAGTTTGCAATCTGAATAAACTGCATATGAAGCTTGGCCACCAGGTGTTTGAGAAACAACTCTTTGCCATGTATATGTAGTTTGATTACCCGATTCTAAAATTTTGTTTAGCTCCTCAAGAAGTTTTGTGCCATTGTTAAACCAATGATCATTTCCTTTAAAATGAGCTTCTGGATTAGGACTTATTCCAACCCAAACAAAATCATGTGGCTGCTCCCCACTATGATAATAAGGAACAAGCATAGCAGCTGTGTAGTCCTTGAAATCATCGGTTTTATTTGCCCAATCATTCCACTTTGCTGCCCATTTCATCATATCATCCATGTCTTTTCCTTCTTTAAAAACACTTAAATAGTATTCAGCAACATTCCATTCAGATTCAGCTGAGTCATGATCATCAGCAAAAATACTAAAACTTAAAAGCAAGCTTAAACTTAACAAAAATTTCATATATATCTCCTATTTAAAAATTATTTGATTAATCATTTCAACTCTTACAATCTCACGAATATCCTCATAGGATTGCGCAGTAGTTGTTTGATCGTCTTGTGAAATTATTTTTCTAAATTTTTCTTGAAATTCATCTGTTTCTTCTTCAGACCAATAAGATGAGTCCATAGAAGCATAGCTTTCATGCTGGACTGTTAGATATACATAGTTATTGTTTCCAACATAAACTCCATAATCGACAATTTTGCCCATATCTTTTGCTATTTGATTAGATGCTACCCAAGTTTTTTCAATACCATCCATATAGTCGCCAATATAGTTAGCTTTAACTTTAATTACGGTTAACTCAGTTACACCAGGTGCTGGCTCTCTTGAAGACTCTTCTTGAGCAAAAGCTGATATAGAAAATATCAACATTGAAAATAATAAAAATCTCATAATTTTTCTCCTCTATTTAATAAAACGACCTATTAATATAACACTTATGTAATGAAATTTTTTAGAAATATGTATATTTTTTGTAACTAATTTCTTAAACCGTATAAATCATATTTTGATACAAAATCCCAAATTTCTTGACTGGCATCTATATTGAAATTTTGTATATATGGCCAATTATGACCCATCTCTGGATGAAGGATTAATTTAACATTCACATTATTTAAACAACTGCTGTAGGTATCAAAATTTATTAGTCCCATTTGACTAGAGTATTTAATTAATCTTTCAGGTTCATTATCACAAGAATTATAGTTCACCCAGTAATTAATCACGTCATCTATACTTTTTGACCATCCACTTCCTAGATAAGGAACAGTTGCATCTTGAATTCCATGAATTTGCATTGCAGCAGTAGGATGTGATGGTGAACAACTATCGAAAGTATCATTAGTCATTGAACCTGTAACAGAAACAACTGCAGCAAAAGTATTATCAAGATTACAGGCTAAGTGATAACTCATATAACCACCATTAGACATCCCCGAGGAATATATTCTTGTTTCATCGATTGAAATTTTTTGTTTAAGATAATCTATAACTGTATCAATAAATTCAATATCTTTAGCAGTACTTTTAGAAGTCCAACCTCCATTATTCCAGTGAGTATTCAAACCATTGTTAGTTGTGCCTTGAGGATATACAACGATAAAATTATTTGCATCAGCTATAGGCTCATAGTTGGTGTAGTTAAAGTGGGTCATAGCTGAAGAGCCATATCCATGAAGTGCAAATAAAACAGCAATGCTGGAATTGGTATCAAGATTAGGCGGCTCATATATATAATAAAATCTTTCAATACTGTCATGAACTAAATTACATCTTTTAAGAGCTGTTACTTGGGTATTTAAGCATGTTTCATTTGTTAAGCTTGGTGTTTGAATTGTTGGAGTATTGATTTGATTATCTGAACTTGAAGATCCTCCTCCACAAGATGAAAGTAAAAAAAAGGCTAATAGAACTCTATAAATATGCATTGAATATATTATAAATTAGCTAAAAATAAAAAAGGGAGCAAAAAGCTCCCTTTATACGAAAATTTAATAGGTTAATTTGCAGGGTAATTAGTAACATTAGTTAGAATTGAAATATTCATAACTCTTCTGTTATCACTAACTTTATCTGAAAATTTTGCAAAAGAATCGCTACTATATAAAGTTTCTGCTGATGCCATAGCTTCTGCAACACTTCCAGCACTCGTATACGCATAATGAGTATAGTACCTAGTATCTCCTGCTACTAATTGTCTTAAACCATAACTGCCATCAATATTACCTGCATCGACCTGGGCCTTTGTAAGCTTTGTGTATTCTTTAGCATACCCTGCTGCATCTTTTACTTGCATTCTATATATTGTATAGACTTGATCTTCTTCAGGATTTTCATTGTATACACTTATTAATTTCATGTTTAAGGTTTGCTCTACCGGCTCTGCCATTGAGGCAGTTTTAGCAAAAAATGATAAAAATACAGGGTCCGTAAAAGACTCTGTCCCAGCACCTAAACTTTCAGAATTTTCATAATTCAATACAACAACATGTGTAGCATCATCATAACCATTGAAAGCATATTGATGAAGTGAAACATCTCCAGCAAATGATTTACCCCAATCAGTACTCATTAACTCATCAAGAGCTTCAACATACGCAGCTGGGTTTGATACCTTCATCGAGTAAGTTGCCAAGTAGCCTGCAGCAAAGATTGATTGAGACGATATTAAAAAAATAGCAAATAAGCTAAAAATAAATTTTTTCATAATTTTCTCTCCTAAAATATGAATATTAATAATACATTAATAAATTAATATAAGTTCAGAATTATATAAATATTTTAGATATAAATTGGTGCGGTACGCCGGTCTCGAACCGGCGGCCTTCTGCTTGGCAAGCAGACGCTCTACCAACTGAGCTAGTACCGCATTGGTTGGTTAATATACTCTTTTAGTGTATTGCTTTCAAGAAGATTGAATTTTGGATTTATGGGAGTGATATTTCTTGAAAATCGTTAAATTTGCCAACGCTATTTCTCTTAGAAATTATAAATACTGCTGGTTCAAACTGTAAAGGAATTGCAATTTCAATATCTGCAGAAGAAACAGGGCCACCCATATATTGTCTATCCTCATATCCAATATGTTCGTAAGTTGCATAAAAAGGATTTCCTATGCCGATAGTTATCAACTCAATTCCTTCCTTATCAAAAACTTTTATTGCAAATTCATCATCATCATTAACAAATCTAAGTTTTTTAAGAGTTCTTTTTTTAGGTTTTTTGATTTTTATTTCTTCTAAAATAAATGAGTTAGAACTAGCTTTGAAAGATACAACATATGCATCTTCAATAGGGCTGACATGTAGCTTTTTGATTTGAAAATCTTGTATTAAGTCATCTGCAGTTATTGAAACAATGAATATTGAAAATATTATTAAATTTATTATTCTCATTTGATTACCACCTTGCCCAATTAATACCCCATGTTCCACCCATGGGTCCATTTATATATCCATAGTGATATTGAGTTCTATCTGTTGGGTTGTATCCCCACTGACATGAACCACTAGATCTATCACACCAGTAAAAATCTGAATTAAATAAGCCTTCATAGAAATCTTCAGTATCTGTTACATCATCTGGAGCTGACACCGTACCTGTTAAATCCTCTACTCTCCATGTATATACCTTTACACTATTATCGCTTGGTCTATTAAATACAATTGAAGTTTGATTTTCTTTTGAGTTATCAAGAACCCCATCGATATACCACTGAAGTTTTAATTTAGAGGTATCGTATGCAACATCTATATCAATCTCAAAGCCAGTATTATTATTTGATGCATCTTGAACAAAACTAACATCATCACCATCAACAAAGCCCTGGTTGTGAATAGACCCAATTGCAAACCCTTCGGTATTTACTTCTCCATAGCTCAAGATACCTCCTTCCATAATTGTCCAATATTTAGGTCGAAAATTATCTGTCTCACCATAATAATTTCCTTCAAATAATCCTACTGTGTTGCATTCGGGATTTCTTCCAGTCCTATTGCCGTTAGCATCATAAACATTAAATAAACAATCGCATGTTGTTGCGTCTTCTCCGTCATCATAGATAGTGCCATCAGCATAGTTGTAACAAACTTTAAAATCTTTACCAGCAACATTCATTATGTCATCAATGTGATGTTTCCATTTCACAAGCCCAGGATCGGATTGGGTTGTTGTATTCACATTTCTATCAGCCCATTGACTGACATCTCTATCATCAGTAGTTATATACTCATCACCCATTTCACCATGTGCATGACCAAGTTCATGCATTAATGTATATTCAGTTCTTGGTTTGATTTCTTGAATATTAGTATTACCTAAATTAACACCCCTTCCATCAATCATGGTTAAAACTGAAACTAAATCATGATCTGAAAAAAGATCATCAAATACGGAATCATTAATATCTCCTGAACCAATACAATAAACATCTTCATCCCAGTCATAACAACCAGTTTCTATTGAAGCTAAGGAAGTTCCATCAGGATTAACTGGTTCAGCAACAACAATATCAAAATAACCAGTAAAAAATTCTGATGCATCGGAATCATTTAATGCATTAATAGACTTTAGCAAAGCTTCTCGAAAACTATCTAAATCTGGGGTTGAGTCATCGTTGGGATCTGGTTTTAATGAATCAGCTACAAATAAGTAATCGGTTCTACCAAAAGTATCTCCACCTCCAACAAGGTAATAAACATAATAATCTTTATTGGTTGTGGTTCCTGAATCAAACCCATCACTTTTATCATCATCTTGTGCAACTGTTACGATTTGTTTATTAGAAATAAACCAAGTATTGAAAAAATCATTATCTGAATCTATACCATCAGAGACTATTATCTCTGCATCAAGTAGACCCGCCTTTGATAATGTTGATAAATCTAAAACTATATCGCCCTTACCCTCACCAGTTGATGAAAATGTTGTTGGAACAGACTCATCATTTACTGTTGCACTGAAGGTTAAATCTGCATCTTCATTATCAATATCAGAAAATGTAACTGAAAAACTTGGATTAGAATTAAAAATTAAATTATTCTTATCTAAATTTGATTTTGAATCCATCGATATTGTTGGTAAATCATTTACTGGGTTAATTGTTATTGTTACCGTGCTATTTCTTGTAACACTTTTTTCTACTGCAGTAACTGAATATGAAAACTGATCTTGGCCATTAAAGTTTTCATTTGGGTTATAAGTAATTACTCCTGTTCCTGAAAAAGTTAAAACCCCATTAGTGGTTGATGAGGTTAATTCATATTGTAGTGTTACAGGCTCGTTAGCAGTTGCGGTTACATTTCCAGTGTATGTGGTGTCCTCATCAATTGAGATAGAACTACTTGATGCTAGGGTTATCGCAAATGGAACTGGAGGCGCGCTTCCACCACCTCCACCTCCTCCACAGGAAGTAATGAAAATTAATACTATAAATAATTTAAATATTTTCACATACAAATTATATCTCAATGAAAAAAAAGAGGGCTAAAGAGCCCTCTTTTAATTCATAAAATTATATTAAAATTTCACTCTAAATCCAGCCTTATAAATAGGTCCGTGATCTTGATATAAGAAAGTCATTTCTTCATATCTTGAATAAAGCTCAACTTCTGAATCAGTAATATTGATTGCTTCAAAAAAGACTTGTGTATTATCTGAAACATTATATGTAGCATTGAAATCTACTTGAGCTCTTTCAACAACATACAAAGGATTGTATTGATCCATTCCTGCATAAGTTTCACCTTTTAAATTATATGAAAGTCTTGCTGACATTTTTTCATCTTCATAAAAAACAGATAGGTTAGCCGCATCACCAAATCCAGGAAGTGCAAACTGCTCACCCAAAGCCGCTCTATCAGCATCAGTATCTCCACCAATTAAAGTCATATTAGCTAAAACACCAAAATTATTATCAAATAAATGTTGAATTGCTACCTCAAATCCATCCAATACACCATCATATTTGTTAACAGGTTGAGCTAGATTAAATATGTAAAATGGATCATCTGAATTACCAATAAATACTGCATTTCCATTATTAGCATCAGCAATACAATCAGTAGAGCCATTACAACCAAAAGAAAAACCTGTATTAACTAACCAGGCCCAATCATATGCATTTGACCATCCACAGGCCCAGTAACCTTGGCTGGCTGTCCATTGGCATAAAGCATCATCATTTTCTGGAACGATTAATGCGCCTCTTGGTCCTCGAGTTACATCTCTTACTCCATTAAATGGTCCGCTTCTTAAACCAGATCCGTGATAGTCTGTAATATCTTTCCTAAAATAGTTAACAGCAAAATAACTACCTTCTGCATAATAGTATTCATATGCTAAATCTAAATTTACTGACTCATATGGTTGTAAGTCTGGATTACCTGTTCCTAAAGTCAAAGGATATCTAGAATCAAAAGCTCCAACACTTACAGTTGAGTCTAATTGCTCTAAACTCGGTCTTGCAATAGTTTTGCTTAGCGCAAACTTAACAACCCTTTTATCATCAAGATCAAAAGTCATATTTAAATTAGGTAAAAAATAATCTGAGCTACCTTTTCCAGTATATGTAGTTGGGGCAGTTATAACTCCAACCTTATCGCCATACATAAATGCACCTAAACTCCATGCAGTATTAGTTGGAACTGTGGTATCAGCAGTTGATGATCTTTCTTCCTCTTCATATCTAAGACCAAGTTGTGCTCTAACCGGAATTCCATTCATTTCAGTATCAAAATTGAAATTAACAAATAAAGAATTCAGTTCTTCAACAATAATTCCATTTGAATCTCTGCCGCCATAACATCCATCAACAACACCACGTGTTGAAGACCTGTTTCCATCGTATCCAACATTAGAACCTAATCCGTTAGGATTTCCATCTGCATCAAATGCATCATTTGCGATACACTCTGAAGGCCATTGATATGGAGTATTATTATTATTCCACCAGCTTCCATCAGATGAAGAAAAATCTCCTACAAAACCCGCTGCACCAAACCAGTACAAAGCGTCTTCTTTAGAGATATTCAAATAATAAAAAGGTGTACCTGATCCCAAATATCCTGGAACATTAACTTTTGTCCACACATCATCAGGCATGAATGCATAGGTCATCATTACTGGATCGCCATCAGCAAGCTTTCCATTTACTAATTGATTGAACCATTTTTGGTTTCTGAATGATGTTTCCATCTGAGACATACCAAACTGTATAGAACTCAGAGATTCCATTATTATTCCGTCATTATTTTCCCAATTTCCTATGAGTTGTAACTGATTTAACTCGCTTTCACGATCTTGATAATTTAAGAATGCTTGTCTTGGACCCATATCGCTACCGTCAAATTCAGTAGCTCCAGTATCTGCACCCTGAAAGTTCTTATCCATATTCCATGATAAAGCTCCAACCTTATTATTGAAGTCAAAGGATCTAGCTCTTAAAAAACCTGATGCTTCTTGAACTGGCCACCAACCCCATCCTGGCCACGCGCCATTAGAGAAAGCAAGAACATTATTTTGAGTCCCTCCAGGCGTACCTTTAAATCCAGCACTTGAGTCATGAAAATCAAGAGTCATATTTAAATTATCATTAACTTGATAATCAAAATTTATACCAACTGACTTATTATTAGTTGATGAACTGCCATATTCAAAATCATTAGTCCAACTATCACCATTACCAGCAGCTTCTGATGTACCCTGAATAACGGCACCTCTTTCATTAATAGTCATTTGTGTTGTATTCCAACCAGCAAAATATGATCCAGTTGTGATACCTGTGAAATCAAAACTTGTGCTTGATACGGTGTAATCAACAGTTGTAACCATTTTTCCATACTCATATTGAAGTGTGGTTTGAAGATTATCTCTTTCACTTTGATTATCTTTGAATTTATAAGATAGTGATTCAGGGTAAAAATAAACCCCATCAGATCTTTGATTAGAAGATGAAATTGATGCTGTGGAAGGAACCGTTCCTCCTCTAACATCGCTTGGTAACCATGTAATTTCATTGGTACCTTCTTCTCTATTATGTCTTTCTTGATGAGAGCCAGATACAGATAGACCCCATGAGCCACCTAAATATTCTCCATTAGTAATAAAAATGAAATCTAATTCTGGTGTAAGGTCATCGCCAGTAACATTTTTAGTATGATGATTCATTCTGAAACTAACTGCGCCGCCCTCATCTGCACCAATTGGTTTAGCTGTAACCATATTAATAGTTGAGCCTAATCCACCAGTTGGCAAAACAGCATTAGCAGATTTATATACCTCAACTGCAGACACTCCATGAGATGAGATATCGCCAAAATTGAATGATCTTCCGCCACCGTATTGAGGTGGAACTGTTGGCATAGTTCTACCATTTAATGTTACGAGGTTAAATTCTGGTCCTAGACCTCTGACTGTTACTTTAGTACCTTCATCATTACTTCTTTCAGTTGTTACGCCTACTAGTCTTGAAAGTGCTTCAGCAAGATTTCCATCAGGAAATTTACCTAAATCTTGTGCTGTCAAAGCATCGACAACTCCAACATTCTTTCTTTTAATATCGATAGCATCTTTTAAACTGGATTTAACTCCACTTACTATGACTTCTTCAACTTCTTCCTGTTCATTATCTTGAGCAATAATAACTGTTGTTATTGGTAATAAAAGTACCAATGATAATAAATATCGATTCACTGTTAACCCCCTAGGTTATAAATGTATATTTGATGAAATGTATTAAACTTTTTTGAAGAAATGATGTCAAGTTAATATCTAATTTTTATATATAAATAAATACTAATCTTCGATAAATTTCAATGCATCCTCTCCAAATTTTGACCACCATTCCATACCCATAAGATGGATTTTTTCGAGATTTTCATCAGAATCATCATCTAGAAATCTATTTATTTCGCCTCTAGGGGAATTAATTCTCAAGTAATTGTCTTTAAATATATCTTGTGAAATAGAGTTGTGAATCTCTGAATCCAACAACATTCCAATGATATCATTTCTTAACCACCCTACGCCTCCCCATTTACTGGAACTTGAGCCACTAATTTTATTTTTATTTTGTCCTGAACCTAGGCTAAAGACTTTAATATTTTCTGTTTCCAGTATTTTTTTTGCATAGGAATAACCAATTAGTGTTGGATTATTGCTAACAATACTCCCATCAATCATCCATGATTTATTTTGCATTTGATAAGTTGGGAAATACATTGGGGCAGCGCTAGATGAAGCTACTGCATCAACAAATGAAATATCAGGTGTATTCATTGAATCAAATACCACATGTTCTCTTTTCTCAATATCATAAGCAAAAGATAAAAAGGGTTTGATGGATTCTTTAAGAGTACTGTCGCCAAAAATTTCATTAAGTACCTTAATTCTCCCCTCATTTTCATATCTTGGTCTCGCTTGAATCAATGATGCTTTGTCCCAAAAAAAAGAAGTTTTCATTATTCTATCTAGATAACCTTTTGACCAATATCGTTTAACTTTATCTGCTGAAAAACCTCCGTAAGCAAAACATGCTGCATTTAATGCACCGGCACTGGTACCAATAAACATGTCAAAAATATCAACTACTTTTTTTCCACTCTCTGCTTCAAGCTTTTTTAAAAAAACAAGGGATGCGATCGTTCTTACACCACCCCCATCAAAAGATATGATTTTCTTATTTGAGTATTTGGATAAAAAACTAAAAAATTTCTTCATTGAATGATCTTTTTATTTAGCACTTCGCTTGCTTCTTTCATACCACCAAGATTTGTAACATCTTTATAGCCAAGCTCAAGAAGAATTTCTGTCGCTTTTTGAGATCTACGTCCGCTTCTACAATAAAGATATATTTTTTGATCTGTTATAATTTTATTTTTAATAGATGAAATATTTTGCCATTCAATATTTAATGAGTCTTCTATATGACCGGATTCAAATTCATTAATTGTTCGAACATCTATTAACAAAGAATTATCAGCTGAAGTACTAATACTAAAAAGCAAAATCATTAAGACTAAATTTCTATTGCTCATTCTTTTTTGTATATAAGTCTAATATTTTCATTTTCACCCAAGCTGTTTTCAAATTCTAAAATTAGTAACGATTCTTGTTTTTTGATATTTCCCATTATGCTTGTTGCAGATGATTCATTTTGACCACAATAAAAATTACCGCCTCTTTTGATAAAACAGATTGATTTTAGCTCATCTAATATATATGGGTGTTTAAATTCATTATTTTTTATAATTAATTGTTTATTCAGTCCTGTTTCTATTAGGACTGAACATGCTAATGATGAATAAGTATTTTCAAATACGTCATCCCAAAAACTGTATTCTTGATCTAACTCTTCTGAGTTTTGTATATCAATAGCAGAAAGACATGAATCGGTTGTTTTTTCTTTATCTAAAAACCAAAGGCCCTCAAATTGGCTTGCACTATTGAGCCATGAGCTTATGACAGATACATTAGCATTAGAATCTCTATTGCAGGAAGTTAATAATAAAATAATAAAAATAGTAGTTGTGAGAAGAATTTTTCCCATATTATTTCCATTCTTCTATTATCATATCTGAAGCCTTTTCACCGATCATTATCGTTGGAGCATTTGTATTTCCTCCTATTAAAGTCGGCATTATTGATGCATCTACAACTCTCAAACCTTGAATTCCATGAACTTTTAATTTCATATCAACTACTGACATTTCATCATTGCCCATTTTACAGGTGCCAACTGGATGATATACCGTGTCAGCTTCTTCTCTGATTGCTTGTTCAATTTCAGCTTCATTATTTATATCTATTGGCCTCATACTATGATTTTTGGTGTATTGTGAAAAAGAATCTTTATTCATAACCTTCATCATCTTTTTATATCCAGCAATCATGTCTTTCATATCATCTGGATGAGATAGAAATTTTGGATCAATGTTTGGATCTTCAAAGGGATCAGAAGAGTTTAAAGTAACCTCTCCTCTTGATTTTGGTCTTAAAAGACACATATGACAACCTAGGCCATGTCCCCAAAGTTGAGTTCTACCATGATCAACAACCATTGTTGGAATAAAGTGTAATTGAATATCAGGGATATCTTTATTTTCTTTAGATTTAATAAAACCACCTGCTTCTGCAATAGTTGAGGTAAATAATCCGGTTTTTTTAAACATATACTTTAATATTTCTATAGGAAATTTAAAGAAAATTGATTTAACTGACATTCCAATTAATTCTATTGAGTTATATCTGTGAACAGTTAGGTAATCAATATGATCTTGTAAATTTTTTCCAACACCAGGTAGTTCGTGGTGATGATCAAGATCATGCTTTAGTATTTCGTTAGCAGGACCAATTCCAGATCTAAGCATGATTTGAGGAGAGCCAAAAGCACCTGATGATAGGAGAACCTCTTTGTTAACATTAATTGTAAAATATTCACCATCCTTATTAATGCATTCAACTCCTGAAGCTTTTTTATTATTAATAATGATTTTATTGACGTTTGTATCTGTCATAACAGTGAGGTTTTCTCTGTCCAAGATTGGTGTCAAATAAGCTTTTGCAGCACTACATCTTTTTCCGTCTTTCTGAGTGCATTGATAAAATCCTATGCCCTCTTGATTTTCTCCGTTAAAATCTTCGTTAAATCCATATACTTCAGAACCTGATTTAACAAAATCTTGAACCGGTTTGTTTTCGTGTCTAATTTTAGAAACATTTAAAGGGCCATTTTGACCATGGTATGCATTGTCGAACATTTCATTATGTTCGGCTTTTTTAAAATAAGGTAAAATTTCATCATAAGACCATCCGTCGTTACCTAATTCTGACCAGTGATCATAATCCCATTTATGCCCTCTTACGTACAACATGGCGTTAATTGAGCTTGAACCTCCAAGAGTCTTTCCACGAGGTTGAAATCCTCTCCTGTGTTCCATGCTTTCTGCCTCAACATTATGAACCCCTCCAGCAGAATCAACTACTGCGGTTTGAGGTTCAGCAACAACAACTTTTTCAAATTCTTTTTGTGGAACAGTGTCATAATTCCAACTCACTGGATTATTTGCGCCAAAAAATGCAAAACCAATAGGTATATGTATTCGTGGGTCGCTATCTTTAGAACCTGCTTCAATCAAACAAACACTAAAATTAGGGTTCGAACTTAATCTATTTGCAAGAACACATCCTGCGGAGCCTGCGCCTAATATAATAAAATCATAATTTTTCACAAATAAATCTCCCCAAAAATAAATCAAGTAACAAGTTTATGATTTAGAATCATAACTGTAAACTTGTTTAATAATTAAATGGATATTTTTTATATATTAATAACAATCTGGGTAGTAATTGCAATAGCAACCTTTACATATCTTTTTTATGAAAATGCTCCTTACGGTCGTCATATTAAAGAAGGTTGGGGAATTTCAATTCCTGCAAGACTTGGTTGGGTTGTAATGGAATCACCTTGTGTGATTTTAATGATTGTTTATGGCTTAATAGTAAGAGATCAACTTCAAGTAGTGCATGAAATTTTTTTATTATTATGGTTAATGCACTATATTCATCGAACTTTTATTTACCCATTTGCTATTGAAATGACTAATCCAAAAATGCCAATTTCCATAGCTTTATCGGCTTTCTTTTTTAATATTATCAATGTAAGCATTCAAGCATTTGGTATTTTTTATTTTACTGAATATGCTTCCGATTGGATTTCAAGTCCTGCGTTTGTTGTTGGGCTAACTTTATTTTTAATGGGAATGTTTATAAATATAAAATCAGACTATTACATAGCATATATGAAAAAAAGAAAAGGTCCTGGATATCACATTCCCAACGGATTCTTATATAGATATATTTCTGCGCCCAATTATTTCGGCGAAATTATTGAATGGATGGGTTGGGCAATATTAACTTGGAGTATTTCTGGAATAGTTTTTTTGATATGGGTAATAGCAAATTTATTTCCAAGAGCGATTTCTCACCACAAATGGTATAAAAATAAATTTCAAGACTATCCTAAAAACAGAAAAGCAATTATTCCAGGTATTATTTAATTAGTCCCATATCTTGAATTTGTTGAGCAATTTCTATTATTGATTCTTCTGCTGGTCTTGGATTCCATCCAAGGATATCTTTAGCTTTTGAAGTATTTTTAACACTTCTTAATCTCCCAAGATAAGGTATTGTAAGCTTTAATTCCTTACTAAAAATAGCCAATATCTTTGCAAGCCAAACTGGAACGGCGAACGTTGGGGCTTTATCAAAACCATTACTTCTTAAAACTTGAGCAACGTCTTTGTACCATAAATCTTTCTCAGCTAAAGCAAATCTCTCTCCATTGCTAGCTGGATTCTGCATTGCTAAAATATGAGCCGCGGCCACATCTCTTACATCGACATATCCAAATTGAAGAGGAACCGCCACAGGCATTTTGCCTGTTGCTACCATCATAATTGCTTTATTTGACTCTCCAAGATCACCAGAAAGAGATGGGCCAATAACTAATGCAGGATTTATTACAGCTAATTCAAAAGGATCATTTTCATTTTCAATAAATTCCCATGCAGCTCTTTCAGCAAGGGTCTTGCTTTTAGAATAGTGACTGATAGCTGGATTCTCTGGATCAGACCAATCGGTTTCATCATAGTAACTTTTTGATTCCATTGTTTCATAAATTGCCGCTACTGAAGATGTTAATACAACTTTTTTAACGTTATGTTTTTTTGCAAACTTCATTGCTCGTTTTACACCTGCTACAGCAGGTTTTACAAAAAAGTCTTCATCGTGATTCTCTAATGCAATTGGTGAAGCAACATGAAGTAAATAGTCACATCCTTCCATACCTTGATCCCATCCCTCATCATCATTTAAATCAAATGTATAAATATTGAGATTCTCGGTAGAAGTATTGTGATTTTTTAATGCTTCAAATATTTCATTTTTTCTCTCAGGAGATCGCACTGATCCGTTTACTGCGTATCCTTGATTTAAAAGTTGATGAATACAATGAAGGCCTATATAACCTGTTGCGCCAGTTACCAAAACTTTTTCCATATTTTCTCCTTAAATTTTTTCTAATGATTCTTTTACGCCTTGATGCATGATGTTTCCATCTTTGATATTAAGGCCATTTCTTAAATGTTCATCCTCAGAAAGAGCTATGTCAACCCCTTTATTAGCCAAGTCTTGTATATAAGGGAGTGTAACTTTATTTAGAGCTTCAGTAGCTGTAAGAGGAACCGCACCAGGCATATTTGTAACACAGTAATGAACAATGTCATTCTGAATAAATGTTGGGCTATCATGAGTTGTTGGTCTGCTGCTCTCAAAACACCCTCCTTGATCAATTGAGACATCTACCATAACTGTTCCAGGATTCATTGATATAAGCATATCTTTTGTTACAACTTTTGGAGCTTCTTTCCCAACGACATAAACACTTCCAATAACTAAATCTGAATCATTGATTGATGATTGAACAGAATCATTTGTGGAAAAAATATATTCAATATTCTTAGATCCAAAGCTTTCCTCTAATTTCTGTAATTTTGACTGTGATGTATCAAGAACTTTTACAAAAGCATTATTGTCTAGTGCTTTTGCTATGGATTGTGTTCCAGCCACTCCAGCGCCTATAACAGTTACAACTCTTGGTTCAATATCTTCCATCTTCCCTATCATTACGCCTTTTCCTTTATTCTGTTTTAAAAGATGATATGAACCAACTACAAATGCTAATTGGCCTGCTATTGTGCTCATTGGAGCCAAGAGTGGCATTGATCCATCTTCAGAGGTTACGGTTTCGTATGCAATACCTGTAACTCCAGTATCTATCAATTTCTTTGCATTTTCTGGATCTCCAGCTAAGTGAAGGTATGTAAATAAAGTTAAATCATTTCTTAGGTAACAATATTCATCAGGAATTGGTTCTTTAACCTTGACTATCATCTCAGAAGATTTATATAAATCTGAAGCTGTATTGATAATCTTTGCACCAGCTTGAATATATTGATCATCAAAATATCCTATATTCTTACCAGCATCTTTTTCAACCAATATTTCATGACCACTAGTCGATAAATATTTAACAGAGTATGGGGTTAACCCTATTCTATTTTCATTATTTTTAACTTCTGCAGGAACACCAATAATCATAATATGTAAAATGTACCACAAAAAAAAGAAGCTGCCTAAAGCAGCTTCTAATTTTATTTAAACTTAATTTCTTGTGGTGAAATCAGGCATAAAGTCTTTTGCTTCGCTGTTATAAAAAGTCCAGCTATCATAAACATCCGGAACCTCGGCACATGATGCAAATTCACTAAATAATGGAAACATCTCTGCTCTAACATCTTTTTCAAAAGATTCATTTGCTTTATCCATAGAATCCTTACTATTTGTAAAGTTTGCCCATAAGAAATCTATGTCTGAGTCAGTATGCGAACCATCTGCATTTTTATATGCAAAATAATTTCCATATGAGTAGTTAGTTTCACTGTAATCCGAATTGCTTACAGCATTAGAGAAACCAGGCAAAAATGCTTCAGCTTCTGGTCTTCCTGACCCTTCATTAAAATCACATTGATGAAATTCACTATAAAAGTATCCGCTTGCATTTGTACTGCCATATGTTCCAGGTGCTATTGGATAATCAGCGTCAAAAGAATTTCTGCCTTCTCCATCGCATACCATTACATTAGAGTATTCTTCATTCCAAGCTTGAGCCTCCTCATTTTGAACCCATGCACTCCACTCTGCATCAGCCTCTTCTTTTGAACTCCAGTTCAACTCCCACCATAACGTATCTCCAAATGCATTAGTATCAGCAGCTGGAACATAGCCCCATGCGCCTAAAAGTGAATCTGCTGTAATTAATTTCTGCCAATCGCCTATCATTTTCATTGCATTTTCAGCATTAAAATCTGGTCCTGCGGTACAAGCCATAAATTCTGCATAAGCCTTACTGCTCCCACTATCTGCTGATGATTCAACAGCCATCTCATTTGAACAGCTTGAAATGAATAGAAAACTCATTACAAAAGCTATCACTAATTTATTTTTAATTAACATAATTTACTCCTTTATATATGTTTTATTTATGATTCAACATGAAATAGCTTTGTATATATTCTCCATGTTTCATCTTTTTTTAAAAAAGAGAATGAATCAATAAAAATCATTCCCAGGTACGCTTCTTTTATTTGAACAATTGCTGTATCTCCGACTATTTGACAGGATATTATTTCTAAAAATTCTTCATCGCCCTTTTCTTTAGGTGATGGCTGTTGTGCTTCAACAAAACCAGCAAATTCCTCTAAATTCATCTCATGCAAACCATCAGGCAAATATCCACTAATCATTGCGTTTTCATCAAATGCCTGCTTTATTTTTTCAGGGTCTGACTCACAACATCCCTCATAGTATAAATCAATACATCTTTCTATTTTTTGATTATCATTCATTTATTTATTCTCCTCAAAACATTCTTCCATTTTAATAAAAATTTTTTCAGGTTTATATTGAAAACCCATCAAGTGAATTGCAATCTGTTTGTGTGGATCATAGATTCCAGCGTTTGCAGCTCTTCCAAGAGTTTTTTTTGTCCACTTCATAAAACTGGCAGCAGTTGATGAGTCATGACCACTTAAGCGATTAACTCTTTGAGCTATATTTATATCCTTAGGAGTAATTACTAAATATTCTAAATATCTGCCTGAAACTTTTCTAACCTTTAATCTTACAGAATCAATCTCTTCCCATTTCAAATCTATATCTTTTTGATCATCAAGATCAGCCCAAAAACCGTCTTTATTTATACTCATTACAATATTTGAATTAAATATTCTCTTCCAAGCCTTGCTAATACCGATTATACAGCCAATAAGAGAGCCATAAAAAAGAGGAAGACTTACATATGGAATATAATTTTCTGAAATAGATGTAAATTCTTCTTTCAATAGATAATTAAATTGTTCAAAGCCCGCGCCAGAAATAATGAAAAAGCCAGTAACTCCACCTATTAGAAAAAAAATTGATTTAGTTTTTGAATACTTAATATCCATAAAAATATATACTGATTTCTATTTCTTTCTTTTGAAACCATTAATTAGAGTTCTATGATCGTCTGTATAAGCTGCCATAGCTTCTTTTAATTCTTCATTAGTATCACCAAGAACTTGGAAGTTTGTAACTATAAATGTTTCTAAGAATCTATCTCTGTGAGGTGCTTCAGCAAAAGCATTCATATGATAAATAGCATCCTCATTTGAGTTATACATTTCGATTAAAGATACTTTTTTCATATCACTTGAAATCCAGTATTTATAGTACATAGTTTTTGGTTCTGTTTCCTTGACCGCACTAACAAGATAGTCAACAAAATCTTCAACCTCATCTGCCTTACCTTCGGCAACATCCAGATCAAGATAAAAAATAATTGGTTCAGATTTGTGATGCATACCAAAAACAAATATTGGTAAAAGCATGCTTAAAAATAAAAATTTCTTCATAATTTACTCCTAGGTAGATAAGATACTATTATATTTAATACATATCGACATATTTTTATAATTTATAGGGAACATATGACTTTAGCAAAAGATCTTATTCATAAATGGCATGAGGTTGTTGGAAGTGACGACTTAAATTTATTAGACAAAATAATTGCAGAAGATGCTGTCTTTTCATCGCCGGTTGTTTTTACCCCAATGGAGGGAAAAGAAATCACTATGATGTACCTTCATGCAGCTGGTGATTCCTTTAATATGGAAAAGTTTAAATATACAAAAGAAATTCATGATGGAATGAACTCTGTATTAGAATTTGAAACATACATCGACGATATATCAGTCAACGGTGTTGACATGATCGAGTGGAATGAAGATGGAAAGATTACAAACTTTAAAGTTATGATCAGACCATTTAAAGCTGTACAAAAAGTACAGGAAAAAATGGTAGAAGCTTTAGAAAGTTTGGGTTAGCTTTTATCTTTAGGTCTTGACTCGTTAACAACTAACTCTCTTCCGTCAACTTCAGTTCCGTTTAATGCCTCGATAGCAGCTTCAGCTCCATCGCTCATTTCAACAAAACCAAAACCTCTGGAACGGTTAGTCATTCTGTCTGTGATAATTTTTGCAGATGTTACGGTACCGTACTCAGCAAAAGTGTTTTCTAAATCTTGGTCTGTTAGTCCCCAAGAAATGTTACCTACATATATATTCATTAAATATCCTTAGTTAAAAAAAGCATCATACATTAGATATAGAGATAATGGTTAAAAACTTTGAACTTTATTTACAAAATATTTCATATAAACTTATAGCTTGATATATATAAATATGAATAAAAAATACTTATTATTTTTAATATGCTCATTTTCAATCTCTGGATTTTCTTTTGAATCTTCAAATGAGAATGTTGATAATAAAAATATGTTACTAGTTCACAAAACTCCAACTTGTGGATGTTGTAAGAAATGGATCGAGCATTTAAAAGGTAATGAATTTAAAATCGATATACAAGATCATCAAAGTTTAGAAGATATTAAAAGGGAATATGATATAAAGCCTCAGTATAGGTCTTGCCATACAGCAGTTTCTTCAAATGGTTATATTTTTGAGGGCCATATACCAAGCAAATATATAACTCAGTTTCTTTCTGAAAATCATTCTGAAGCCATTGGTCTTTCAGTTCCTGGAATGCCCCTAGGCTCTCCTGGTATGGAAGTTGGGGATCGTTTTATGGCTTATGATGTTTTGATTCTTTATAAAGATGGTTCTAGTGAGGTATATGCTGAAGTAAATAAAAAGTAATTACTTCAAATCTTACTAGAAAATATTTGATCGCCATTTATATCATTTAGTGATACCTCTACTTCTTTGGATTGAGTATTGATTTTAATTAAACCAAAATTTTCATAATTATAGATGTCTGTGGTCAGAAGTTTGTCTGTTTCGATTAACTGATCTTTAATTGACTTTGGAATATATTTAAGAGTCTTGCTAATTCTTGCAGCTGTTATTGGTTTATTTAGGGAGGAAGAAGTTAACTCAACCAAAGATTCTTTTTTGTATAATCCGCCTTTGTGTCTATCTCCTGAAATTATTAAACTTTTGGTTTGAGTTGAATCTAAAAGTTTAATAATTCTCGATCTTTCATGAGGAAATAAATCCCATTTTTCAAAAACATGCTCCGTTGCTAATACTTGAATTGATGATAGTACTAATATTAAATCTGATTCTTGTTCTAAAACTTCTTCAAACCAACTCCATTGAACGTCACCTAAAATAGTTGTGTCTAGATTATTTGTTGGGGTATACGGAGACTTATTAGAACTCAATTTAGATCTAAAAAATCTTGTATCAAGAACAACCAGATTTATTTTAAAGCCATCTATATTAATTAGCTCATTAAAATATAATCCGTCTCTTGAATGCCTGATATCACTATCAGGGATATCCCAAAAATCTAAAAATATTTTTTGGGATTCTCTCTTATTTTTAAAATCTCCTCCTCCGTCATTTATTCCATAATCATGATCATCCCAAATGCTAACCACTTTTTTATTTTTAAGCCATTTTGGTAATTTATGTGACTGGCTTAAGTAACTTTTTTTTAATTTATCTAGCTTTCCAGAAGGATGATCTCCATAAACGTTATCTCCAAGAAACATAAAAGTATCTACATTTTTATCCTTAATTGAAGCCCAAATTGGCTGTGAGTAATTTTGATCAATGCAAGAACCAAATCCAATAATATACTCTTTTGTATAGGCTAGATTTGAAGCAAATATACAAAAAATAAAGATAATTTTCTTTAGCAACATCTGCTTTTAAGTTATTTGCTCAGCTCCACTCAGTAACAACTTTTCCAGATCTTGGATCTGTGACACCCAGCTCAGGTGAAATCTCTTCCAATAAATCTCTCATCTTGTCAAGATTGCCTATCATTGCTGGTCTTGCATTAACTAAAGCGTCCTCAGACTCCCAAGTTCCAACAGCGACATACTCTCTTTCGCCTGTATGAACAAGAATAGAATATACTTCACCTTGCTCTTTTGAAAAAGTATTAAATACTTCAAGAAATTTATGTTCACATCCATCTTTTACAATAAACCTAACAACATTTGAATACATACTCATAAGCTCTCCTTTAAAAATTATTTATTAATATCACTCGCCTACTGAGAACTTAATTTATCGGAAAGGTTTCTAAATTCTTCCTCAAGTTCCTTAGTGTCAAAGGGAATAATATCTGGTATCTGCATGTCTAATATCTGATTAAAAGTTGATTGGGTATCATTCATTATAGACATAAGTGCTGCTGAATTCGAAGCAGTTTTATATGTGGAATATGCTACCGTAATTTTTTCATCAGTGATTTTAAGGGCGTTCTGAAGTTGTACTTTTTGTTCCATAAGAATTCCTTTATAGATATCAATAACTTTTATTGTAAATTCCTCTGCTTCTATATTTTTTTGAAAAGCTTCTTTGCTAGATTTCATAGTAGCTTCTTGCATCTGTTTTTTTGAATAATTTATACTTTCATATCCAGATTGCTTATATAAGTCTAGTTTTCTTATATATGCCTTTTCAATTTTTGATATGTACTCTCTTTGAGCAAAACCCAATATTTCACTTAGGATTAAATAAACTCCATAATATTTAGTTGTTGCATTGCTACTAAAAGAGTTATCTTCCATAAGTTGGCCTAAAGTGTTTGAGATTTGTTTAGTTATATCAAATATTGCGATTGATTTAGCAAGATCATCTCCATCAACTCTTGAAGTCATTACTTCTATTTGGTCTTTTGAAAGTCTGATTCCTAAATTTTTCATTTTTATCTGAAGATCTTTTTCAAGCAATTCTATATATCTTGAAAATTTTGTTGTTAAAACATCTATATCTGATATCTGCTTTATCAGAGCTGCTTCTTCTTCATCCGTAACTCCAAATTTTCTTTCATTTAAATTAGCTTTTTCTTCCTCAAGCTCTATTATTCTTTCTTTTAATTGTCTTATTTTCTTCGAATAACTAATAATCTCACCATCAAAAACAATCTTTTCAATATCTTCTAAAACTTTATCTATTTGAATTCTGCAATTACCTTTAGAGAATCCATTGCGACATCCATTAGCTATATCTTTCTCTTTTAAACTCGCATATTTAGCAACATAATCTCTAATGCCATCTATCTTATTAATTGTATTTACTTGATTTGAATCTTTATTAAGTAAATCTTCAACCTCTTCATCAAGAGAGCTATTTTTAGCTACTATCTCTGTAATATTCTTTGATGAATCCTTAATGAATTTTTTAGTGTTATCCCACCATGAGGAACCTTGATCAGACGATTGCGAATAAATACTAATAGAAAGACTGATTAACAATATACTTGTTAATAATTTAAATTTATTCATATTGGATATTCTATATTAATGACAAAAAAAAGCCCACTCTTATGGGCTTTTTAGTAAATTGGCATCCCGTAGGGGAGTCGAACCCCTGTTGCCGGGATGAAAACCCGGTGTCCTAGGCCTCTAGACGAACGGGACTGGATGGTTTGTATTATATGGAATCATAAAAGATTATCAAACCAAAATTTATTTTAATTTCTTCTTAATTCCTGATAAGAATCCTCTCATAAAACTTGCCTCCATTTCATCGGGCTGAAGTCTTGTAAACATTCTTTTTATTCTAGAAATAATCTTTTTAGGGTTATCAGGGTCTATCACTTCGATATCAACAGCGGTTTCAATAAAGTGATCAATTAACATTTGCAATTGTTTTGAATTAACTTCTGGATAATCTCTCCATTCTTTTAAATTATTATCTGATGAAGCTTTAAAAATTTCATAAGTAATAATTTGAACTGACATAGCTAAATTTAATACTGGATATTCAGGGTTAGCTGGTATTTCAATTAATCTATTAGCATATTCTAATTCATCATTAGTTAGCCCCCTGTCCTCTTTACCAAATATTATTGATACTTCTTTATCATTATTAGTTTCATTATGAATATCTTTTGCAGCAGCTGCTGCATCTGTAATTGGCCACTGAATTGATCTATCTCGAGAAGAAGTTGCATAGACAAAAGTGCTTTCTTGAATTGCATCTTTGATAGATGAAAAAATTTGAGCGTTTTCTAATACATCGATTGCGTTCCCTGATAATGCATTTGCATCGCCCGAGGGAAAAACACGAGGATTTACAAGTGACAATCTGGTCAGGCCCATTGTCTTCATTGCTCTGGCAACAGACCCAATATTTCCAGGATGAATGGTATCAACTAAAACAATGTTAATTAAATTACTTTGTAAACTCATATAACTATTATCCTTATTTCTATTACAATAGCGACATGTCAAAAGAAGCATTATTAAATGTAAACCAACTTGCGGCTAGAAAAGGTGCTGCTGAATTAGAATTTGCGGTTAAAAAAGTACATAGTCTTGATGCCTCAAAAGGTGGGCCTGATGGCTATGTGAAAGCAATTGAAAGAAGAGTTGAAGATTTGGTATTTGAAGAAATACAAAAATTTTATAAAGAAGATAACTTTTTAAGCACTCAACAAGGACATGTTATAAATAATTCAAATATAACCTGGGTTTTAAAACCAATTGATGGTGTTGAAAATTTCATTAACGGCTATCCACATTTCTCCCTATCTTTATGCTCTATGATTGAAAATACCGTTACAAGCGCGGTGATTATTGATCCTATTAGAAGAGAAGAATTCTCTGCATATGATGGCGGAGGAGCTAATCTCAATAATAATAGGATTAGATCAAGTGAACAGAATAACCTCGAAGAGTCTATGCTTTCGTATAAGAAATCATTTAAGGATAATGAATATAAATTTGAAAAGACTTATAAAGAACTTGCAAATCAAAAACTGAATATGCGAGAAAGCGGTTGTTTGTCTTTAGATCTTTCATATGTGGGCACTGGAAGATTGGATGGTGTTTGGGCATATGATACTAAACTAATTGATATCGCAGCAGGTTCTTTAATTGTCAAAGAAGGTGGAGCTCTGGTAAGTAATTTTAATGGAGATCCTAAATTTATAGGTGGAAATAATATTGTTGCAACAACATCTAAAATCTATAAATCAGTTTTAAAGTCGATTAAGCCTTATCTAAAGCCCTAGGGCATTCCATCAAAATCAGCACCCTCGGGCTCAGGAATAGCTAAATCTTCTTGAGTAAGAGTTAGAGACATCAGCATATTAGCAACCACATATATGGATGAGTATGTTCCTATTAATACTCCTAATATTAAAGCCAAACTAAATCCTCTAATTAATTCTCCACCGAAGATAAACAACGCAAATAAAACTAATAAAGTAGTTAAAGACGTAACAATTGTTCTTCCAAGGGTTTGATTTAGTGATAGATCTATCATATCTATTGGTTCTAGAACACGTTCAGTCCTAAAGTTTTCTCTAATTCTGTCTGAAACAACAATTGTATCGTTTAATGAATAGCCAATAACAGCTAACAAAGCTGCTAAAACAGTTAAATCAAAGTCCCATCCAAATATAGAAAATAATCCAAGTATTATTACAACATCGTGTGCTAGAGCTGTAACTGCACCTAGTGCAAACTTGTATTGGAATCTAAACGCAACATATATCAAAATCATAAATAATGCTACTAACATCCCAAGTCCGCCCTGATCTCTTAATTCATCGCCAACTTGCGGACCTACAAACTCAACTCTTTTAAGTTCTATTGGGACCCGTTGATCACTCAATATATTAAAAATATCCTCTCCTATAGAACTATTTCCACTTTGGTCTGCAACTTTTATTAGCACATCTAGATTAGTACCAAAATTAACTACTTGAGAGTCCGGATAACCATTTGCCTGAAGTGTATCTCTTATGTCTTCTAAATCAACTGATGTCTCATAAGAAACTTCAATTAGTGTGCCTCCACTGAAATCCAATCCTAAACTTAAGCCTCTGAGACCCAGTGAAATTATTGAAATAATAAAAAGAGAAATAGAAATTATTCCAGCAATCTTTCTGAATTTCATGAATCTAAATCTAATATCCATTATATTTTTAATACCTGAATGTTTTTATTTCCATATATCAAATTAACCATTGCTCTGGTACACATTATTGCTGTAAACATTGAAGTAACAATTCCTATCGATAACGTAATTGCAAAACCTTTTACTGGTCCAGTTCCAATAATGTATAAAATTAATGCTGCAATCAAAGTGGTAACATTTGCATCAAAAATAGTTACAAATGCTCTTGAAAATCCATCACGTATAGCAGTTTGTGGTTCTTTGTTCTTTAACTCCTCTCTTATCCTAGAGAATATTAATACGTTAGCATCAACAGCCATACCGACTGTTAAAACAATGCCTGCCATTCCAGGAAGTGTTAAAGAGGCGCCCAACAAAGACATTATTCCTGTAATTAGAACTAAGTTGATAATTAAAGATATGTTTGCTGCTATTCCAAACACTCTATAGTACAAAGCCATAAAAAGAACTACGAGACAAAATCCAATAATGATGGACTTCATACCTAATTCTATATTCTCTTTTCCTAAGCTTGGGCCTACAGTTCTTTCTTCAACAAATTTCATTGGTGCTGCTAAAGCACCAGCTCTTAAAAGCAGGGCAAGCTCACTTGCTTCAGCTGGTGAGCCAACACCAGTGATTCTAAAACTCGTTCCAAGTACTACTTGTATTGTTGCCAAACTAATAATATTTTTTTCAATATATGTCGTTTGCTCTATAACAGATTCCCCAAGTGAATTTGTAATAAGTTCAGATTTTGTCTTTTGTTCAACAAATAAAACACCTAGCTTTCTTCCAATATTACCTGAAGTTGCTTTTTGCATAGCTCTGCCGCCTTGCATATCTAACGTAATATTTACTTGAGCAAAACCACTTTCATCAAAACCTGTATTAGCATTTGTAACTCTGTCACCAGAAACAATAACAGCCTTTTCTAAATAAGCATTTTGGAATTCATTCTCTTTAAAATCAAACTGCTCTTTTCTCAATGGTGATGTTCTAGAGTTTGCTTCTAACCTAAATTCCAAGTTTGCAGTTTTACCAATTATTTTCTTTGCTGCCGTTGGATCTTGAACACCGGGCAGTTCAACAACAATTCTATTTGCTCCTTGTCTTTGAACAATAGGTTCTGAGACACCAAGTTCATTTACACGATTTCTTAATGTCGTTAAATTTTGTCCAACTGCATAATCTCTAATTTCTTTTAAAGCTATATCTGAATACTCAAGCAATAAAACATTCGAGCTTGGTCTTTCAGTAATAATATATTGAACGCCATTAATCATTGGGCTATCTTCTCTATATTTTTTAAGAGCTTTGTTGTAACTTTCATTGTTAGAAAATTCGAAATGAAGAGCGAGATCTTTTATTGAAGAATTATCAAATTTAATTTTTTCTTCTTTAAAAGTTTTTCTGTAAGAATCTAAAAGAAGCTCTAATCTTCCTTGTTGGGCTGTATCGATATCCACTTCAAGTAAAAAATGAACCCCGCCTGACAAGTCAAGACCAAGCTTAACTGGATTTGCACCTAAATCTTTAAGCCATTGAGGAGTCGAAGGTTCAAGAAAAAGGGCAATAATTACTTTATCTAATAAGGTATTTTGCAATAAAGTTTTTGAACTAAGTTGAGTGTCTACATCATTAAATTTGATAACGATTTTATTTTCACGTAAAAAGATTTCTTCATAATTAGCTTTTTCTTTTTCAAGTATATCTTCGAGCTCATTTAAAAGTGATTGATCTGCAGATTTTGCAGAATCAGTATATGCAACCTGAATTGATGGCTGGGTTGGATAAAGATTGGGTAGTGCATAAATTGAACCAATAACTAATACCATTAGTATGACTAAATATTGGTATATTGAGAATTTATTCACTTTAAATTAATTAATTGAATCAATCGTTCCTTTGGGCAGAATATTAGCAATTGCAGATTTTTGAAGTTTAAAAACCACATTCTCACTTACTTCTATTGAGATGTACTCACCTTTTATAGCTTTTACTTTACCAATGATTCCGCTTGCTGCAATTACTTCTGCGCCTACATCTAAATTGGATAACATTTCATTAATTTCTTTATTTCTTTTATTCTGAGGTCTGATAATTACTATGTACATAAACAATAGTAAGAAACCTAAAAAAAGCAAGGGTGAAAATAGCGATCCTTCCATAATTATTCCTATATTGGCCCATCGGGCATATCTAAATTCCGTTTATTATAAAAGTCTTTTAAGAACTTCGCGAATAAATTATCTTTTATTGCATTTCTAATATCTCTCATTAAAGATTGATAGTAATAAATATTGTGGTAAGTGGCTAACATTGAGCCCAGCATTTCGTTGGTTCTTTGAAGATGATTAAGGTATGCCCTACTATAATTTTGAGAAACTTTGGAGTCACAATTTTTATCTATAGGCACATCACTATTTTTATATTCTGCATTTCTAATATTAATTACGCCTTCTGATGTGAATAATTGTCCATTTCTAGCATTTCTGGTCGGAAGAACACAATCAAACATATCAATTCCATACCTGACAGCCTCAACAATATCTTCAGGTGTTCCAACACCCATAAGATACCTTGGTTTGTCTTCTGGTAACTTATTAGACATAAATTCTAATATTTCAGTTTTTTCTTGTTTTGACTCACCAACACTCAAACCACCAAGCGCAATACCATCAAAATCAATTTCAATTAATTTATTAAGAGACTCTTCTCTTAAATCTTTATACATTCCTCCTTGAACAATTCCAAATAATGCAGATTCTGATTTATGAGCATCTTTACATCTTTTAGCCCACCTCATTGAAAGCTCCATAGATTTTTTTGCCTCATCATGAGTTGATGGATAATCTGTACATTCATCAAATGTCATAATGATGTCTGAACCAAGATTTTCTTGAATCGTTATTGAGTCCTCTGGGGTCATAAATATTTTTTTTCCATCATAAGGAGAATTAAACTTAACTCCTTCTTCAGAAATTTTAGCCAGTTCGCCCAAGCTCCAAACCTGAAATCCTCCTGAATCGGTAAGAATAGGTTTTTTCCAGTTAATAAATTTATGAAGTCCGCCTAATTCTTTTATTAATTTATCTCCAGGCCTTAACATTAAGTGAAAAGTATTGCCTAGTATGACCTCTGAGTTGGTCTCATCTAGATCGCTAACTGTAAGTCCTTTAACGGTTCCATTCGTTCCAACAGGCATAAAAGCTGGGGTTTGAATATTGCCTCTTTGAAATTCTAATTCTCCTTTTCTAGCAAATTCAGATTGATTATGTAATTTAAATTTCATGTTTTTTAAGCAACATTGCATCACCATATGATAAGAATCTATATTTCTTATCAACTGCTGTTTTATATATATGTTTCATATTGTCATAGCCAATGAATGCAGACACAAGCATTAATAAAGATGACTTAGGCAAATGAAAGTTAGTAATTAATCTATCTACCACTTTAAATTTATATCCAGGGTATATAAAAAGTTTGGTGTAGCCACTAAAACCCTTATTATCTTGATCTATAAACGCTGTTTCAAGAGCTCTTGTAGCAGTTGTGCCAACTGCAAAAACCTTTTTGCCTAATGCTTTTGTATTTTTAACCATATCAACAACCATAGGGCTAACTTCTAGATACTCAGAATGAATATCATGTTCCTCAATATTATCAACTTTAACAGGTTGAAAGGTTCCTGCTCCAACACTCAAATTTATAGTTGCTATATTGACGCCTATCTTTTTGATAGCACTTAACAATTCATCATCAAAGTGTAAGCCTGCTGTTGGTGCTGCAACAGATTCCTGTAATCTTTTATCTTCGTAAACAGTGGCATATCTGTCTTTATCTAAATCTTCATCTGGTCGTTTTATATAAGGTGGAAGTGGAACATGCCCTATCGCATTAAAAACTTCTAATGGTGGTGCATCAAATTGAAGAATAAAAAAACTATCTTCTCTATCGATGCATTCAGCTTTATATGAACCTAAAACAATAATGGTTCCTTTTTTTGGACTTCTTCCAGAGCCTATTTGCACTAAAGCTTTATTGTCCTCCATAACTCTTTCAAGCATCACCTCGACAGAACCACCAGACTCCTTTTCCCCATATATTCTAGCTGGAATTACTGAAGTATTATTAACCACCAAAAGATCTCCTTCTTCAAAATAATTAAGAATGTCTTTAAAAGTTTTATGTTCTATTTGATTCAAATGAACCAGTAATCTGCTCGAAGTTCTTCTATCTAATGGATAGTTTGCTATGAGCTCTTTGGGAAGGTGGTAGTCAAAATCTGAAGTTTTCATAATATATTTACTAATTCTAAAAGAGTCGATTGTTAGCTACAATTAAGCACTTGCCCCATTGGCGGAATTGGTAGACGCGCGCGATTCAAAATCGCGTTCCCTCGGGAGTATCTGTTCGACTCAGATATGGGGCACCAATTTTGATAAGTTGTTAAAATTCAAAAGAATCACGCTAACCCATAATTACATCAATTATTTGGTACCAATAGTTTCATTTTGGTTTTTCAATCATATATAGTTCTACTTCAATTCCATCTACAAAATCTTCATAATGAGCATTATTCTTTTCCTCATCACTAAGCGGTTCCTTTTCAGGCCACATTTTTAAATTTTGGGCAATTCTCATAAATAAAGCAGATATAAATAAAGTGCCGCTTCCTTTGATTTTTGGCTTTTTGCCAGCTCTTACGGTATTGGAATCTATTTCTGCGTAAACAACGGAGTTTTTCTTTTTATCTATGTAATCTAAATATGTCCCTCTATCAATTAGATAAGTATCTGAAGAAAGATCATTCAGTTGATCTTTAGATGGTTTTTTTCCTAGATCTACTTCAATTTCTTCTAATTCATCTAGATTATAGCTTTTACCTAATCCTTCTATGTTTCCAATTAAATTAAAACACTTTTCAGCATTAACTTGTGCATGATATTTTACATTTTTCTTTACACACTTATTATCTTCGTAAATATCACCTTTAAATTTATACTCTACTTTTCTGTATATCTTAAAAAATTGACCTTTTGAAATCATTTCTTTTGTTACATGAGATAAGGCTAACTCATCCACCAATACAGCACTCTCAAATGTTCCCTTAAACTGGTAATTGCTCAGGCTGGCTGCTCGTTCAAAAAAGTCATCAGATAACATATCATTTTCATAAATTTTCGCTTCCTTGTATTTTCTTCCTCTAAAGAAAATTAAAACAGCTCCAGCAAAGAAAATTAAAAGAAAGAGGTTGTTTGGTTCAGGAAAGATGAAAACTAGAACGAAAAAGAATAAAAGTACTTGGATCCATGTTTTCTTGAGGAATTGAAATCTATTTTTAAGCGAGAAAGACCTCAAAGATGGTAAATAAATTAATGCAGCACCTAAAAAGAAAAGAAATAGAAAAAAATTATTTACGTCAGGAAAAATATAGACCAGAACACAGAAATATAAAAATACTTGTACCCACTTTTTTTTAAAAAAATTTATCATAAAGTATTTTGTTTTACCGGCATTTTTTTATAGGAGTTAATCTACTTCTATTTCAAACTCGGTATTATCTAGATCCTCAATAGATTCAGTATCCCAATTTAAGTCACAGTCCAAAAGTCCCTGGTATGACTCACTTAGTTGGTAAGAAAGTAAAGAAAAATCTTTTTTCTGAGAATCATCGTATTTATCATCTTGATATGCGAAATAATTGTAAGGACGTTCATCTGTTCTGTCCATCCAGTAATCTCCTTTTAAGTAATCCACCAAAGTAATTTCATTATCTAAATCTTCGATTTTCATCGCGTCTTCATCTGGAGATTCACCAATCCAATATTCTTCAAAGACATATCTTACTCTGTGTGGATTGCCATCAATCTCAAGTTTCCATTCTGTGACGAATTCACTCATATGGTAATCATCATCCCCAGCATAATCACCATTATCAGGCACAACCTTTACCTTGTTAAACTCTATAATTTTGACTTCGTATTTTTTTGTTGACATTTTTTTAAATATTATATCTTTTCAATATTATATTAAAAGTTTTATTGATGTCCAATCCAGAAAAATTCAATCTTCCATAGTCCATTTTGACCTTTTATAGATAAAAATTCTTTCATTAGCTTAATAATTTCTTTATATTCATTTTCATTGATTCTAGTCCAAGTAGGAATTTTTAGAACACCTATGTTAGTAAAGACTGAATTTTTAAAGTTAAATAATTTTTTATCTTCTTTCCTTAGCGCTTTCAATAAAATTGCATCAACAGGAGGATGTATAAAATCTGCAAACTTTTGATTGCCAAACGATTCAAGAAAAAAAACTTTGAGATAGCAATTTAAAATTTTTGCTGCAATTCCGTATGTATAGTTGTTAAAAGATTTATTATGTTTATCTAATAGCTGCTTAAGCTCATCAGTGTATGAAGTCATATTTACAATGGTTTGATGATGCCAAGAATCATAATCATCTTGGGAATTAAAATTTTCTATTTGCTTGATGTAATCTATAAACTCTTGATCACTAGCTTGACTTCCTTTTTTACCAAACAATAAAAGCTTAGAACCTAATTCAACTGAAAACTTAAAACCTTTGCTTTGAGATGCAGCTCTTGAGGCAGCCCATTTAGAAAGGATGTGTTTATGAAAATCTAGGTTATATGATGAAATATCCATTTTAAAAAAAATTAAAAATCACAATTTGTATTGATTACCGTGAAGAAATAATTACTAGTTTCGTTTTGATTATTTTCCCAGCCGGCATCAGTAACTGAAATAAAGTCCAAGCAAGCTTCGTTATCGGCATTGATAGGTAAGGCCTTCATTAAAAAATCATAATTGTTGTATCCAGGATCTGGCTTATTTGGTAATTTTGAATTTTCAATAGATTCAAATTTGCCCATTCCATCATTAATGGCAATATGTGAGCCGTGATAGCCACTATCATAATCTCTAGTTGAATGAACAATATCAAGATTTCCATCAAGATTCATATCTCTTAAGTATATATTTCCCTCTCCATGATGAGAAGCGGATCTTGGTTGATTAGAAAAATTAGATTCCGTTACATCCATTAACTCTCCAGAACCATTATTAAGTAGAATTTGAATATATGCACCTTCGTAATAAGGAAGATCTCTAGTTATTGCAACAACCACATCTATATATCCATCATTATTAAGATCTCCTGCAGCGGCATGATTGTATTTATTTCTATCAAAACCAAATGGGCCAACTGGTAATGATATCTTTGACCAGTTTTCAATATTTGAAGAATTGTTGCTCAGAAGAATATAGCCCTCATCTGCGCCTGACCAATTACTTCTATTATCAAAATTCCAAAAAATAATGTCATCATATGAATCATTATTTAAATCAGTTAAAAGTGATGACATAGGATTTCCATATTGATTTTCTCTTTGCCAATCTAAATTAATATATTCATGAATTGAAAAATTACCTTCTCCATCATTAATATTTAAAATGTTGCATGCATAAATATCAATATCTCCATCAGAATCAGGATCACCTATGCTGGCATCATGAGCAAAACTACAAAGCTGACCATCGCCTTGATTTTGATCTTCTATTTGATGAGATCTATCCTCAAGTTTTCCATCTTTATTGGAAAGAAGGAGTAAGTGCGGATGGGGATTAATAAAATTTTCACTGTAATCTTCTGATCTATATTGAATTCCCATAGATCCAGAAAAAATATCATCCATCCCATCATTATTAAAATCTGCTACTACCATTCTATAGGCAAAAGGATGTTCTGGAGGAGAGCCACCAAAATATATATCTAAGTCTTCCTCAAACCTACCCTCTCGATTATTAAGATATATATTAAGTGGAGCATTTACTTTTTGATCAGGTTCAATTGTGTGCGGAAACAGCGCCCAAGCAACGGCAAAATCTTCATAGCCATCCCCATTAAAATCTCCACTAACCATATTATGAGCATCTTGACCAAATAAAGAGTTTTCATAAGATTCACAGTCATTGGGTGTTGGGTAACAAATTGTGGCTGAAAAAGTATCATTTATAACAATTCCACCAAAACCAATATCTCCAATTTCATATATATTAGTTTTTAAGTCATTAGTATTTGTTGGGATAAGATTATATTGAGTTGGATACCTGTTTATCTGTAAATCAAAATTTTTATTTGCTTCGGGGCAATTTAAATTTGTGATGCTAGAAATATTCAATTGAAAATTTTCAGATTCTTTATATATAAGAGGGTTTCTAAAAACAAAATTTTTATTATCGTTAGTTTTCACATGATGAATTTTGTATGTATCTTGATTGTTTAATGAGATATTAAAAGAGCATTGCGTAATATTGGATGTAATTTCTATAACTTGATTCTCGTAACTATTACTTGGTGTTTTCAAACCATTTAAATTTATATTTAGAACGATATCTTCTGATGAGTTAATTTCTGAAGATCCGCCACCGCCACAAGATAATATAAATAATAATAAAAAAATATATTTGAGAGTTTTTGTATTAGAAAATGACTTTTGCATATGAATTCTGATTATATGCCAGGATCACAAGGATATCATGGTGCTGAAAATGCAACTGATGACATGAAGTTCAAACCAAAATCTCATTATGCTAAAGATAGTGGAGGAAACGACTCATATTAAATAACTGCGCACTTATTTAAAGTATATAAATGCGGTCTAAAAAGGCCGCATTTTTAGAATCTTTTTAAGCTTTTAGCTAATTTCTTTGAAAACTTTTTAAACTGAAGTAATGCCTTATCATAATTTGCTGAAGTAAATTTATCTGCTAAGGAGTAGCCATCCCAGAAATAAACTTCATATAAATCATTTTTTATTTTTAACTCAACACTGGCTGGATCTGAATCCTTGTTGGAATCTTTATAGATTATTACCTGATCATCGGAAATATCACATGAAGTGTTTTTTAATTCAGAAAAAAAAGATTTATAAAGATTGTGAAATTTTATTTTATCTTTATTTATGCTTGTTTTGGTCATATGAGTGATGTCTGCCAACTTTAAAACTTCTTAACTCAGAATGCTTGGTTTTTCTTCCTCTTACCCTTTCTCTCCATGAATTAAAGCTTTTCTTTTTAAGATTTTTTCTCATTAAATTAACTACATCATCATGAGATAAATTAAATTGAGCCTCAATAGCATCGAAAGGAGTTCTGTCTTCCCATGCCATTTCAATTATTCTTGAAATATCGCTTTCTGATAAATTCATTTAACTAGATAATAAACCTATATTATTTGCAGCATTATCATATATAAATATCAAATCTTGTTGTGCTTCCTTTAACCTGATAGTTAATATTACTATAAATTTTTTTAGATTTTAAAGGTCTTTTTAAGATTAATTTTTTAAAACTTTCGTTCATAAAACTCTTTATTAAAAAATCCTGATCATCAATCAAATTCTCAATTTCTAATATTGATCCTACTGCACTAATCTCTCCAGATTTTTTTATATTTTTTTTTAATATTGGGTACATAGGATCTAAATAAATTACATCAAACGAGGTATCTGCTTCTTTATATGCATTAATAGAATTTGCGTTTATTAGTTTTAAATTATTTAAAGAAGGAATTGTGGCTTCAGCTCTTCTAATACCATCTTTAACAAGTAGATAAATTATTCTGCTTTGTTCAACAGCATAAACCTTATGGCCTAGCGACACAAAAATCATTGAATCAGAAAGAAGTCCTGCTGTTGCATCAAATATGTATAGAGGTTCCTTCGATTTTCCTAATGCTTTTTTTAAATTGCTTTCATGATTTGTTCTTTTGAGTCTCCAGCCTAACTTACCTTTTAAAAAATTTACATTTAATACCTCTTTTGGATTTTGAGAATCTTTAATGAATGAAAGGCCATTTTTATCGTAGGTGAAATAATATTTAGAGGTTGGGGCCATATCGACTATTTCTAAACCATATTTATTAGAAATTCTTTCAATATTGTTATCTAAAAAAGCCTTCTCAACATATGCCCGCATTTATACTATTAATAGTAAGAATAAACCTAAAATTATTCTATAAATAACAAATGGAACCATTCCTATTCTTTCAACAAATTCCAAAAATAGTTTAATTGTAAAAAATGCAAAAATCATTGAAACAACAAAGCCAATTATTAATTGAATAAGGTTGTAATCAATATTTATAGTTTGAATCTCTATGAGAAGCAGTGCCAGAGCACCTATTATTGTAGGTATGCTCAACATAAAAGAAAATTTTGATGCATCTTTAATATTCATACCGATTAATAATGCTGCTGTTATTGCAGTGCCTGAACGAGATGCTCCTGGTATTAAAGCAAAAGATTGAAATAAACCAATTATTAAAGCTCCAAAGATAGTGATTTGAAATAGATTTTTATTTGCTTTTCTTTTAACAAAGGCAACCAAAAGTATGAATGCAAAGAATAAATTTGCGATTGCTATATGTGAGATGCTAAAAATTCTTTGCTCTAACAAATCTGAAAATGTAAATCCGGCAAATACTACTGGAAGAGTTGCTATAAATAAATATAAGGCTAATTGCTTATGTTTAGATAAACTACTTTCATTGATAAAAAAAGATCTCATCATAAGTATAATTTCTGATCTAAAGAAATATATTACTGCTACAAGAGTTCCAGCATGAACTGCTATGTCAAATGAAAGTCCTAAATCATTAGAGCCAAAAATTAAATTTGGAAAAAGTAAATGGGCAGAGCTTGAGATTGGTAAAAATTCTGTAAGGCCCTGAAGCAAGCCAAGAAGCATGCTTAAAATTAGATCATTCATCTAATTTCTTAAAGTTGGTTTCATCGTATGTTGGGTTAGCAAGATTTGGATCAAATTTTTTATGATCTGAACGCGAAGCAACAAAATTTTCTTTAGCTTCTTTAGCTACCTGATCTGCCTCAAAGACGCCCTCCTTATCATTGATTACAATTAATGGCTTATTCAAGGCTACAGCTATTCCTTTTATGTAAGAAGCTACAGTTCTAGTAGCTGTATAAGAATGCTGAGAATTTGCAAAGGCAAATAAATCTATATCTTTAAGATTAAAAGTTTTTTTATGACCAATATTTGATAAAAATAAGTTCCAGTCTGGTCTCTCCTTTCTTTCATGACTTATTGAAAATGTATTTATTTCTTCATTAAATATTACGCTTATAGATGTATGGTCTCCTGAACTTTTGATAGCTAGGATGTTCATGATTTATATTTGATTTGAGATTTGTTCAAAAACCTTATCAACAGACTTTGAACCATCAACTTTAAAAAATTTTAAAGTTCCAATATTTGAAAGATTTTTATAAAAGTCTGTTAATGGTTTAGTCTGTTCATGGTATACATTTAATCTTTTTAAAACCGTTTCGGGTCTATCATCTTCTCTTTGAATAAGTGGATCGCCTGTCTCGTTATCAAAACCTTCTTTCTCTGGAGGATTAAATTCAATATGATAATTTCTTCCTGAACTCGGATGTACTCTTCTTCCAGACATTCTATCAACAATAATTTGATCTTCAACGTGGATTTCAATTACATGGGTAAAATCTATTTTCATTTCAGCTAATTGTTCTGCCTGACCAAGAGTTCTAGGGACTCCGTCGAATAAAGATCCATTTTGACAGTCAGGTTTGGTGAGTCTATCTTTTATTAAAGACCCGATGATATCATCTGACACCAAGCCACCACTATCAAGAATGTTTGATACCTTTAATCCTAAACCGCTCTTAGAGGCAACTGCCTCTCTCAGCATATCTCCTGTACTAATTTTTGGTATTGTGCAGAGTTTACATATAAGGTCAGCTTGAGTACCTTTTCCTGCTCCTGGTGGCCCTAATAAAATTATATTCTTCATTTTTTTTCTAATATAGCAAAACCAATTGCATATTCTTTTTCGTCTGAAAGACTAACATGTGTTTTGATAATACCCAAATCATCTATGTGATCTTTAAAACTGCCAATAGGCTCTAGGTATGGTTTTCCAATCTTATTTCTTAAAATTTGAATTTCACTAAATTTAATATCTCCGGTAATGCCAGTTCCAAATGCTTTTGCAACAGATTCTTTTCCAGCAAATTGCTTTGCAACATAACTAACTTTATGAATATCTTTTAGATTTTCGAAATATTTTTTTTCATTACTTGATAGTATTTTTTTTACAAAATCATCTAATGAATCTAAATTCTTAATTCGATTAACATCTACTATGTCTGTGCCAATTCCAAATATCATTGCTTAATTGTTTTAAAAATCTTTCTACTTGTTAGATCTTTTCCATCCATACAAATACTTATTGCTTTTGTAGTTATTTGTTTAAGATATTTTTTTGATACTTTGTCGAGTTCTCTATTTTTGATATTAATAATATCTTTTCCTAAAAAATCAGAACGATCTGATTTTCTAAAACCTTTTTCTGCAACAAATGAATAGCCTTGGTTGGGTTCTATTGAATCGTTTTTGTCTATATCTGCATTATAATCAAAACCATAACCAAGCATATCGAGAAGATCTAATTCAAAGTGTCTTAAGGTGATTTCAAGATCTGCATTTGAACTAACTTTATTAATAAAAATTTCGTATAGATCAAATAAGTCTTCTTGCTTTGCGTCTTTTGGAAGAAGTTTTATCAGAAGTTCGTTTATGTAAAGTAAGCTATAAGTAGTTTTTGTCAAAGTGTTTCCAGATTTTGCAAGATTCCTATCTATACTTGTTAAAGTCTTTAACTCAGATCTGCCTGAATAGGATATATTTAATTTATTAAATGGGACTAAGTAACCAAAGAACTTTGATTTAGGTTTTTTTGCACCTTTTGCAATTAAAGACATTTTGCCATTATTCTTAGTGAATACATCTGCGATTAAGCTTGTTTCTCCATATGATCTTTGATGAAGAAGAAAACACTCATCTGATTTACTTTGACTCATAATTCCCACCAACACCCAAGCTTTGTATAAAGCTTGAGTCTGTATTCCAGTTTTTTTTGACTTTTACCCATGTTTTTAAAAAAACTTTCTTATTTAGATATTTTTCGATCTCTAATCGTGCCTGTTTTCCAATTTGTTTGAGAACTTCTCCTCCAGAACCAATGACAATTTGTTTTTGAGACTGCCTGGTTACATAAATAATTGCATGTATTTCTATAATATCTTTTTTTTCTTTAATTAAATCAATTTCAACAAAAGTGTCATGAGGCAACTCATCTCCAAGTTTTCTTATAATTTTTTCTCTAATTAATTCTGAAAACATGAAAGAATCGTTTTTGGCATAAAGTTTAAAATTGTCATCATATATATGATTATTTTCAGGAAGATACTTTTCAATAGCGGTAATTAAATTGCCAACGCCATCATTATTTTTTGCAGAAATCATATGGATTTCCTCAAATGTATATTCTTCATTGAGTTTTTCAATAAAAGGAAGTAGCTTATTTTTATCTTCAACCTGATCAATTTTGTTTATTACGCAAATAGTTTTTGGATTGACTTCAGTTAATTTTTCTAAAATCAGCTTATCTTCATCACCTAAAGTTAATCTTTGTAAAACAAATAAGATAATATCTGAATCATCGATTATTCCTTGAGCAGATTTATTTAAAACTTTATTCATGGTTTTCTGAGATTTGATATGCATGCCAGGTGTGTCTATAAAAATAATCTGTTTATTTTTAATTGTTCTAATACCAAGAATATTATTTCTAGTCGTTTGCGATTTTCTTGAGGTTATTGATATTTTTTTATCAAGCATTGTATTGATTAGAGTGGACTTACCAACATTAGGTTTCCCTATTATTGAAACATAGCCACAATATTGCTTATGCATTTTTATCCTTAAGATAGTTTAAGGCTTCTTGTGCAACAGCAATCTCTGAATATCTTTTGGAATTACCAGATCCTATAAATCTTTTGCCATCAATGAATATCTCACAATCAAAACCGGCTTTTGATTCACTAGTATCGTATTTAGGTAGCTCTAGCTTTTTTGATTGAAGCAATTCTTGTAATTCAGTTTTTGCATCTCTGAATTCTTGATCAATGCCTATTGAAGATAACTCTTGTTTAAAAAGATTTAAGATAAAAGCTTCTGCTCGCTTCCAATTGCTATCGAGAAATACAGCTCCAATGATGGATTCTATCGATCCCTCTAAAATTGAATGTTTTCTGTTTTCTGAAAGTTTTGCTGTACCTTTTGAAAGCTTGATAAATTCAATAATGCCTATTTCAATAGCTTTTTTTGTTAATGTTTCCCCTTTTACTAGATGCGATCGCATTCGAGTTAATAGTCCTTCTTTTTCATTTGGAAATTTTAAAAAAAGATATTGAGAGATAATTGAATTCAAAACTGCATCACCTAAGAACTCAAGTCTTTCATTATTTAAGGTATTGTTTGAACTTTTATGTATTAATGCTAACTCTAATAAATCTAGGTTCTCAAAATCATATCCAAGTTTTTCTTCAAGTTCCTTAATATGCATCACTTAATTTTTCCAACTTTTTTAAATGTTGGAATACAAGTCCAGCACTCCCAAGTCATCCATAAATAATCTGCTCTTCCAAAAAAGTTTTCTCTTGGAACAAAGCCAACATCTTTTGTGCTGTCATTAGAATTATCTCGATTATCACCCATTACAAAATAATGACCTTCAGGAACAGTCCATTCTTGAGGAAACTGTTCATTTTCTTCTCTAGTATATCTTATTACATACTCTGATTTGTCATGTTGCTCAGAATATAAATCACCTATTGCATCAATTTCTGTAACAACACTTTTTCCTGAGCTGTAGACATATCTTTTCTTTAAAACCACTTCTTCAGTTTCTATAAAGGATCTCTTTAATAGTTTCCCATTTATATATACTTGTTTATTTATAATTCTTACAACATCTCCAGGTTTACCTATTAAACGCTTGATATAAGGAACGGGATTATGAGGTGGAATTATTACAACAGGATCCCCATATTGTGGATCAGTTCTATACAATTTAGGTATTCCAATCCTCTTTACCTTAATACCATATGCAAATTTATTGACTAAAAGAAAATCCCCTTTTTTCAATTGAGGTTCCATAGAGCCTGACGGTATTTGGTATGGTTCATATAAAAAAGTTCTTAATACAAATATTAAAAAAATTGGGATTAGGTACCCTCTTGATGTTGATATTATTTCGGTGTTTTTAAAAAGATAGCCTGAGATCATGACTATAAAAGCAACAATAGACCCTGCTAACAAAACTATACCCAAGTCTCCTGAGTTATTAAAAATACTTAATAGTATTGCTATACCAGATATAAAACTAATTGTTGATATGTACTTAATTATAAAAGCCTCTGTTGGCTTTACTATATTGAATTTAATCCAGGCAAACAGGCATAAAGCCATTCCAATAAATCCAATTAAAAATAATGGGTCGGTTATCATATTATTCCTTTGAGCTAAAGTAATTTAAAAAAGCATCTTGCGGTATAGAAACTTTGCCCAATTGTTTCATTTTCTTTTTGCCTTGTTTTTGTTTTTCTAATAATTTCATTTTTCTAGTTACGTCACCACCGTAAAGTTTTGCTGTAACATTTTTTCTATAAGCTTTTACAGTCTCTCTGGAAATAATTTTAGCACCAAGAGCTACCTGTATTGGTACATCAAACATTTGCCTTGGAATTAGTTTTTGTAAATTTTTTGCAATTTCTCTAGCTTTTGATGTTGAAAACGATTTGTGCACGATCATAGAAAGAGCATCAATCTTATTGTTATTAATAAGAACATCTATTTTTGTTAGATCTGATTTTTCAAAACCTATCAAGGAATATTCTATTGAAGCAAAACCTTTTGTTGATGATTTGATTTGATCAAAGAAATCAATAATTACTGAGGATAGAGGCATCTGAAAAATTATTGAAACTTGATTGCCAAAGTATTTCATATCTTTTTGAACCCCTCTTTTAGAGGTACATAAAGTGATAATGTTACCGATATATTCATTTGGAGAAATTATTGTTGTATTAACAACAGGTTCGCGCATCTCTTCAATTTCATTTGGTGATGGTAGTTGTGATGGATTGTCACATTTTATAACTGTTCCATCAGTCTTTAGAATCTCATATTCCACTGATGGCGCGGTAGAAATTAAATCTAGGTCATACTCTCTCTCTAATCTTTCCCTTACAACTTCCATATGCAGTGTTCCTAAAAATCCGCACCTAAAACCAAATCCTAGGGCATCTGATACTTCTGGTTCATAAATTAATGATGAATCGTTAAGTACAAGTTTTGATAGCGCATCTCTAAATTTTTCATAGTCATCAGAATTAAGTGTAAATATTGAAGCAAACACCTTAGGATTTACTTTTTTAAAACCATCTAATGCTTGTGTATTCTGATCATTTGATTCGATAACAGTATCGCCAACTGGAGCTCCTTTTATATCTTTAATACCAGCAACTAAATAACCAACTTCACCCGCAGATAATTTATCTTTAGAAATCTTTTTTGGTGAAAATATGCCAATATCATCAACTGTATGAGTTTGGCCAGTGGAATGTATTTGAAACTTTTGCCCTGATTTAATAGTTCCATTTTTTATTCTTATAAGAGAGACCACTCCTAAATAAGAATCAAACCATGAATCTATAATTAAAGCTTGAAGGCTTGAATTTGGATCACCTGTTGGGCTAGGTATGTTCAAAACTAATTGATCTAGCAAATTTTCAACACCTTCTCCTGTTTTTGCGCTTACAAGAGGAGCTTCTGTTGCATTGATGCCAACCATTTCTTCTATTTCTAATTTAACTCTATCTGGTTCGGATTGGGGTAAGTCAATTTTATTGATAACAGGTAGTACCTCAAGACCCTCCTCAACTGCTGTATAACAATTTGCTAAGGTCTGTGCTTCAACCCCTTGAGATCCATCAACCACTAATAAGGCTCCCTCACATGCCGATAATGATCTAGAGACTTCATATGAAAAATCAACATGTCCTGGTGTATCAATAAAATTTAAAAGGTACTCTTCACCATCTTTTTTATAATTTAATGATACGGCCTGAGCCTTAATGGTAATTCCTCTTTCTCTTTCAATATCCATTGAATCAAGTATTTGGTTAGCCATCTCTCGTGAAGATAGCCCCCCGCAAAACTCAATCAATCTATCAGATAAAGTAGATTTACCATGATCGATATGAGCTATAACTGAGAAATTTCTAATATTCTTCATAATTTGCTGCTATTTTACAAGCAAACTAAAGAAATAAGTATCCTATGACAAGTTCTAGTTAAGAGTTATAGAGCGTATAAATCTATTACCACCTCTTATAAGATGAACTGCAACCTTGTCACCAGTAGAAAATTCTTCTATTGCCTGGTTGAAGGATGTTACATTAAAAACCTGATACTTTTTGCCTTTAAATTGAATCATTGTAATTACATCGCCCCTATTCACTTTTCCGGAAGCAGGAGAGTTTGGATTCACTCTTGAAACAATCACACCATCAGGCATATTTGCCATAGAAGGATTATCTCTATCAATATCTGCAACCTTTAGGCCAATTGGATCAGATGATGTTTGTACTTTTGCAGGGATAAATGTTTCATTGTTTACAGGTAATTGACCTAAAATAAAGTCTAAGGTTATTTCCTGGCCATCTCTAATAACTTTTGCATAGGCCTGCGTATCTGGTTTAATCTGACCAACAACATGAGGTAAATCTGTACTAAATTTGATTTGCTTTTGATCAAATTCTATTATCACGTCTCCAGGCAGCAATCCAGCCAAATCGGCAGACTCACCTTCCTCCACATCATTAATTAAAGCTCCGTATGGTTTCTTCATACCAAGTGCATCAGCAAGATCACTATCCACTTCACTCATTCTTACACCAAGATACCCTCTTGAAACTTCTCCGCTAGATATAATTTGATCAGCAACATCAACTGCTACATTAATTGGTATTGCAAATGCAAGGCCTTGATAGCCTCCACTTCTTGAATAAATTTGTGAATTAATACCAACAACTTCTCCATTTAGGTTAAATAATGGTCCACCAGAATTTCCAGGATTAATAGCTACATCTGTTTGAAGAAAAGGGACATAATTACCAATATTATTATTTTGTATACTTCTTCCTTTAGCGCTTACAATTCCAGCTGTAACTGAAAAATCAAAACTAAATGGTGAGCCAATAGCAATCACCCAATCTCCAACTTTCAATTCATCACTATCACCAACTTCAATTGAAGGTAAGTTCTTTCCTTTTACCTCCAAAACAGCAAGATCTGAAAGAGGATCAACGCCTATAACCTCTGCTATAAATTCTCTTCTATCTGATAAAGAGACAATTACTTCGGACGCATCTTCTACAACATGGAAGTTAGTCATAATAAAATTATCTTTTAAAATAAATCCTGAGCCATAAGATACTGCCTCTTTTTTTTGCTGAGGCATCTCTCTAAACTCTCTAGGTATTCCAAATCTTTCTAACATTTCATCAGGTATTCCACCATAACCAAATGTAGATCTTTGTGAGACTTCTTTCTTAGCAGTTATATTTACTACCGCAGGTGCAGACTCTTCAACAAGTTCAGAGATATTTTCTGGTAATGCGGAATGAACATATGATGATACTAGAAGAACTAATATAAAAAATTTATTTAATTTAAGTTTTAACATATTTATTTTAGGTAATTGATTTTGCTATGGAAACGGCTGTTGATAAAGGAATATTTCCATAGATCGTTACAGTTCTGTCATTAGATATAGGTACGAGATAAATCATTTTGTTTTCATGTTTCCAATATCTTATTTTTTTAAGACCAAAATTATTTTTTTCAATACGTATCTTAAAATTCTCCTTTCCTCTTGAGTAAACAGAGCTCTTTGCAGAATTTGTCATAAAGCCAACATTTCTAAGATCCATAGGTTTATTGGTGTTCATAAAATTCGGGTCATTTATTACTCTCATAATGTAATCGGTTAGGAATTCTTCAGATTTAACCACCACCTCTTTAGCCTCTTTACTATTGATTGCTGATGTTATTTGTTCTGTAGAAGAATTGCTTATATTCATTCTTGATAAATCAGTATTATTAACAAATGTTAATGTTAAGAGTATTGATGCAGCTGCGGTTAATGAATTGGTTAACCAAATATTCGAAAATAATTCTTTTTTAGAGTTTTGTTTAGAATTTATTGATATCAGTTCCTTTTTTTCAACATTCAACACGTGTCCAATCATGCCATACATGGAAAGTCTCTTTTGAAGCATGGGATCATTACTGGTTATTTTTAATAAGCTATCTATTTCATCCTGATTAAGCTCATCATCATATAATGCTGAAATCTTTTCATTTATGTCATTCATTATCAATAAGCTCCTTTTGCATAAATTCAATTATAGATTCTCTAGCTCTGAAAATCCTAGAGCGCACTGTTCCAATTGGAGTCGCAGTAATATTACTAATCTCCTCGTAGCTTTTTCCACCAGATTCTCTCAATGTAAAAGCAGTTTTTAGTGATTCTGGCATTGAATTTATAAAATTTCTTATTTCTTCCATTGATTGATCATGCATAAGAACAGACTCTATATTTTCATACGAGCTTATTTCAATTTCAGCATATTCAATTGAAGTATTCACTTTTTGTTTTTTGTAGCTTGAACTAACAACATAATTTTTAGCAAGATTTATTGCGATTCTATATACCCAAGTAAAAAAAGCGCTATCACCTCTAAAAGATTCAATTTGTTGCCAAACTTTTAAAAATGTTTGTTGGGCTAAATCTTCAGAATCTTCTTTTGATCTTGTAAAAGAAAATAGAGAAGCGTAAACCCTTGGATAGTATTTATTCACTAGAAAATTAAAAGCTCCTTTATCACCTTTTTTTACTTTTTTAATTAAAGCGGAATCAATATCATTTGAATTTTGTTTCATTTAATTATGTTTCCTATGCCTTCTGACAATAAATAAGCCTAAAAGTTTCCTTGTTTAGTAAATGTTTTTAAAAATTTATTTATAAAATTTTCATGAATGTTGTTATCAAGAGAAGTATTTTTGAAGATAAAGTCATATAACTTTTGATCATCATAACTCAATACCTGCTCTAGTATTAATAATTCCTCTTTATTTAATTGATAAAGTTTATTTCGTGAAAATTCTCTCAAAAGAAGGTCGATTTCCCTCATGCCTCTTCTACACTTCCATAGAATTCTGTTTATTTCCATGTTCATTGGTTAAAATATAATTTTATAACATTAATTTTACTTGAAAAAAGATACACATAATAACTTTATAAAATATGGCGCTTTATTTATTAAAGAACTAAAAGTCGTTAAATTAATTGGCGACATTAATAGCGTGGATGGATTCCTTCAAGGACAAGTAACCTCAGATCATACTCAAATGGTGGATGGATCATTTCAACTATCATCCATCTGCAATCACAAAGGGCAGGTAATAGCAGATTTTATTATTAATAAAGATAATAATGAGTATAGATTAGTAATTAACAGCACACTTAAAGAAATTCTTATAGAAGAATTAAGTCCATTTGCAAAACTTCATAAGATTGAAATAGAAAACACTAATAGCATAGTTATTGGCAAAGTTTCTTCAAAAGACAGTTTAAAACAGCCATATTCTTCGAATAAAGATATTGAGACTGCAATATCTATTGAAAATTCTGATTTTTCTATTAGTGATTCAATTAGTTCTGATGATTGGCATGCAGCAAATAAAATGTTGCGTAATTTCTTTATGCAAATTGAAGATACCAAAAAATACAGACCTGTTGAAATTAATTATGACAATTTGAGAGTTTCGTTTGATAAAGGATGTTATCGAGGGCAAGAAATTGTTGCTAGAATGAAATATATTGGTGTTGACAGGAGAAGATTCTGTACTTTTATTGTTAATAATGATTATAAGATGGATGAAGTTATTAATATAATTGGAAAAATTATTAATCTAAAAGATTTGAAGATATTTAATGCAATAATTAAAAGAGATCAATTAGAGAAAATCCGAAAAAATTTAAACATTATAGAAATTATCTAAAGTTACCACTCAATTTCACTTAAGTTATTTTGTTTTAAATAGTTATTACATCTTGAGAAATGTTTGGAGCCAAAAAATCCACGATAGGCAGAAAGAGGTGATGGGTGAGGTGCAACCAAAATCAAATGATTTTTATTATTGATATATTTTGAGTACTTTTGTGAGTGCTTTCCCCATAAAATAAAAACAATATTGGATTTATTATTAATTAATTTAATAATATCTAAAATAAATTTATTCCATCCAATCTTGGAGTGAGATCCTGGTTTAGATATTTCTACAGTTAAAGAACTATTTAATAAAAGGACTCCCTGTTTTGCCCAGCTCTTTAAGCAGCCGCTTTTATTTTTTGTAGGGCCAATATCATTTTCTATTTCTTTGTATATATTTTTTAATGATGCAGGGATCGGTTCATTTTTGTTAACAGAAAATGCCAAACCATTAGCAACGCCATTTTGGAAATAAGGATCTTGCCCAAATATTACAACTTTGGTCGACATAAAGTTACAATATTTAAAAGCATTAAAAATATCTTCGCCCGCAGGAGATATCTCTTTATTATCAAGAATTTCTCTATTTAAAAATGAAATTACTTCCCCTAGATTATTAGTTGTCTCATGTTTTTTTAGCTCAATAAGCCAATCATTTGGTATTGATATATTTTTAAGCAACTTATTCATTTTTAATATAAATTTTATCCACAGAATCTGTGGATAAAGTTATGGATAACTTTCTTTATACCACATAAATCTGCTTTAAATAAGGCTTTTATAGAAGTTGTATAAATTTTATACAATTTTATATAAAACAACCGCATATCAGTATTTTAAATAATTTTTAGCTTAAAATATGTCTAATTTCTTTACAGATAAACATGCCGTCAATAACACTTATTTTTTCTGTTGACAAGTGTTTTTTTAAATAAAGTTAAATAAAGTTTGATTTAAGACATTTGTTTATAAAAAATTACTAATTATTCGCATACTCTTACATTTAAAATGCTAGAAGTATTATTTAAATTCTTAATTATTTCTTGGCTTGGTTTTTGATCTAAGTCTATAACAGTGATGGCAATCTCATCCCTACTTTTATTAATCATGTCAGGAATATTTATGTTATGAGATGCTATCTCTGCAGTAATGCTACCAATAACGCCAGGCTCATCTTTGTGTATTATTACTAATCTATATTCAGTTTTTCTGCTTAGTTTTACTCTTGGAAAATTAACAGAATTAATTATTTCACCATCTTTTAGAAATCTGCTTGCTTGATCAGCGGCCATAATTGCACAGTTAATTTCTGCTTCTTTAGTACTTGCCCCAAGATGTGGAAGAAGAATCACATCAGAAAACTCTATAGATCTCTTTACCATTTCAGGTGTGGGAAAATCTGTTACAAAACAGCTAATTTTATTATTTTCCAATGCATCTAAGACATCAAGATTATTAACAATAGCACCTCTTGATAAATTAATTAATTTAGCGCCAGGTTTAATAAATTTAATTACATCTTTTGAGATGAGGTCTTTTGTTTCATCTGCTAATGGAACATGAACAGATATATAATCTGAATTTGATAACAAATATTTTAAATCTTCTGCTTTTTCTACTTCCTTGGGAAGTTGCCATGCAGCATCTATGGAAATACTTGGATCATATCCAATAATTTTCATACCCAAACTGTCCACTGATTGTGCCAATAATGAGCCAATTGCACCCAACCCAATTATTCCAATCGTCTTTCCTTTTAACTCTGTGCCTTTAAAGTTTTTTTTGTTTATTTCTACCAAATCAGTTAATTCTTTAGAATCTTTATCTGCTAATTCTTGAGCAAATGAATTTCCTTGAATTATTCCCCTTGATGAAAGCAATAATCCGCAAATAACGAGCTCTTTTACTGCATTGGCATTACCGCCAGGTGTATTAAAAACTACTACTCCTTTTTTTGTAGCGGCTTTAATTGGTATATGATTGACTCCAGCGCCTGCTCTACATATGCATTTCAAAGATTGGTTAAAATCACCCTCAGCTAATATATGACTTCTTATTAATATTGCATCTGGATTACTTTTTTCTGCTTTAAATCCTTGGCTTTCAAGTTGGTCTATACCTTCTTGTGCAATGTTGTTATAAATTTTGTAGGTAAACATTTTTTATATAGATTAATTTAAAGAGAGATAAAAAAACAGAAGCATTATATATAAAATTGACATATATTAAACATATTAATATGAGCCTAGTAGTAAAAAATTTAGCCTTTTCTTTTAATAATAATCTTTTAATTAAAGATTTAAACTTAGAGATTAAAAAAAATGAGGTTGGTCTTATCGCTGGGGACAGTGGTATTGGTAAATCAACACTCCTCAATATTATATCTGGCTTAATGAAACCAGATATTGGATCTATTGTATGTAATGAAATTGCATTGAATGATAAAAATATCTTTGTTGCGCCAGAAAAAAGAAACATAGGTTATGTTTTTCAAGATTTTGCTCTATTTCCACATATAAATTCTGAAAGAAATATAAAATATGCAATATCTAAGGATTTTAATGATCTTTATGATGAAGTAGTTAGCGCTCTTGGGTTACACAATCATATTAATAAGATGCCTCATGAATTGTCTGGTGGTCAAAAACAGAGAGTCGCCCTTGCTAGAGCTATTCTGATGAAACCATCTCTTCTTTTACTAGATGAGCCATTCTCAAATCTCGATTCTAAAAACATTATTTCTTCTCAAAAATTAATAATAGAGATTATTCAAAAGTTAAATATCCCTTGTGTTTTAGTTACACATGACATAAACCAGCTAGAAATTTTAAAAATCTCAAAAACAATAAATCTAAATTAATTTCTTAACGAATCACTGATATATTCTTTCCAAGCCTTATGGTTTACTGCATATTTGTCTTTTAAATCTTTATTAGGCTTAAATGATGATAGGTTTAAACTTGATGGTTTTATTATATCCTCTCCAGATCCAATCATAGCAACTTTACACGCACCAACTGCAGTTGATTCAACATTTTCAGGCTTAATGATTTCTTTTTGAAGTGTATCTGACAAAACTTGGCAAAAAGTTTTATTTTGAATCATGCCGCCATCAACAAGAAGTTTGCTTATTTCAATATTATATTTTTCCAAAATAGAGGTTATTTCTTTAGTTTGGAAAGTTATAGCTAGAAAAGATGCTGTCGTCATATCATTAATTGTTGTATCTTGAGTAATGCCATAAAAGCCCCCTCTTATATCTGAATTCCAAAAAGGAGCACCAAGACCATTAAATGCAGGTAAAAATAAAACATTATTAGAATTGCCTGTTTTTTCAAGGAAATTTTCACTTTCATTAGCAGATTCAAAAAATCTCATTTTATCTCTTAGCCATTTAATAATGTTTCCGCATGAATAAATGCTCCCCTCAATAGCGTAATGAACTTTTCCTTCAAGTTTATAAGCCACTGTCGTTAAAAGCCCTTCTTTTATTTCAACTGGATTCTCCTCAGTATTGACCATCAAAAAACATCCAGTTCCATAAGTTGACTTCATGTCTCCCTCATTAAAACAGTCTTGACCAACTAATGCTGCCTGCTGATCTCCAATCACACCTCTTATGGGTATATCGTGTTCCTTAATAGAAAGAGTTCCAAAGTTATCGTCGCAAGCTAAAACATTTGGCATCATCGATTTAGGAATATCAAATAATTCAAGCAGTTCATCATCCCAATCCATAGTTTTTATATTAAATAGTAGTGTTCTAGATGCATTTGTTACATCTGTAAAGTGATTCTTCTCTTTAGAAAGCATATATATAAGATAAGTATCAACAGTACCAAAAAGAAGATCGCCTTTTTCAGCCATAGTTCTTGCGCCATCAACATTATCTAATACCCATTTTATTTTAGTAGCAGAAAAATAAGGATCTAATAGCAACCCAGTTTTTTCAGTTATAAGCTCTTCGTATCCTTCTGATTTTAACTTATCACATAAATCATGCGTCCTTCGATCTTGCCAAACAATTCCAGAATGTATAGGTTTGCCAGTATTTTTGGACCAAACAATAGTAGTCTCTCTTTGATTGGTAATGCCACAGGCTTCAATTTCTTCATTTTCTTTTAAAATACTTGAAACAGTTTCAGTGACTGTGTCAATAATATCCAAAGGATCTAGCTCAACCCATCCATCTCTTGGATAACTTAAATCGTATTCTTTTTGGGAATCTCTAACTAATTTTAAATTTGAGTCAAAAATAATTGCCCGAGAGCTTGTTGTGCCTTGATCTATAGATAAATAATTCTTCATAATCTTTCTCCAGCAATAATTATCCACAATTTATTAACTTATTGCCAACAGTAAAAAAACACCATATATACACTATATTGTGTAAAAAAATGAAATTGTAACAATATATTGTGTTTTTTTACTTGATTCTTTGTCCACAATTAGTATATTAGTGTTTAGGAGAAAAAGTTTTAGATACTGCAGACATCACTTAAATTTTTCCAAAAAAAATATTATGGAAGGCTCAAGTAAGTAAGAAGATTATTGGGGAAAAAATGGAAATACAACAACAAGAAGAAAAAAAGAAAATAAATCAGACAATTAATGAAATAGAAAACACTGCTCCAGGCAAACTTAGAGTTATAAAAAGAAATGGAAAAGTTGTACCCTTTGAAGATGACAAGATAAAAGTTGCAATAACAAAAGCATTTCTAGCTATTGAATCCGGCAATGCAGCAGCAAGTGAAAGAATTCATAAAAAAGTTTCTAAACTAACAGAAAATGTTATTGAAGTATTTAAAAGAAGAATGCCGTCGGGAGGCACTCTTCACATTGAAGAAATTCAAGATCAAGTTGAACTTCAGTTAATGAGGTCTGAAGAATTAGAAGTAGCTAAATGCTACATCTTATATAGAGCTGAAAGATCACAAGAAAGAAAGAAAGATATTCCAGAAATTGATATTTCAAATACACCAAATATAAATATAACAAAAAGTGATGGATCTGTTGTTCCACTAGATGTTCAGAAATTGGCAGGTTTAATAAATGATGCGTGTGAAAATTTAGAAGAAGTTTCAGTTAATGAGGTTCTTGATGAGGCGCTAAAAAACCTATACGACGGAGTTTCAATTGCTGATATGAGAACAAGTTTGGTTATGTCTGCAAGAACAAAAGTTGAGAAAGAGCCAAATTACTCATTTGTTACAGCAAGAATATTGATGGATCAAATTAGAAGTGAGGCATTGAATTTTTTAGACGTAGCTGAAGAATCTACTTATCAAGAGATGGAATCAAACTACCCTAAAGCCTTTAAAGCATATATAGATAAAGGTATTGAATTGGATATATTGAATCCTGAACTTAAAAATTATGATTTAGATAAATTATCAAAAGCTATTGACTATACAAGGGATAATCAATTTACATATTTAGGATTGCAAACACTCTATGATAGATATTTCATTCATTGTGAAGATGTAAGGTATGAATTACCACAAGTTTTCTTTATGAGAGTTTCTATGGGGCTTGCTCTTGAAGAAGAAAATAGAGAAGAAAGAGCAATTGAATTCTATAAATTACTTTCAAGCTTTGATTACATGAGCTCAACTCCAACCTTATTTAATTCCGGAACTAAAAGACCACAACTTTCTTCCTGTTATCTAACAACTATTCCTGATGATCTAGATGGAATTTTTTCAGCAATGAAAGATAACGCTTTATTATCAAAATGGGCAGGAGGACTAGGCAATGATTGGACACCTGTTAGAGCCATGAATTCTTATATCAAAGGAACAAATGGAAAAAGCCAAGGCGTAGTTCCATTTTTAAAAGTTGCTAATGATACTGCTGTCGCAGTCAATCAAGGCGGAAAAAGAAAAGGAGCAATGTGTGGTTATTTAGAAACATGGCACCTGGATATAGAAGAGTTTTTAGATTTAAGAAAAAATACAGGCGATGAAAGAAGAAGAACGCATGATATGAATACAGCGAATTGGGTACCTGACTTATTTATGAAAAGGGTGGAAGAAGATAAAAATTGGACCCTCTTCTCTCCAGGTGAAGCGCCTGAACTCCATGATCTAATTGGAAAAGCTTTTGAGGAAAAATATGAAGAGTATGAAAAAAAGGCAACAAATGGAGAAATGAATCAGTTTAAATCAATTCCAGCTAAAGAATTGTGGAGAAAGATGTTAACAATGCTTTTCGAAACCGGACATCCATGGATAACATTTAAGGATTCTTGTAACTTAAGGTCTCCGCAACAACATGCTGGGGTAATACACTCATCAAACTTGTGTACAGAAATTACCTTAAATACTAGTGCAGACAATGAAATTGCTGTTTGTAATCTTGGATCAGTAAATCTTGCTAATCATATGCTAGATGGAAAGCTAGATGAAGAAAAAGTAAAACAAACTGTTTCAACAGCTATTAGAATGTTAGATAACGTAATAAATATTAACTATTACTCAGTTGATACTGCGAAAAATTCTAACTTTAAACATAGGCCAATTGGTCTTGGATTAATGGGTTTTCAAGATGCGCTATACCTTCAAGATATTCCATATTGTAGTGATGAGGCAGTTAAATTTGCTGACACAAGTATGGAACTTATAAGTTATAACGCAATTCTTGCGTCAACAGAGTTAGCAAAAGAAAGAGGAGCCTATGAGTCATTTGATGGATCATTATGGAGCAAAGGAATACTTCCAAAAGATTCTATACAAATCCTTGAAGACAATAGAGGAAAGGACTATTTAAATGTTGATAGGTCAGAAACCTTGGATTGGGAAACTTTAAGAAAGAAGGTTATGAAAGATGGTATGAGAAATTCCAATGTAATGGCAATAGCTCCAACTGCAACAATATCAAACATAACAGGCGTTACTCAATCAATTGAACCAACTTATCAGAATCTTTATGTTAAATCTAACCTATCTGGAGAATTTACAATTGTAAATCCACACCTAGTTAAAAAACTAAAAGAGCTGGATCTGTGGGATGATGTGATGATTAATGATCTTAAATATTTTGAAGGTAGTCTTTCTGAAATTTCAAGAATACCTGATGAAATTAAAAAATTATTCTCAACAGCTTTTGAGATTGAACCAAGATATATTGTTGAGTCTGCAAGCAGAAGACAAAAATGGATTGATCAAGCCCAATCATTAAATCTTTATATTGGTAATGCTGATGGCAAAAAGCTAGACATTACATATAGAATGGCTTGGTATTCGGGTTTAAAAACAACCTATTACCTAAGATCAATAGCAGCAACATCAACAGAGAAATCAACCGTACAACAGGGAAAACTAAATGCAGTAAGTTCTGATGCAAATCAGGATGCAAATCAGGAATTGGGTGCCCCAGCACCTATTCCGGATGCGTGCTCACTGGATGATCCAGATTGCGAAGCATGTCAATAAATTTTATGGAGAAAAAATATGTTAAATTGGGATGAATACGGAAAAGAAGAAAACTCAGCTCCTCCGGTAGCACCGGAAGTTAAGAAAGAAGCTCCTGCTCCAAAAGCAGAAGCACAACAACCTGAACCTCATCAATCACCTGAGATAGCAGTACCAACTAACTCATCAGATATTAGCGAAGGGTCTAGAGCGGCTGCAGCAAGAGAAGCTGTTAACAATCTAGATGAAACAGCTGGTATGGAGGAGCTTGATGAAATGATGGCAAATGCTGGTCGAGTTCAGGTTGATCAAAAAATGATGATAAATTGTAAAGCAGATCTTAATCAGCTAGTTCCATTCAAATATGACTGGGCTTGGCAAAAGTATCTTGATGGAAGTGCTAATCACTGGATGCCACAAGAAATTAATATGACAAATGATATTGTCTTATGGAAATCTGAAGATGGGTTAACTGAAGACGAAAGAGTTATTGTTAAAAGAAATCTTGGTTTTTTCTCAACCGCAGACTCGCTTGTTGCAAATAATCTTGTTCTTGCTTTATACAGATTGATTACTAATCCTGAATGCAGACAATACATCCTAAGACAAAGCTTAGAAGAGGCTATTCATACACATGCATATCAATACTGTATTGAATCATTAGGAATGGATGAGGGTGAAATATTTAATATGTATAGAGAAGTTCCATGCGTTGCTAGAAAAGCTTCGTGGGGCCTTAAATATACTCAAGAAATTTCTAATCCAGATTTCAAAACCGGCACCGAAGAAACAGATAAGCAACTGCTTAAGAATCTAATTGCATTCTATTGTGTATTAGAAGGTATTTTCTTTTATTGCGGATTCACTCAGATTCTATCAATGGGAAGAAGAAATAAAATGACTGGAACTGCTGAACAATTCCAATATATTTTAAGAGATGAATCTATGCATGTTAATTTTGGTATTGATGTAATTAACCAGATTAAAATAGAAAATCCTAATCTTTGGGATGATCAGATGAAATCAGAAGCTGCGCAAATGATTTTAGAGGGTACTGAATTAGAAATCCAATATGCAAGAGATACTATGCCCAGAGGTGTTTTAGGTATGAATGCTGCAATGATGGAAGAATATTTAAAATTCATAGCTAATAGAAGATTAACTCAAATAGGTCTAGATGAAGAGTTTACAGGTGTAAGCAACCCATTCCCTTGGATGTCAGAAATTATTGATTTAAGAAAAGAGAAAAATTTCTTTGAAACAAGAGTTACTGAATATCAGGTTGGTGGTGCTCTAAACTGGGAATAACTCTTGAAGCTATATTCAAGCCCGGTTGCTCCAAGTCCAAGAAAGGTTCTTATCTTTATTGCTGAAAAAAGCATAGAAAATATAGAGATTGAAAACCTTGATATTGGCAAAATGGAGCACAAGACTCCCGAATACAAAGAAATAGCGCCTAACTCAAGAATTCCTGCTCTCGTGTTGGATGATGGTCAGGTAATACTCGAAACTACAGCTATATGTAGATACCTTGAATGCCTTTATCCAAAACCAAATTTATTTGGTGAAAATCCAATGGAAATTGCAGAAATTGAAATGTGGTACTCAAGAGTATCTTTTGAGCTTATGTTGCCACTGATGCATGGTTTTAGACATACACATCCTCATATGAGTGCATTAGAAAATCAAAATAATGAATTTGGATTAGCTCAAAGAGAGTTGGCTGTTAAGTCGCTAGGATACTATGAAGAAGTTATTGGCAATAAACAGTTTATTGCTTGTAATAGATTCTCGTATGCAGATATTCAATCAGTAACTTCACTACAATTTTTAGTAAGACTAAATAAGATTGATTTAAATGACTATAAAAATCTTACAAGATATGTAAATAGTGTTGCAGAAAGACCATGTTTTTCAGTCTAGAAAATTAGCAGATTCCAAAATATCTAGCATTATCATATGAAGAATCTTCATCACCAAGACCATATTCGTCTTGTCTAATTATTCCACTTGAGACAATCTGAACAATAGAGAATAACAACTCGGACTCAGAAAATATTTCTTCATCCCAATTCCAGTCATCCCATCCATATTCCATGAGGTAAGAATAAGCTTCATCTGATTTCATTTCACCTTCGGATTCAATAATTATTTTTATTAAATCTTGCAAATCATTGCTATCATCTACATCTAATAACCATCTTTCTCCAATAAGCCACATTCCATGTTGATCAGTAATCTTATTATTTTTTATAATTTCTCCTGCTTCAATTTCAATTCCTATATTTCGAGAACCGCACTCATGACATTTCATCTCATAAGGACAAACAATTTCATTATCAAAATCATAATTTGTTGAGCCAGGATTAGATGGTTTATATAACCTATATAAATCAGACATTCCCTCAAATAAATTAGAATTATTACAATCTAAACAAACATAACCTCTTGCATTTTCACTAATAACTTTCAAAAACTTCCTCCTTTCCAGTTATTATCATCAATTATTTCTTCTAAGCTCATTTATAGCTATTTCAGAAATTATTTATTTATTAACTCAAAAAACTTTAGAGTTTGTTCGCCACCATTTTGAAGAGCTCTAGCATCTTTCATGTCTGAAATTTTATCCCAATTTGCCTTAATGTTTTCTGGAGTCATATCTTCTCCCATGCCCAATGAGACACCCATAGTTTCATGAATAAATATTCTTGAAAATACTCCAGCTCCTGCAGCCATGATAGATCCATTAGGCGCATCTTCACTTGCTAGATAAATAACTGCTGGGGTTATATATTCGGACTTTAGGTTTTTACCAAAGTCCTCTGGTATCAAGCTCTCAGTCATTCTTGTATAAGCAACAGGAGTAATTGAATTGGTGTAAACATTTTTACTTTGACCTTCGATTTTTAAAGTATTCATTAATCCAATCATTGCCATCTTTGCAGAACCATAATTGGTTTGTCCAAAGTTACCAAAAACCCCACTTGCTGAGCTTGTAAAAATAATACGGCCATATTCTTGTTCTCTCATAATTGGAAAAACTGTATGTGTGCAATTTAAACTTCCTTGAAAATGAACATCCATAACAATATTAAAATCTTCAATGGTTACTTTATGGAAACTCTTATCTCTTAAGATTCCTGCATTATTTACCAAAATATCTACCCTTCCCCATTGATCCATGGTTTGATCAACCATTCCCTTAACAGCATCTATGTCAGTCACGCTTGCACCATTGGAGATAGCCTCTCCTCCATCAGCCTTAATAAGCTCAACAACTTCTTCTGCTGCGTCACTAGTTCCACTTCCATCAACGCTACCGCCTAGATCATTGACAACAACCTTTGCGCCTCGTTTTGCAAGTTCTAGGGCATGTTGTTTACCTATACCACCACCTGCACCAGTAACGATTGCAACCTTATCATCGAATCTTATAGTCATGTTTGTTTCTCCGAGAGTATTTCTTTTAGATTGAAACTATTTTAATCAAAAAGAAAGTTATTTACTATGATAGAAAATTAAGGATTAGAATCTAATTTAGGAATATAATTACTAATTATTTATTCAATAAGGAAAATATGAGCTCATCAGTAAAAGTAGTTGTAACAGGTGCAGCAGGTCAAATAGCATACTCTTTGATACCAAGATTGGTTGATGGAAGAACCTTTGGTGATAAAAAGGTAGATTTAGTACTAGTTGAGATTCCTCAGGTTGTAAGCAAACTGGAGGGCTTGGTAATGGAGTTAGAAGACTCTTATTTTCCAAATATGGGTAAAGTAACTTTTACAGATACAGATAATTTTGAAGAAGCATCAAAAGATGGTGATTGGTTCTTGTTGGTTGGAAGTATTCCAAGAGGCATTGTTTACAACGGCAAAAAAATAGAAGAGAGATCGGATCTATTAAGTATAAACGGTGGTATTTTTGTTGACCAAGGAAAGGCAATTGGTTTACACGGTAAAGATAATGCAAAAATCCTTGTAGTTGGAAATCCTGCAAATACAAATGCTTTTATAGGTAAGAATGCTGCAGGAAATAATTCTCAACATTGGATGGCAATGACAATGCTTGACTCAAATAGAGCAAAATCAATTATTTCAAAAAAAACAGATACTGATATATCTGAAATAAAAAATATGATTATATGGGGCAATCATAGCCCTACAATGTATCCTGATGCTGAAAATGTTCTAATCAATGGAAGTCTTGGAAGTTCTGTCATCAATGATATGAGTTGGATGGAGAATGAATTCATTCCAAAAGTTCAACAAAGAGGTAAAGCTGTGATTGACGCTAGAGGCGCATCATCGGCAACGTCTGCTGCCAAAGCTGCCATTGATACTGTAATGGCTTGTGAGAGCCCTACCGAAGATGGTTATATATTCAGTGCTGCTGTTGCAAGCGATGGCTCATATGGAGTCCCAGAAGGCATTATGTGTGGTTATCCTTTGATGACGCTAAGCGATGGAACTATTGAAATCAAAAGAGATATTTCTCTTTCAGATTTCGCAAAATCAAAGTTTCAAATATCAATAGATGAATTACTTTCTGAAAAAGATGCTATTAAACATCTAATGGAATGACAAAAAAAGAAAAAATAATCTATAGCTTTATCTCCAATATTATTGATGATGAAAGTCCTGAAAATATTCATCTTCTAACCTCCTCAGATATTTCAAACTTAATAAAAAGAATAGAAAAAACAAATTCAAAAACTATATCCATCTCGCCTGAGTTTATTGATGACAGCAATGAAGTTTATGATTTATATGTTGTTTTAGATGACGTGCATGTAGATGAGACTAATATTGGTAGAGTCAAGAATCTTCTTAGTCAAAAGATTGTCATATTTAATGATTTTAATAATGATAAAAATATAGATACTCAAATGCTAAAGCTTGGTCTTCAAACAGAATTTAGAGATAAAACAAATAATTTAAAATGTTTCTCTTATAACCTTAAAAATTATAATAATAAGAGAACCTGGAATAATCCTAAAGGATGGGCAAATCCAGAAAATTTTGATAAGTTTAGATGGTAAATTTACATTAAATATACTTTCTTATCTTATTCTTTGCTCGCTTTCAAATGTCTTTTGTTTCTGTTCAGCTACAAATTTTTTATGAAGGTTGTTAGCAAAGTATATTACAACTATTAGATAGCCAAAGAAGATTATATTAGGGAATCCTGTAAGGAAGTTGTACAAAGCATGAACAAAAATAGGTATTAGCAATGCCTGGATTATGTATTTTTTTGATCCTTTAAACGTGTACAGTCCAATATAGTAGCCCATGATGACACCACAACATGCGTGCAGAGGTATTGCGCTAATTGCCCTAAGTGTTGCTATAAAAAGTGATGAGAATTCCTCATTGTATAAATAAACATATTCAATATTTTCATAAGTTGCGAAGCCTAGTGAAATTATAGTTCCGTAAACTATTGCATCCATAGGTTCATCAAATTCTATATTTGCTTTTATGAACATCATAAATGCTAAAAATTTTAAAGGCTCTTCGGTGAAACCAGCTAAAAAAGACAAGTCTTCAAAACCTAGGGCATCTTGTAATACAAATATAAAGTTGTTTAGAAATCCAGCAGGCCAGCATAGAAAAACTCCAACAAAAAAAGTCTTAATGACTAAGTCAGTAGGCTCTGGGAATTTATCAGATTGAACTACATAAGTAACAATGGCTAAAGGAACTCCTATAGTTAATAACAATGTTAAGTACATGTTTTATGATTTTAGTTGAGGGAATAAAAGCACATCTCTAATTGATGATTGATTTGTTAATAGCATCACAAGTCTGTCCACTCCCATACCAACTCCTACAGCTGGAGGCATTCCATGTTCAAGAGCGGTAATATAGTCGTGATCATAATCCATTGCTTCTTTATCTCCTGAGTTTTTTGCTGCAACTTGATCTTCAAATCGTGAGGCCTGATCATCAGGATCATTTAATTCACAAAAACCATTTGCAAACTCTTTTCCACCAATAAATAATTCAAATCTATCTGCAAATTCAGGTTTTTCTTCATTTCTTCTTGAAAGTGGTGATACTTCAACGGGATATTCTGTAACAAATGTAGGATCAATTAATTTGGATTCAACAGTTTCTTCAAAAACTTCAAGCAGCATTCTTCCTTTACCCCAGCTGTTCTCGATTTTAATATTCTTACTTTTTAAAAATGCTTTAAGTTTATCTGAGTCTGTTAAATCATCTTCTGATAAATCATCATTATGTTCTAAAACTAAATTTGACAGCGATGATTGACTAAAGTTATTTAAATTAATTTCAATATCATCCCATTTTAATTTTGAAGAGCATTCAGCTGCTTCAGCTGCATTTAAAATAATATCTCTGGTTAAGTCCATTTGATCTTGCATTGTGGCATATGCTTGATACCACTCCATCATTGTAAATTCTGGATTATGTTTTGTTGATAGGCCTTCGTTTCTAAAACTTCTATTGATCTCAAAAACTTTTTCAAAACCTCCGACTAAAAGCCTTTTTAGATAAAGCTCAGGGGCTATTCTTAAATATAAATCTTGGCCTAAGGCATTGTGTTGGGTAACAAATGGTCTTGCGACAGCGCCGCCAGCTAAAGGATGCATCATGGGAGTTTCAACCTCAAGATAACCAACTTTATTCATTTTTTTTCTCATTGAATCAATAATTTTTGTTCGTTTAATAAAAACATCTTTCGTTGCGCTGTTTGTCATTAAATCAAGATATCTTTGTCTATACCTGGCCTCTATGTCAGTTAATCCCTTAAACTTCTCGGGCATTGGTCTCAATGATTTAGTTATCATTTCTATATCCCAAGCATCTATTGTTAGCTCGTCTTTTTGAGTTCTAAATAAAGTTCCTGAAACACCAACAATATCTCCAAGATCCCATGTCTTAAAATCTTCATAAACGTCATCATCTACATTATTTTTAGTTACGTAGATCTGGATATCACCAGATGAATCTCTTAATGTTGCAAAGCTAGCTTTACCCATTACTCTTTTAAGGACTATACGACCTGCAATAGAGATATTTTTAATATCTTTTTTAGCCAAATCTTCTTTTGAAAACTTCCCGTATTTTTCATGCAAGTTTTTTGAACTATTCTCAGGCTTAAATGAATTTCCATAAGCAGACCCCTTATCCCTAAGCTGATCTAGTTTTTTTCTTCTTTCTTCAAGAATGGCTTTTTCGCCACCTAAATTCTCATTATCCATTTATATTCCTGCTTTTAATGATGATTTCATAAAATCATCTAAATCTCCATTCAAAACTGCTGCAGTATTTCCAGTCTCATGATTCGTTCTTAAGTCCTTTATCCTTGATTGATCCAATACATAAGATCTTATCTGACTTCCCCATCCAATATCAGACTTACTATCTTCAAGAAGCTGTTGTTCTTCGTTCTGTTTTTGTAATTCTAACTCGTAAAGCTTAGATTTTAATTGTTTTAATGCATTTTCTTTATTTTTATGTTGCGACCTATCGCTTTGGGATTGTGCCACAACTCCGGTTGGAATATGAGTTAACCTAACTGCTGAATCTGTTTTATTAACATGCTGCCCCCCAGCACCAGAAGCTCTGTAGGTATCTGTTCTTATATCTGCTTTATTGAGGTTAATTTCAATAGAGTCGTCAACCTCAGGCGATATAAAAACTGAAGCAAAAGATGTATGTCTTCTATTGCCAGAATCAAAAGGAGATTTCCTTACAAGTCTGTGAATACCTGTTTCTGTTCTTAGCCAACCATATGCATAATGGCCTTCAACATAAAGAGATGCTGACTTAATCCCAGCTACCTCTCCATGAGATATTTCAATCATATTTAAATTGAAATCTCGTCTTTCAGCCCATTTTGTGTACATTCTTAAAAGCATCTCTGCCCAATCTTGTGCCTCTGTTCCACCTGATCCAGATTGAATTTCAATAAAAGCAGATGAAGGGTCCATTTTTTTAGTAAACATTCTACTAAATTCAAGCTCCTCGACCATTTTGGAAATTTCAAAAACACCATTTGATATTTCATCAATTGAAGAATCATCATTTTCCTCTATTGAGATATCTAAAAGAACTTGTGAATCTGATACTTTGTCAAAAACTATCTCGTATGAAGCTACTATCTTCTCCAACGAAGTTTTTTCTTTACTTAATTTTTGAGAAAGATCTAAATCAGACCATACTTCCTCTTTTGCAAGCTGATTGTTAATTTCAAGGACTCGTTTTTTTTTAGATTCTATATTGAGTGCATTATCTTTTATATCATTTACTCTATTTTGAAGGTCTTGAAGAGTTAATTTTAATTCTTGGATATCCATGATTTTTATTAATTTTTTTCTTTTATATATTCAAATATTGAATTGTCTTCTGTACTCAATTTTTTTGCTGTTTCTTTTTTATTTAAAACCTCACTCAGTTTTTTTGGAGTATTGTTTATTGATATGCCAGCATTTTTAAGTGCTAATGGAAATTTTGCAGGATGTGCTGTTGATAATATTACAGTTTTACCACTTAATTTATCTCTAAGACTTTTTACTGCATCTGCTGCAACTGCTGTATGGGGATCCATAATATAATTAAAATTCTCATAATAAAATTGCATGCATTTATATGTAGAAATATCATCAGAGCTATAACTCATAAATAAGTTAGATGACTTATTCCACAAATCATCATTAATTTTTATGCTTTTGTTAGGAAATTCTGAATACAGATTGAAACATAAGTCTGAGTCGCGATTAAGATAGAAATCATAAAGCAACCTTTCAAAATTACTTGCAACGCTTATATCCATACTTGGTGATATAGTTTCGTTTACTTGCATCTTTGAGTAATCATTGTTTTTAAAAAATCTATCAAGAATATTATTAGAATTTACAGCTACTACAATCTTTGATAATGGCATGCCCATCTTAGAGGCAGCGTAACACGCAAAGACATTTCCAAAATTTCCAGTAGGTACAGAAAAATTTAATGGTTCTGATAATTTATTTATTTTTAATGAAACATAAAAGTAATAACAGATTTGTCCTATAATTCTTACCCAATTAATAGAATTAACTGCTAATAAATACTGATTATCCTTTAAAAAAGTTCTTTCTTTAAACCCCTTTTTAACAATATCTTGGCAATCATCAAATGTTCCATTAGCTAAAATTGGAAAAACATTTTCCTTATCAACAGTTGTCATTTGTTTTCTCTGAATTTCAGACATATTTCCTTCAGGTATTAATATAAAGCTTTTAATTAAACTAAATTCTTTACAAGCATCTATTGCAGCTGAGCCCGTATCTCCAGAGGTTGCACCAAATACTACAGCAGTTTTATTTTGAGTTTGTAAAGTCTTATTAAAAAAAGCAGCTGCAAGTTGAAGTCCAAAGTCCTTAAAAGCAGATGTTGGTCCATGAAATAATTCTAAGATTGATATAGATTCATCAATTTCAAAGATATTAATTAGATCTTTCTTGTCAAAATCATGCCAAGTCTTATCAAGAAGATTTTCAACTTCAATTTTGCTAAAAGATGAGTCAGTAAATAAAGGAACGATATGTTTGGCAACATCAATAAAATTATCAAAATGTCTTAATTCTTCTATGTCTATCTTTGGCCAATGATTTGGCATAAATAGACCACCATCTTTTGCAAGCCCTTGCATCAGGACCTCTTCAAATGTTTTATCGCTATCTTTGCCTCTAGTACTATGAAAAAGCATTTCTAATCAATTTCTATTCTTATTGATCTTACCTTAAAGACAGAATCAAGATTTAGTATATTTTTAAGTAAATCATCATGCTCTTTTTCAAGAAATAAATCTGTAATAAGTACGATTGGAACCATATTATCTTTTAAGTCTTCTTTCTGAACTATTGACTCAATACCAATCTTTTTTTCAGCAAACATTGAGGTTATTGAAGCCATAACCCCAGGAATGTCTTCAGCTTCAATATAGAAATAATATTGAAAACTTAAACTTAAGAAATCAATTAATTTCTTCTTACTGCTTAAATTTATCTCTTTAGTATTATTGTTTGAATTTGCTAAATGGACTAAATCAGATATCACACCTGATGCGGTTGATTCTTGTCCTGCACCTGAGCCAGCAATATGGAGAGTTCCAAGCAAATCTGTTTCGATTTCTATTCCGTTTCTAACGCTTTTTAAATTTGCTAAATAGGAATCTTCCTTAATAAGAACAGGATGTGCCCTTAATTCAATGTTTTCATTATTTAATTTTGAAACAGCAAGATGTTTAATGGTAAATCCCATATCTTTAGCATATTTAAAATCAATTTTTTCTACTTTAGATATTCCTTCTATATAGAAATCATCTGGAGGCAAGGGTGTTCCATAAGCGAGCGAGGATAATATTCCAATTTTGTGTGCTGCATCCATTCCTTCGATATCAAATGTTGGGTCAGGTTCTGCATATCCTTCTTTTTGAGCTAATTCTAAAGTTGGTTTAAAGTCCGCGCCTTCTTCCATATTAGATAATATAAAATTAGATGTTCCATTAAGCATTCCGGCAATTTTAGTAACTTTGTTTGCAGATAATTCCTCAGTAAGAAGTTTTATTATTGGCGTTCCAGCGCATACCGAAGATTCAAATAGAACTTTAATATCATTAGACCTTGCTTCTTTAAATATTTCATCTCCATGATGAAATAAGACTGCCTTGTTTGCAGTTATGATATGTTTTTTATTCTTTATAGCCTTCAATATTAATTCTCTAGCTACCTCAACTCCCCCTATTAACTCCACAAGAACATCAATATCATGATCTATAACATCAAAAATATCTCTTTCAATCTTGATTTTCCCTGGATCGCATTTTGGATTATCTCTTCTTGCTCCAATAACAACAATTTCAATTTCTAAATTTCCATTGGACTTTATAAATTTATTATTATTTTCAATTGTATTAAACAAGCCTGTAGCAACATTACCCCAACCACATATACCAACTCTTAATTTTTTCATATTAACTCTTTAGTTTATCAAGTAAATCTTTTGGAGAAAAATAACCAGGATATAACTCACCATTGTTAGATATGATAGCTGGGGTTCCAGTAATCCCTAATTTCTGTCCAATTACATAATGTTTTGCTACCGGTTGAGAGTCACAAAAATTTAATCTTAAATTTTTTCCTTTTTTTAAACTAGTTATTGATTCTTTTGGATCTTCTGAGCACCAAGCTCCTACCATTTTTGTAAAAGCTTCTGTTCCAATGCCTGATCTTGGAAAAGCAGCATAATGAATTGAAATACCCAGGTCATTATAATTTTCAATTTCATCATGTAGTTTTCTACAATACCCACAATCCACATCAGTAAATACAGTAACGCTATAAGATTCATTTTTTGATATAAAAGATATTAATTCATCTTTGCTTATATCTTGCATTAATTTCATTCGTCTTTTAGCAACATCATTTGCAGTTAAATTAATAATTTTAGATGATTTGATTTCAAACATATCTCCATATAAAAAATACTTCCCGTCTTTTGAAACATATAGGGGTTTTACATCGCCATAATAAACTTTAAAAATATTAGGGACGTTTGATTCTTCTATTGCTTCAATTTCGGTTCCAGGAGGCAAAATAGTAGATATTCTTTCTTTAATTTCAGCTTCATTTGAAGAAATTGATAAAGAAAGAATAAGAAAACTATTAATTAGCAATCTAAATTTCATTTTATCCTCTTGGGTGATGTTTTTTTAAAACTTCGCCCAGTCTTTGTTTTGCAATGTGAGTATATATTTGAGTGGTAGATAAGTCACTATGGCCAAGAAGTAATTGAACTGATCTTAAATCAGCACCTCTATTTAACAAATGTGTTGCAAATGCATGTCTTAAGGTGTGAGGCGAAATAGATTCTTTTAAATTTGTTCGTATAAGGTATATTTTTATTCTTTTCCAGAAAGCTACTCGGCTCAGTTTAGTTCCTCTATTTGACAAAAAAACTTCCTTTGATGTTGATTTTTTTCTAACTGCTAAGTAATTATTTATTGCTTCAAGTGCTGATTCTCCAAATGGAATTAATCTTTCTTTTGAACCTTTTCCTATAACCTTGATAACGCATCTTTGTGTATCCATATCAATAATTTTAAGATTAAGTAATTCTGATATCCTCGTTCCTGTTGCATAAAGCAATTCAATCATAGCCTTATCTCTTATTTCTATTTCAATAGTGAGATCTGGGCTTTCCAACAATCTATCTACTTCATCCTCAGACATTGACATTGGAAGATATTTCTCTTGCTTCGGTGTAACAATTTCATTAACCGGTGAACTATTAACTATATTTTTTTTTACTAAATATAAATATAAGGCTTTTAGGGATGAAATTTTTCTATTAACCGATGAGCTTTTTAGCTTTGATTTAAATAAAAAAGAAATATATTTATTAATTTGAACTTCATTAAAATTAATATAATTTGATTTCTGAGATTTATTAGACCAATTAAGAAAATTATCTAAATCTCTTTTATAAGATTTAACAGTATTTTGTGATAATCCCTTCTCTATATATAAATAGTTAAAGAAGTCCTTAAGATAAGGATCTTCTTTGATTAACTCATGCATTATATTATTCTAAACGTTCTTTAATTCTTGCAGATTTACCGGATCTTTCTCTTAGATAATATAACTTAGATTGTCTAACATCACCTTTTCTTTTTACTTTTATAGAATCAATCATAGGGCTGTGGGTTTGAAAAGTTCTCTCCACACCAATACCACTCGAAATCTTGCGAACAATAAATGATGAATTTAATCCTGCATTTTTAACACCCATAACAACACCTTCAAATGCTTGAAGTCTTGATCTTTGCCCTTCCTTTACTTTTACGGAAACAATGACAGTGTCTCCTGGCCTAAAATTGGGTAAATCAGTTTTCATTTGTTTTGTTTCAAAGTCTTTAATTATTTGAGACGGGTTCTTTTCATCTAATGAGACTTTTACTTCTTCAGGAGCTTCTTCAGTTGGTGTTTCTTCTTCAGGAGCTTCTTCAGTTGGTGTTTCTTCTTCAGCTGTTGTTTCTTCTTCAGGAGCTTCTTCAGCTGGTGGTGTTTCTTCTTCAGTTGGTGCTTCTTCTTCAGGAGCTTCTTCAGCTGTTGTTTCTTCTTCAGGAGCTTCTTCAGCTGGTGGTGTTTCTTCTTCAGCTGGTGCTTCTTCTTCAGCTGGTGTTTCTTCTTCAGTTGGTGCTTCTTCTAATTTTTCTTTTTGAGGGGTGCTTGATACAGAATCAGGATTAAAATGCAGCTCCCATGCTTCGATTAATTTAGCTTTTGTAAGATTAATATCTAAATCCAATCCATTTACTTTAGCAGAATCAACTATATCTGCTTTTTTCATTTTTTTCACTGCAGATAATGAAGGAGTTTCGTTTATTTCTTTTGAAGATGTATCTTTATTGTTGCTATCTTTAGGCGCATCAGAGCTGCCAAATAGTCTAGCAAAAAAGCCCTTTTTCTTCTTATCTTTGTTATCACTCATAATATTCGCCTAAAAAGGGCTATAGGATAGCCTTAGATGCTAATTCTTCCAAGAGTTTTTTTTGTTTTTTTGATAATTTTTTATTCTCTAATAAATCTGGTCTTTTTAGAAATGTTTGGAGCAAAGAGCTCTCAAGCTTCCATTTCTCAATCTCTTTATGATTACCAGATAAAAGTTCTGAAGGAACCTCCATAGATTCAAATATTTCTGGTTTTGTAAAGACATGTCCTTTTAATAACCCATTAGAAAATGTATCTTTTAAATATGAATCTTGATTACCTAAAACACCCGGTATGTGTCTAGATATTGCATCAATTAGACAAATAGCAGCATATTCACCTCCACTTAACACAAAATCTCCTATTGAAATCTCTTCATCAACATATTTTTCAATTACACGTTGATCTATGCCTTCGTACCTTCCGCATATAAGAGTTAAATTTTTTCTTTCCGCTAATGAAATAACTTTTTTTTGGTCTAATTTTTTTCCTTGAGGCGATAGATATATAACTTTACCAACCTTTCTTTTTTGAATACCTGAAAGGGTCTTTACAATAGGCTCAGCCATCATAACCATTCCTTCGCCTCCACCATATGGCTTTGAATCTACATGATTATGTTTATTTATAGAGTTTTTTCTAATATCAAATGTATTAATTGATATTAAATTCTTTTTTATAGATTTTGAAATTAAGCCAACATTAAAAATATCAAATATCTCGGGAAAAATTGTTAAAATATTAATATTCATAACTTAAAAATCTTTTTGCCAGTTTACTTTTATTACTCTCTTTTTTTTATCTATTGATTGAATAAATTTTTCTTTAATAAATGGTATTAGCCTATTCTTCTTATCAATAGAAGCCTCTGTTGGTTTTACTATAATACAATCATCTGCGCCAAAATTATTTAATCCTTCTACAACTCCAAGTATTTCATCAAAATTTTTATCTATGACAATCATTCCGATTAAATCATGCCAATAAGTTTCATTTTGCGATAATCTTGGAAGATCTTTTGAATTAATATATAACTTAGTATTAGTATATTTTGCTATTTCATCGATATTATTTATATTTGTTATCTTAGAGTAAAAACGAAGATTAATTTTTTTTACATATTCAATATTAAGGTCTTCAAAAACATCATGATTTTTTAGTAAATTAAAATAATTAAGAATATTATCTGGTGGACTTGAATATGAATTAAGAAAAAATTCGCCTTTTAAGCCTCTAGGCTTACCAATTGAAGCTATTAAAATTAATTTATTTTTTTTCATCTTCTGAAGAATCATTTTCAATTGACTCTTCTTCAGCAGGAGCTTCTTCTTCAGCAGGAGCTTCTTCAGCTGGTGCTTCTTCAGCAGGAGCTTCTTCTTCAGCAGGAGCTTCTTCTTCAGCAGGAGCTTCTTCAGCAGGTGCTTCTTCTTCAGCAGGAGCTTCTTCAGCTGGTGCTTCTTCTTCAGCAGGAGCTTCTTCAGCTGGTACTTCTTCGGCAGGAGCTTCTTCAGCCAGAGCTTGTTCATCGGCCTCTTTCGCTAATTTTTCAGCAACCAAAGCTTTTTTAGCAGCTGCTTTTGCTTTTTTTGCCTCTGCCTTTGCAGCAAATTCTTCTGGAGTTAATTTAGCCTCTTTAATTAATGAATTTACCCTTTCGCTGACTTGAGCTCCCTTAGAAACCCACTCCTCTAATTTAGCAAGATCTATCCTAAGCCTCTCTTCTTGACCCTGAGCGCTGGGATTAAAAAAACCTAATCTTTCTATGAATGCGCCATCTCTTGGACGTCTTTCGTCTGCAACAGTTATAAAATAATATGGGTTCTTTTTAGCCCCACTTCTTGCCAATCTTATAATTACCATACTAAATATATATAAATTTGTTTAAAAAGATGTGTATTTTAGGTTAACCTTGCTAATATTGATAGTATTATATGCAAAGTTTTAATTAATCTTATTTATTCATGAGTTTCATTACCCAAGTAACTATAAGTATAGTTATTTATTTCATTATTAGGTTATTTTGGAAGTCTGAGAAATCACTTTATATTTCTTCTTTTCTGGCTGCATTATCTTATGTAACAATTTATCTTATAACTTACGAAGTTTTAGAAATTATTGCCACGATTCATTTTATTGTTACAGGGTTAAGCTTGTTGTTTCTGTTTATTGCATACAATGAAATTATTATTCACGAAAGAAAAGTAAGAAAGATTAAGAAAGGAGAGTTATTAAATGCAGAGAATTTCCCTGTCGAAAAAGGGTATAAAGTTGTTTTTAAATTATTAGGCTTGGGTTTGATTTTTTTATCTATGGCACTAGCATCAGGTTTAAGCATGCAATCAATATTTACTGCTAATATAGTATTTAAAGCAACATTTACATTTATAGCATGGTTGATTTATTTAATTACGCTCATAGGAATAAAATTTTTTAATTTTCCTACTAAGTACGCAACAAGAAGCTTATTTGTTGCTATGTGGGCTGTTTTGGGAGCTTATTATATGAATTCTTATTTAATAGGTTTGTAATGCCAGAAGAAAATTCTCTACTATTTCTATTTTCCACTTTAGTCTTCCTGTTAATTTTGAGTGGTTTCTTTTCTGGTTCTGAAACCGGAATGATGGCTGCAAATAAAATAAAGCTTAAAAATCTTTCAAAAAAGTCTAAGAAAAGCGCTAAAAGATCGCTGGAATTATTAAAAAAACCAGATCAACTATTGTCAGCTATTTTAGTAGGTAACAATTTTGCAAATATATTAGCATCTGCGATTGTCACTATAATTGTGACTGATTATTTTGGTTTGAATGTTTTGATTGGTTCTGTAATCTTAACTATTGTTATTCTAATTTTTTCTGAGATCACTCCAAAAACTATGGCAGCTATTAAGCCAGAAAGTTTTGCAACTAGATCATCCTTCTTGTTAAAAATATTAGTATATATATTTAAGCCTCTCATCTTTTTAACGAACTCAATTAGTAAGCTTATTCTCAAAATATTCAATCTCGATGCAAAAGACGCAAATTCAAATGACAACTTAAATACAGAAGAATTAAGAACTTTGCTAGATGAATCAGGCGACTTGATTCCAAAACAATATAGAAAAATGCTTTCTTCTGTGCTTGGAATGGAAGAGCTAGTAGTAGAAGACGTAATGCTTCCAACGAATGAAGTTATTGGAATTGATATTGAGAAAGGTCATGGTAAAGCAATAGAAATAATTGAATCTACAGAATATTCAAGATTACCTGTTTTTAATAAATCAATTGAAAATATTGTTGGTATTCTTCATTTAAAAGATTCTCATGCATTTCTAGAAAGGCTTGAAAAACTTAAAAGCACTAAGAAGCTTTTAAAGAAAGCCTATTTCGTTTCTCAGTCAACTGCTTTAATGAAACAATTGAGAGAATTCCTTTCTAATGATCAAACTATTGCGTTTGTGGTAGATGAATATGGAGAGATACAAGGATTAGTATCTATAGAAGATATTTTTAAAGAGATAGTCGGTAATTTTGAATCTGATAAAGATGAATTAGAAAAAGAATTTATAAAATTAAAAGATGGCTCTATTCTCACAGATGGTAACTCTAGAATAAGAGATATAAATAATTATCTTAATTGGAGAATTCCTGAATACGGTTCAAAGACTATTAATGGTCTTGTAACAGAGCATCTCGATCAAATACCTCAAGCAAGTCTATGTCTTGAAATAGAAAAATACAGGTTTGAAATATTAGAGTTAGATGAAAATTTAATATCCAAGATTAAAATTAAGAAGTTTTAAATTTAAATAGTACTTTTCCTATAACGGCATTTTTTTTATAAGCTATGTTATAAATTGGAGAATCGTAATCCAAGTTATCTCCTCTAACTTTAATAAGATTTTTTTCTAGAAAGTATATCCTTTTTAGAACAATGCCAAACTCCGGAGTATCCAATAAAATTACATCATCAACCTTGAGATTAAAAAAAAACTTAGTAGATAGTATTAAATCTCTATCATTATAGCTAGGGGTCATACTTGAACCCCTAACTCTATAAAAATTAATCACCTAACATAGGAAAAATCATATCAACATGAGGAGGATTTAGTGATTTTTTAGTTTCAGTATTGATATCCTTTGTTGCCCAGAATATTTCTGCAAACCTGTTAACTTTATCAACCAAATCAACCCCGTTTTGTCTATTAATGTCCTGCTTACATTTCGAGGCTATCATCATAATTGAGTGAGCTAAGTCATGAATTTCTGGATACTTTTCCATATGTGGTTGCTTAAAATAATCACCCCAAATAGTCCTAACCGCATCCTTTACTTCAATAGCATGCTCTTCTTTTTGTTGAACTAATCTAGATAAATGAGCTAAATCCTTTTTTGATTCGATGCTTTCAGGCATTTCACCTATTAAATCTAAAAACCTCAATACGCTTAATGCTGCATATTGAGCAACACCTGGATCATATACAGCACATGGTATATCGCAATGTGCTCTTATTTCTTTTATTTTCATATTAAACATATCTCCTTAAAAAAATTCGTAAAACATTAAAAGTGATAATACCTGCTGCCATATAGATAAAGTATTCTGCATAATGATAATGAAGAATGCTATTACTTGAATGAGAAAACAGACTCACAGAAAACACTGGTAATAAATAAATAATTCTCATATTTTTAACTCCAAAAAAAATTAATTTATAATCTAACCTATATTAAATTAATAAAATAAAAAAGGGGGCAAAAAACCCCCTTTTTTTGAAATAATTTTTAATTACATCATGCCGCCCATGCCGCCCATGCCGCCCATATCGGGCATTGGTGGCATTGGAGCTTCTTCTTTAGGTATATCTGTTACCATTGCTTCAGTTGTTATCATCATTCCAGCAACAGAACCAGCAGCTTGTAATGCAGTTCTTGTTACTTTTGCAGGATCGAGAATTCCCATTTCGATCATGTCTCCAAATTCACCTGAAGCAGCATTAAAGCCAAAAGAATCTTTTCCATCAATTACTTTGTTAACAATCACTGATGGTTCTTCTCCGGCATTTGAAACAATTTGTCTTAAAGGAGATTCAAAAGCTTTTCTCGCAATATTGATTCCAACATTTTGGTCATCATTTTCACCTTTTAATTTTGCCACTGCTTCTAAGCACCTTATTAAAGCAGAGCCACCACCTGGAACAACACCCTCTTCAACTGCAGCTCTAGTTGAATGAAGTGCATCTTCAACTCTTGCTTTTTTCTCCTTCATTTCTACTTCAGACCCAGCTCCAACTTTGATAACTGCTACGCCGCCTGCAAGTTTAGCGACTCTTTCCTGAAGCTTTTCTTTATCATAGTCTGAAGATGTTTCTTCTACCTGAGCTCTAATTTGATTAACTCTAGTTGCAATTGCATTTTCATCACCTGCACCATCTATAATAGTTGCATTATCTTTATTTAAAACAACTCTTTTTGATGTTCCAAGATCTTCTACAGTTGCGCTCTCTAAAGCAAGTCCAACTTCTTCAGAGATTACTGTACCACCAGTTAAAATAGCAATATCTTCTAACATAGCCTTTCTTCTGTCTCCAAAACCTGGAGCTTTGCATGCTGCTGCTTTAACAATACCTCTAAGATTATTCACCACTAAGGTTGCAAGAGCTTCACCCTCTATGTCTTCAGCTATAATTAAAAGAGGTTTTCCTGCTTTTGCAACTGATTCTAATAGAGGCAATAAATCTCTAATGTTTGATATTTTTTTGTCAAAAAGAAGTATATAGGGTGAGTCGAGCTCAACAGTCATATTATCTTGATTGGTAATAAAATATGGAGATAAATATCCTCTATCAAATTGCATACCCTCTACCACATCTAATTCATTTTCAATACCGCTTCCCTCTTCAACAGTAATTACGCCTTCTTTTCCTACTTTTTCCATTGCCTCAGCAATGATTGCTCCTACTGCAATATCTCCGTTAGCTGAAATTGTCCCAACTTGAGCTATAGCCTTATCATCAGTACATGGGACGCTTAATCCCTTTACATGCTCAACGGCACTAGCAACTGCTTTATCAATACCTCTTTTAAGATCCATAGGATTCATACCTGCAGCAACAGCCTTATTTCCTTCATTAACAATAGATTGTGCTAATACTGTAGCAGTTGTGGTTCCATCACCCGCCTCATCTGAAGTCTGTGATGCAACTTGTTTAAGCATCTGAGCTCCCATATTTTCGAACTTATTTTCAAGTTCAATTTCTTTAGCAACTGAAACTCCATCTTTAGTTACAGTTGGGGCTCCAAAAGATTTGTCGAGAACAACATTTCTTCCTTTAGGTCCAAGTGTAACTTTTACTGCATTTGCTAGAGTATTTACTCCATCTAGCATTTGAGATCTAGCACTATCTCCAAACTTTACGTCTTTAGCTGACATTTTTTTATCTCCCTATATAAATTAATTATTCAACAACACCAAAAATATCTTTTTCACTAAGAATTAGATAATCTTCGCCGTTCACTTTGATTTCATTTCCGCCATATTGGCCAAAAATAACTGTATCCCCTACAGATACATTCATAGATGATGAATTACCTGATTCTGATACTTTTCCAGGCCCAACAGCAACAACCTCTCCTTGAGAAGGTTTTTCTTTGGCTGAACCAGAAAGAATAATACCTCCAGATGAGGTTTCCTCTTCTTCTGTTCTTTTGACTAGAACATTGTCATGTAAAGGTCTTAATTTCATTTATCTCTCCATATAAATAACTAAAATTTAACTTATAAATAATTATGGGCTAAAAAATATAAATCAATAGCTTATATTATTTTTTATTTTATAAATTAGAAGCGCAATTGTAACCCCAATAAGGTTTGCAAGTAAGTCTTGATACTCAAAAAATCTATAAGGATGAAAAAAGTGAATTATTTCAATAAAAAGCCCAAAGATAAATATATAGGATGCAAGTCTAAGTTTTGAGATTTTAAAAGCGCATAAAATTCCTAAATAAGCTAAATAAAAATATATTAGAGAATGCATGATCTTGTCAGATAGAAAAGATAGTGCTTGAAATCTTGGAATATCATTAGCATTAACAACACTGAGAATAAAAACAATTATCAATGATAAGATAAAAATTATTCTAATCAGATGCATCTTTTTGTATAAAAAAGTTCCTATTTAAATAAATCATTAAGATAGCAGGAAGCGCAAGTGAGGAAGTAAAGAAATAAAAACCCATCCATCCATAGGAAAAACCAAGCATCTCTTGAAAAGACTCAACAAATATACCAGAAAAGCCACTAAATATTTTCCCTAAAAATGCCATCAAAGAGGTTAAGAGCGCATATTGAAAACCAGTATATTTTGTTGAAACCAAACTTGTTAAGAAAGTTATATTAACCGTTCCAACAATTCCTGCAGTTATGCTATCTGATGCAACTATCCATGATAATAAAAGTAAGTTTTTATCACTAACAGCTGCAAATGAGAAAAACAAGTTTGTTAACATAACTAAAACTGCTCCAGTCATTAAAGATTTATATAGACCAATTTTTTTTATAAAAAATCCTCCAATAAATACACCAATAATTGTTGCTATTAAAGCAACAATTTTTACATATCCAATTTCTGATAAAGAGTAACCTGTATCGATATAAAAAGGGTTTGCCATTGGACCCATTACAATGTCAGTTAATCTATATGTTGCAATAATTAATAAAAGCATGGACGCTAGCTTGATACCAAATCTTTCAAAAAAATCACCTAAAGGCTCAAATAAACTTGTTTTGAAATTAAGTTTGACTAATTTTTGGTTCTTTTCTTCTTTTGAGATTAAGAATGAACAAATAATGTTTATTGCTATTATAAAAGCCATTAATTGATATGCTGAAGACCATGAATAAGCATCAGCTATCAACAAAGAGAAGGATGATCCTACTAAAATAGCAATTCTGTAGCCAAATTGATACGCAGCAGCTAAATTACCTTGATCTTCTAGCTCTGCACTTTCAATTCTATATGCATCTATTGCTATGTCTTGAACAGATCCAGCAAATGCAATAACCAAAGCAACAAGTGCGAATATTAATAAATTAGTACTTGGGTTAATTTTTGAGATTAGAATCAACGATATGAATATAATTATTTGCATTAATAGTATCCAACTACGTCTGGCACCAAAAATACTTAAAAATGGAATGGAAAATCTATCTACAAAAGGTGCCCATAGAAACTTTAATGAATAGGTTAGCGTTATCCAGCCAAAAAACCCTATTACGCTAAGATCTATTTCAACTGCTCTCAACCAAGCAGTAAGAGTAATGAAAATTAAAACATAAGGCAATCCTGATGCAAAACCAAATCCAATAAATGCAATAATTTTCTTGATATTTTCTTTAATCATAGCTGTTCAAGATATCTTTCCCATTCAAATTTAATCCCAGGATCAGTTTTTCTTCCAGGTGATACATCTGAATGGCCTATAATTGAATTTTTATTTATATCACAATATTCTTTTAAAATTTCTTTTGTAGCATCAACTAAAACTTTGTACTGTTGATTTGTAAAAATATCACAATCTGATCCTTCAAGCTCGATCCCAATTGAAAAATTATTACAATCTGAATCGCCATTATAAGAAGAATCTCCAGCATGCCATGCTCTTTTATCAAATGGAACAAATTGTATTATTTCACCATCACGTTTTATATATAGATGAGAGGATACTTTTAGATTTTGCAAGTTCTCAAAATATTTATGGTCAGAAGCATTTAAATTATTTAAAAAAAAATTTTCAACATAATTTCCACCATATTCTTTTGGGGGCAAGCTTATAGAATGAATAACAATTAATGTAATTTTTTGGCTATCTGGTCTTTCGTTAAAATTAGGTGACTTAATAAATTTAATATTTTTAAAAATATGGTCCTCTATTTCCATTTACCTAAGTCCTGGTGGAAGTTTGAAATAAATATCTTCATTGTCTTCGCCATATTCTACTATCTTGGCATTAGTATAGACTTCGAGAGATTTTGCAATTTCCATAACCTTTGATTCTGGAGCTGACGCGCCTGCGGTGATAGAAATTTTTCTGTAATTCTTTAAATCACTTAAATTAATGTCAATGAATTCATCTATTAAAGCAGACTTGCAGCCACATTTTTCAGCTAATTCTTTTAATCTGTTTGAATTGGAGCTGTTTTTTGAGCCAACTACAATTAAATAATCTGACTCTAAAGCTAATTGCTTAACAGCATCCTGTCTATTCTGTGTTGCATAACAAATATCATCTTTCTTAGGGATAATAATATCTGGGAACCTGTTTTTTAGGATCTTAATTATGGATTTTGTTTCATCAACACTCAATGTAGTTTGTGTTACTAAGGCTAAATTTTTTTTATTTTTTATTTCTATATTCTGTGCTTCTTGTTCATCTTGAACTAAATATATTGAACTATTTTGAGAATTGATATGACGCCCCATAGTGCCCTCGACCTCTGGATGGCCTTGATGACCAACTAAAATAATATCTTTATTCGCTTTTGCATGTTTTATTACTTCCATATGCACTTTGGTAACAAGTGGGCATGTAGCATCGAAATAATTTAAATTTCGAGATTTTGTTGTTTCTTCTACTTCACTTGATACGCCATGAGCGCTAAAAATTACTAAAGATTCATCAGGAATCTCATTAATATTTTCGACAAAGATAGCTCCTCTTTTTTTTAGATCATTTACAACTACTTTATTATGAACAACCTCGTGTTTAACATATACTGGAGCTCCATATATATCTAAAGCTTTATTAACTATATCTATAGCCCTATCAACTCCAGCGCAAAAGCCTCTGGGGTTAGCTAATTTGATTTCGTTAGTCATTCTTAGGTTTGTAAATAATTTCAAAGTATATAATTAAAATTGCGCCAATTGTTATAAATAAATCAGCTAAATTAAAAACAAAAAATGAAAAATTCATTATTTCTAGATGAAGGAAATCAGTTACTTTTCCATCATTTAATCTATCAAGGATATTTCCAAAAGCACCTCCTGTTACAAAAGAAAGCGCTATCTTTTTCTTAAAATTTTCTTCATTATAAATTAACCATATTAGATAAATGCTGATAAGAAGAGTTATCACCAATAAAAAATATGATGCATAGATTCCTTTGTCATCGAAGATACCAAAAGCTATACCTGAGTTATAAATTAATAAAAAGTTAACTAATGGAAAGAATGTTTCATTCAAATTTCCATATTCAAGATTATTTAGTGCAATATGCTTTGAGTAAAGATCTAGAAATACAAGAAATACAATAAATATAACAACTTTTATTTTAAACAAAACTTCTTTGCTCACCTTCTTCGCTGATATTAGTAATACACCTTTGGCATATTTCTTTATGAAGATCATTTTTTCCAACTGTAATGTCTCTATGCCAACATCTGGTACATTTTTCATGCTCTGAATTTGTAATAGTAATTTTTAATGAGTTTCCCTTTTTTATGTTCGCCTCTGAAGATATAAAAAGAAAATGAAGTTCAGTGCCTAATTTATCTAAAATTGAAAAATCAGCATTATTTGCTTCAATACTCACAACTGCATCAAGTGAACCTTTTAACTTATTATCATTTCTAAGTTGCTCAATAGATTGATTAACAGAATCTTTTATTTCGAATAGTCTTTGCCATTCCTCACTACTAATCTCTAATTTGCCTTTGTTTTCATTATTAAAATAATTTGATAAGAATACTGACTCCTCTTGGTTGTTCAGATTTGAACTTGATTGCCAAATTTCTTCAGCAGTATAAGAAAGAACTGGTGCAATTAATCTTATTAAGATATTTAGAAGTGCTTCTAAGCTAGTCTGACACGATCTTCTTGCCAATGAATCGGTATTACTTGTATACAACCTATCCTTAACTATATCTAAATAAATACCTCCAAGTTCATTTACACAAAAATTATGAATTGCTTGAACAGCTTTGTGATACGCATAGTTGTTATACAAATTTAGCACTTGTTCTTGAAGTTTGTATCCCTCATTTATTATCCATTTATCAAGCTCAATTTGGTCTTCAAAGTTGATGCTATCTTTATTAGAAAAATCATTGATATTACCAAGAATAAATCTAAAAGTATTTCTTATTCTTCTGTATTGATCGGAGGTTTGTTTAAGTATTTCATCAGAAGCAACCATCTCACTTCTAAAATCAGTAGATGCAACCCACAATCTCAAAATATCTGCTCCTAGATGGTCCCAAACCTTCTGAGGAGAGACAACATTTCCAAGTGATTTTGATTGTTTTCTTCCTTGTTCATCAACCACAAATCCATGTGTCAGTACTGTCTTATATGGTGCAGAGTTATTCATAGCTATGCTTGTTAATAATGATGATTGAAACCATCCCCTATGTTGATCTGAGCCCTCTAAATAAAGATCTGCAACAATATTATTACCAAATCTTTTTGAAGAAACTGCATAGTGTGTTACTCCAGAATCAAACCAAACATCAAGTGAATCAGAGGTTTTTGTATACTCTTCATGATCATTGATATAATCTTTCAAATTCAACTTATCCCAGGCTGAAATTCCTTCTTTCTCAATAATTTGCGCAAATTTTTCAAATAGGTCTTTTTGATCAGGATGAATTTCTCCAGTATCTTTATGAACAACTAAAGTTATAGGTACACCCCAATTCCTTTGTCTGGAAATACACCAATCCGGTCTATCAGTAAGCATAGATTCAATTCTTTGAAGACCCCATGAGGGTTCCCAATTAACATTTTTAATATGTCTTAGGGCATCTTTATTAAGATTATTTTTTTTCATTGAAATAAACCACTGGGGGGTGGATGTAAAAATTAGAGGAGTTTTACGTCTCCAACAGTGAGGATAAGAATGATGATAATCTTCTATATTAATAAGTGCACTGTGCTCTTGTAATTTTTCAACAATAAGCGGATCTGCTTTCATAGCAGGAAGTCCTGCAATGAAATCTAATTCATCTTTAAAAAAAGCTTTGTTATTAAGAGAATGGATTGTGTCAATATTATTTTTCTTGCATATCAAGTAATCGTCCATGCCATGAGCTGGAGCGGTATGAACACAACCTGTTCCTGTTTCGGTTGTAACATGATCTCCATGAAGAAGGACTGATTTTCTATCCAAGAAAGGATGAATAAGATCAATATCACTTAATTTTTTACCTTGTATTGTCGATATAACATCGAATTTTTGCTTCCATCTTTTAGAACATTCATCAATCATCTCAAATGCAACTACATAAAATTTATTATTCATTTTAATAAGCGAGTATCTATACTTAGGATTGATACAAACAGCTACATTCGACGGTATGGTCCATGGTGTTGTAGTCCATATAACAAATGATATTTCATCAGAATCCTCAGTATTAAATAAATCTTTTACCTTTTTTAAAGATGAAGGATCAACCTTGAATGCAACATCAATTGCTTTTGATGTTTTATCAATATATTCAACTTCCGCCTCTGCTAAGGATGATCCGCTTTCTTGACACCAATGAACAGGCTTTTCACCTTTTTCTAGATGACCTTCGTTATAAATAATGCCTAAGGATCTGACGATGTCTGCTTCAAATTTTGGATCTAATGATTTATAAGAATTTTCCCAATCACCAAGCACACCTAGTCTTTTAAAATCATCTAATTGATTATTTATTTGACTTTCAGCATATTCTTTACATGCTTTTTGAAAACTTTCTTTATTTTTAACAAGTTCACTATTTTTTCCATGTTTCTTTTCCACATTAAGCTCAATTGGAAGACCGTGACAGTCCCAGCCTGGTATAAATGGAGAATCTAGTCCTTGAAGAGTTTTTGACTTGATTGTGATATCTTTTAGAACTTTGTTTACCGAATGTCCCAAATGTATGGCCCCATTAGCATAAGGAGGTCCATCATGGAGCAAGAATAATTCTTTACCTTTGTATTTTTGTCTAATTTTTTTATAAAGATTTATTTTTTCCCAAAAATTTAAAATATCTGGCTCTTTCCTCGGCAAACCAGCCTTCATGGAAAAATCTGTTTCTGGTAGGTTTAATGTATCTCTATAGTTAGTCATCATTAGATTTATTTAAAAAATTCTTTGCAATTGAAATATCCTTTTGAATTTGCAATTTTAACATGTCTAAATTCTCAAATTTCTTTTCGTCTCTTATTTTTTTAATAAATTTAACTATTAACCTTTTTGAATAAATATCCTGATTAAAGTTAAATAAGTGAATTTCTAGAACAGGTTTTGTACCACCAACCGTAGGTCTTAAACCCATATTTGCAATACCCTGATACTTATTATTATCAAGAATACATTCAACTGCATAAACTCCATTAATTGGAAGCTTCTGCTTAGGTAGCCATAAGTTTGCTGTAGGTATATTGATGGTACGACCTAAATGTTGACCGTGTACAACTTTTCCTGAGAAAGTATATGGCCTCCCAAGTAGTTGTTCTGCCATTTTAAAATTATTAGAAGTTAGGGCATCTCTTATCCGCGTACTACTTACCCTCTCACCCTCAAGCATTATTGTTTCTGTGTTTTCTACAAGAATATTTTTTTCTTTTCCCCAACTCCTTAGCAGATCTGTGTCGCCTTCTCTATTAGCCCCAAATCTGAAATCGTCTCCAACAGTAAAGCTCTTTAAATTAATAGAGTCTAATATCTTAGAAATAAAGTCCTCTGGAGACATAGTTCTAAGAGACTTATTGAATTTTAGAAAAAAAGCAAAATCTATATCATTCTTTTCTAACTGTTTAAACTTTTCCCTCCATGAACATATTCTAGGAGGGATTTTATAATCAGTTTTTTTTATAGTTGCAAAATATTCTGATGCATGTGGTTCAGTAAAAAATACAATTGTTTTCGAATCAAAAATTTTAGAGTTCTTTTTTATCTTCTTTAGGATAGCCTGGTGTCCTAGATGCAGGCCGTCAAAATTTCCAATAGTGCCAGAAAGTCTTACGTCTTTATATCTAAGATTAAATAAATCGAGATTGTGTTGTCCTCTAATCAAATACATATTAATCAAATATATCTTTTAATGGTCGCATGAAAATAAGTCTAGAAATAGAAAAATAAATAACAATAGAAATTATTACTTCTATGAATAAAAAGAATAGTCTTTCCAGCTGATTCAGTTCTAAAAAATTTGTCCAAGAGGTAAAAAAATATAGAAAAATAATAAGAGCTAAGCTCGCAGCTAGAAGCATCAAATTGAATCTATTAAAGATGCTTTGTATTTTAAAAAACCCATCTCTGTACAAAATTAACTCTAAAATCATAACGCTAATTAATGCTGCTATTGAGCTCCCAATTGCAATCCCTATGTGACCTAGACCAAAAGTAAATGCTAATAAATAATTTAAAGAAGCATTTAGTACAAGAGATATAATTGCTACATATAATGGTGTTTTTGTGTCCTTTCGAGCAAAGAAAGCTGGAGTCAAAACTTTCATCAACATAAAGAATGGAAGTCCAAATGAAAATGCAATCAAACTATAAGAAGATTTAATAACATCTAATTCGGTAAAAGCCCCTCTATAGAAAATTGTACTTATTAAATCTTCTGCACAAAACATTAAGCCTATAAGTGAAGGTATGGCAATAAACAAAACAAATTTTTGTCCTTTTTTTACAGAATTAATAAAAATAACTTTTTCTTTATTTACGTCAAGTTTTGATAATGCTGGTAGAAGCACAGTTCCAATAGCTATTGCAAAAATACCCATTGGGAATTGAATTAATCTATCTGATACATATAACCAAGTTGGACTTCCTGTCTCAAGCAATGATGCAAATATTGTATCTATTAATAAATTAATCTGTATTATTCCTCCAGCCAATAGAGATGGCAAAATAATCTTAAAGAATCTTTTTACGCCCTTGTTTTTAAAATTTAATTTTGGAACAGGAAGTCTATTAATATTTTTTAAAGGTGCTATCTGAATGAGGAGTTGAAGAACTCCAGCCAGCAATACCCCCCAAGCCAGAGTATATATTGGCATATTGTGTTTTGGAGCAATAAATATAGCTGCAATGATTAGACATAAATTAAAAATGACTGGTGTATATGCTGGAAGAGAAAATTTCTGGTGAGTATTTTGTATTCCACCTGCAAAAGTTACTAAAGATATTAATGCAAGATATGGAAACATTATTCTTAAAACTTGTGATGATATTTCAAGTGTCTCAGGTTGAAAATAAAAACCAGGTGCAAATAAAAAAATAAAAAAAGGTGTAAAGATTAGAACCAGTGTTGTAAAAACAAAGAGAAAAATTAATAAAGCACCAGATATTGCATTTAAAAAATCATTGGTTTCATAATAGTTTTTTAACTTTTCATAGTCACTATAAATAGGAACAAAGGCTTGATTAAAAGCTCCTTCAGCAAAGAAACTTCTAAATAAATTTGGTATTCTTAAACAAATTACAAAAATGTCATGAAATAATGAAGCTCCAAGCAAATTTGTTGTAGAGATATCCCTTATTAAACCAAAAAACCTTGAAACAAATGTCCCAGAAACTACTTTTTTTAAGTTGTTAAATAATCCGCTAGAATTTACTTCTTTATTGCTTGTTATTTTTTTCAAAATCTAATGATGCAGAGTTTATACAATATCTAAGACCGGTCGGCTCCGGACCGTCTTTAAAGACATGCCCAAGATGCGCATTGCATTGTGAGCATTTCACTTCAGTTCTTATGATGCCATAAGTATAATCGTCAAACTCTGATATGGAGCTATTTTGTTTTGGAATAAAAAAACTTGGCCAGCCACAGCCTGAATCGAATTTAGTATCCGATTCGAATAAGTCCTGTCCACAACAGATACATTTGTAACTTCCTTTTTCATCAAAGTCCCAATATTTACCTGTGAAGGGTTTTTCTGTACCAGATTGTCTTGTTACTCTATAACTTTCATCATCTAGCAAAGATTTCCACTCATCATCATTTTTGACAATTTTTGACATGTGTTAATTGTAAATAAAAAGAAGTTATATAGGTAGATATTATTAAACTGCTTTTGATTCCATAAATACATTATCTGTATATATAAAGAAATCTTTTAAAAGGCTATGGGTTGGCTTATAGATCCTTCTTCTTCTATCAACTTGAGAGCTAGTTTCACTTATGTAATCAAGTTTTACTGCCTGTTTAAGCACTTGCAGGCGTTTTATCCTAGATGCATATTTTTTTGGCACTAAAGATATAGCATACTCTTGAGATATCTCGTTTCCTTCTAAGTATTCCCACATAAAGCTCATTAAAAAATAAAATCTATAGGTATCTGCATGAAAGAAATTTAAAGAATCTGGATTATTTGGATTATCAATCGTTTGAGTAAGAATATTTTTTATTAATCTTCTTGCTCTATAAACTGAAGTGCTGTTATCTTTTTCCATAATTGTCTCTTATTTAGTTTTTTAAATACTATTTAATAATATATATGCAATTTATGTGCCAAATTAGTAACAAATTTAATATATAAATTATATAGACAAATAAATTATATTAATTGAAAGAAACTAATGAGTATTATCGGGATAAATTAAGCTCTTTATCCAATTGAAAAAAGAATTATCTTTAAGATTATATCGATCAAGCATATCAAAATCATATGCAAGTTTTTTGGGATCCCTAAAGAAGTCTTTTCTAGTATTAAATGCTTTTGCATCAAGCTTCTTGATAAATTTAGCTGGATTTCCAGCATATATGCAATTTTCTGGTACATCTTTGGTTACAACTGCTCCTGCTCCGATGATGCTATTTTTACCAATAGTAACCCCTTTACAGACTATGGCACTATCACCGATCCAAACATTGTCTTTTATATTTATTGGTTTTGTTGTTCCAACTGGTTGAGCTCTGTCATATATACCATGCCAGTCTGCATCAGATATATATGCGCCATGGGCAATCATACAGGCATCACCTATTTCAATTTTTTCAGCAGACATTATTCTTACACCTGGGGTTATTAGAGAATATTTCCCAATACTGATTTCGCCTTTGTATTCGCCAATATTCCATGATGTTAATTGAATATTTGCATCGCTTGCTCCTATTAAAGTTGGAAAATCATCGACATAAATATTATTACCAAACACTTGGATATATCTTGGTTTAAAGTATGCGCCTCCCTTCCCTAGATATTTAAACTGTGGTTTTAGAAAATGTCTTACATATATTTTATTTATCTTAGTGACATATTTCTTTAGCCAATATGGTCTATTATCTTTTCTAATACAAAACTCCTAATTAATATTTTTCTTATGCTAAAGTAGCAAAAACATTTCCAATCAAAATTGAATAATAAATACATTATAGAGTTTAAAAACTTAGTCAAGATAGGTATTCCTATCTTTGGCTCTCAGATGTCTTATATGCTCATGGGTGCAACAGATACTATTATTGCTGGGAGAGCTAGTGCTACTGATTTAGCTGGTCTAGCTGTAGGCACTGCATTTGCTAATACTTTATGGTTCGCCGCTTGTGGTGTGATCTTTTCTGTTACTCCGATAGTTGCACAATTATTTGGTGCAAAAAAATATAAGGAAATAGGTCAAAAACTAAGAGAAATTTTATGGATTGCAGGTTTGCTAGGTTTTTTATTAGCTTGTATTATTTATAATTTTGATTTCTTGCTAAAATTTTTACCAATAGAAGATTCTATTACTAGTGTGACAACTGGATATCTTAAGGCAGTAGCACCTGGGATAGCATTCATTACTATATTTACGTGTTTAAGATGTTATAGCGAAGGAATGACATTAACAAAACCTATATTTATTATTGCCTTTACAGGAATGTTATTAAATATTCCTCTAGATCTAATTTTTGTATATGGTTGGTTTGGATTTCCTCAGCTTGGAGGAGTGGGATGCGGAATTGCTACCTCAATTGTTTCATTACTGATGATGGTAGTTCTTTTTATATATATTGCTTTATCAAAAAATTACAAAATGACTGATCCTTTTTTAACTTTCACACCGCCTTCAATTGAGACAACTAAAGAAGTTTTTAAACTAGGTTTGCCAATAGGTATAGGAATTTTTATTGAATTAAGCATGTTCTCAGGAGCTGCAATTATATTAAGCGTTCTTGGAGAAGTTGTTGTGGCTAGCCATAGTGTAGCAATAAACATTGCTAGCTTATTTTTTATGGTTCCACTTGCAATTGGACTAGCTGCTGCAACTAGAGTTGGAAATTTGATAGGAGAAAATAACCCTTATCAAGCAAAAATAGCATCTTTTTCAACAATATATCTATGTGTAATTGGAGCATTGATTAATGTTCTAATTATTCTTACATTTGGCTCTAAGATTGTAAATCTATACACAACAGAACTACCTGTTTTTGAACTAGCTTTAAGTTTAATTATTTTTGCAGCAATATTTCAAATACCTGACGGTATCCAAATGGGTGCGCTTGGAAGTTTGAGGGGTTACAAAGATACATTTATACCAATGATCTTACTTTTAATATCTTATTGGATTTTTGCAATGCCTATTGGTTATTATTTAACAAACTACGGTTTTGAAAATCCATTAGGCGCAAAAGGAATGTGGTTTGGAATGATTATTGGTTTAAGTATTTTTTCAATATTATCAATCTTAAGATTAAGATGGATTATAAAAAAGACTCTAAAGTTTAAGAGTTTAAAATCTCAGAAACTTTTGACCCAATAGATACCAAGTTATCTGCTATATGAACTCCGCACTCTGATAGTTTCTTTATTTTATCCTCAGCAGTTCCTTTGCCACCAGCAATAATAGCTCCAGCATGACCCATCCTCTTTCCGGGTGGAGCAGTTTGTCCTGCGATATAGGATATGACTGGCTTTGTTATATTATTTTGAATAAATTCAGCTGCAGATTCCTCAGCATTACCACCAATTTCTCCCACCATTACGATAGCCTCAGTTTGATCATCGTCCTCAAAAAGTTTTAAAATATCTATAAAAGATGAGCCTGGAATAGGGTCTCCACCAATACCAACACAACTACTTTGTCCAAATCCTAAGTCAGTAGTTTGTTTTACTGCCTCATAAGTAAGCGTTCCTGATCTTGAGATAATTCCAATAGATCCTGGTTTATGTATATTGCCTGGCATTATGCCTAATTTAGCTTCTCCTGGCGTAATTACACCAGGGCAATTTGGCCCAATAAGTCTTACCCCAAGAGAATCAACTCGCTTTTTAATATCAAGCATATCTAAGGTAGGCACACCTTCTGTTATACATATAATTAATTTAATACCAGCTTCAGCAGCTTCTAATATAGAATCTTTACAAAATTTTGCAGGAACAAAAATTATTGAGGCATTAGGCTCTTCTTCCCTTATAGCTTCTTCCACCGAATTAAATACAGGTCTTTCGAGGTGCTGCTTACCTCCTTTCCCAGGAGTCACTCCTCCAACTATATTTGTTCCATATTCAATAGACTGAAGAGAATGGAGGGTTCCTTGCGAGCCTGTAAACCCTTGAACTAATAACCTTGTATCTTTGTTGACTAAAATACTCATTTTGATAACTCTACTGCCTTTTTTGCAGCCTCAGCTAAATTATTTATGCTATGAATTTCTATATTTGCTTCAGATAAGATTTTTGCTCCTAAATCAGCATTATTTCCCTCAAGCCTAACAACAACAGGAATATTAATATCAACTTCTTTAATAGCAGCGACAACTCCCTCAGCAATTAAATCACACCTAACTATTCCGCCAAATATATTAACTAAGACTACTTTTACTTCTGGATCTTTTAAAATAATTTTAAATGCTTTAGTTACTCTCGCTTGAGTTGCAGTACCTCCAACATCTAAAAAATTAGCTGGATTTCCGCCGTAAAATTTAATAGTGTCCATTGTACCCATTGCTAAACCAGCCCCATTAACCATACATCCAATATTTCCATCTAAGGATACATAGCTTAAATCATTCTTTGCTGCCTCTGCTTCTTGGGGATCTTCTTGAGACTCATCATACATTTTTTGAAGATCAGGTTGTCTAAAAAGTGCATTTGAGTCTATATTTATCTTTGCATCTAAGCAGTGCAAATCACCGTTTTTATTAATAACAAGTGGGTTGATCTCAAGCAGACTTAGATCTTTTTCAACAAATAATCTTAAAAGATTTTCAATCATAGGAATAAATTGCTTTGTTTGAGAATCATTAAGTTTAAGAACTTTTGCAATATTGGTTGCATCTTCTTCAATATTTGAAGTTTCAAGATCTATACCTTGATAAATAATTTTTTCTGGAAAATTCTTAGCAACATCTTCAATATTTACTCCGCCTTCACTAGATCCAATAAATACAATCTTTTGAGATTCTCTATCGACAACAGCACTTAAATATAATTCAGTTGATATATCCACGCACTCTTCAATTAAAATTGAATTAACAAGCTGTCCATTCTCATCAGTTTGATATGTTACCAATCTCTTACCAAGCCATTTTTCAGCAAATTTAGCAGCCAATTCTGCTTTATCGATTAATTCAACTCCTCCAGCCTTACCTCTTCCTCCAGCATGAACTTGAGTCTTAACTACCCATTTAGAACCACCTATTTCATTGCATGCATTTTCAGCATCTTCTGCATTAAAAATAACCCTTCCTTTTGATACAGGAAGATTATATTGGGCAAATAATGATTTGCCTTGATATTCATGAAGATTCATTTGCTTTTATTACCTATATGAATAGCCTGATTATTAGAAGCTAGTGCAGCTTCATGAAAAGCCTCTGAAACTGTTGGGTGACTAAACATAGTCAATGCTATGTCTTCTGAGCTTGCACCAAATTCCATTGAAATAAGAGCTTGTTGAACAATTTCAGCAGCGGCAGGCCCAAAAACATGAACCCCTAGAATAGTATCAGTTTTCTTATCAGACAATACTTTAACAAAACCAACAGACTGGTCTACAGCAAGAGCTCTGCCTGAAGCTGCAAAGGGAAATTTTCCAACTTTATAATCAATATTTTCTGATTTTAATTCTTCTTCATTAGCTCCAACCCAAGCAATCTCAGGATGAGAATAAATAACAGAAGGCACGAGATCATAATTAACTTGCGTATGTTTCTCAGCAATTCTTTCTGCAACCATTATGCCCTCTTCACTTCCTTTATGAGCAAGCATAGGGCCTCTTACGACATCTCCAACAGCCCATATACTAGGAACTGAAGTTTGACAAAATTCATTTACTTCAATAAATCCATTGTTTAATGATATTTTAAGATCTTCATCAATCACTTCAGAAGAATTTGGTGATCTTCCTACTGCAACTATCAATTTATCAAATTTTTTCTCAATTTCTTTACCTTGATATTCGTAAGTAACGGAAACAGAATCCTTGTTTTCTGAAGATTTTGTAACCTTTGAACTTAATTGAATATCCAATCCTTGTTTTTTAAATTCTTTTAATGATTCTTTTGATATGTCTTTATCTGCCATTGTAAGAAAATCATCAAGAGCCTCAATAACAGTAACTTTAGAACCTAATCTTGACCATACACTTCCAAGTTCTAAGCCAATAATTCCAGCTCCAACAACTCCAAGACTTTTAGGAACCTCATCAAAACAAAGCGCTCCAGTACTGTCAACAATATGCTTGCCAAAAATAGCAGATGAAATTTCAATTGGTTTTGATCCTGTTGCAATAATTATATTTTTTGTTTCTATATTTTTTATTGTATTGTCATTCTTTATTACCTCTACTGTGTTTGAAGAAATAACTCTACCTCGGCCTAACATTGACTCAACATTATTAGCTGAAAATAATCCACTAATACCCCCAGTTAGCTTACTTACAATATCGTTCTTTCTTTTCATCATTGAATTAAGATCTAATTCAAGATTACCAATTTGAATCCCATGTCTATTAAGATTTTTGCTAGCTTCATAGTATCTATGAGATGAATCTAAAAGAGCCTTAGACGGTATGCATCCAACATTCAAACATGTGCCCCCAAGATTTGTATTTCCTTTAGCATCACTAGATTCTTCAATACACAAAGTTTTTAATCCTAATTGAGATGCCTTGATGGCAGCAACATAACCTGCTGGACCACTTCCTATAACAACCACATCAAACATATTTTTCCTTTATTATAAATTTAGCAACAGTCTTTCTGGTGATTCAAGCTGCTCCTTAATAGAAACTAAAAAAGTAACTGCTTCCTTACCATCCAACAATCTATGATCATAACTCATGGCAAGATACATCATTGGTCTGATAGCTATTTCTCCATTAATTGCAACTGGTCTATCTTGTATAGCATGCATGCCTAAAATTGCGGTTTGAGGCGCATTTAAAATAGGCGTCGATAACAAAGATCCAAAAACACCACCATTAGAAATTGTAAAAGTTCCACCTTGCATTTCTTCAATTGATAGTTTTCCCATCCTAGCTTTTTCAGAGTAGGTTAAAATAGACTTTTCAATTTCTGGTAATGACTTTGTATCAGCATCCTTAATTATTGGAACTACCAAGCCTCTATCAGTAGAAACAGCAACACCAATATCTTGAAAGCCGTGATAGACAATATCATCACCATCAATTGAAGCATTAACAACCGGATATTTTTTTAATGCTTGGACAGCTGCGATAACAAAAAAACCCATAAAACCTAATTTAACTTCGTGCTCTTCTTCAAATTCAGCACCATATTTTGATCTAAGCTCTTTAATTGGATGCATATCTACTTCATTAAAAGTTGTTAACATCGCCGTATTTTGTTTCACGGAAACAAGCCTTTTTGCAATGGTCGATCTTAAGCGTGACATTGGTACTCTTTTCTCAAGTCTTTCAGAGCTTGAAATTACTTTGTTATTAGATTGTTTTTTATCAGACTCTAAATGATTAATAACATCAGCTTTTGTTATTCGTTCATCTCTGCCTGATGCTTTGATATCTTTTGGATCTATATTTTCTTCAGAGATTATTTTCTTAGCTGCGGGGCCGATTTTTTTAGAGGCAGATTTATCGCTCTTCTTATTAGCTTTTGTTTTTACTTCTTTTTTATCAGATGAACTTGAAGGAGATTCTTTGGATTCTGAAAACTCTCCAATTATTTCTGCACTTGAAACAATCTCGCCCTCTGATTTTATGATTTTTGTTATTACTCCATCAGATTGTGCTAAAACTTCTAAAACTACTTTATCAGTTTCAATTTCAGCAATCACCTCGTCCTGATTAACATTTTCACCTTCTTTTTTTAACCAATTTGCAACTGTTCCATCTGCAACAGATTCAGGAAAAGTTGGTGCTTTAATTTTTATACTCATTTGCAAACAGCCTCATTAATTAAGTCTTCTTGTTGCTGAAGATGAAGTTTCATTAGTCCAACTGCTGGAGCTGCTGCTGCCGATCTACTAACTAAACTCACTTCATTTCCTTTATCTAATCTATCCAATACTCTTTGAATTCTATGTCTATGACTAAACCAAGCTCCTTGGTTTAATGGTTCCTCTTGACACCACACAAATTCATTTACATTTTCGTACTTTGTTAATATTTCTTCAAGGTCATCGTAAGGAAAAGGATACAATTGTTCTATTCTTACTATAGCAATATCTTTTATATTTTCATTATCTCTTTTTTTAACAAGATCATAGAAAACTTTTCCAGAACACATAATAAGTCTTTTGATATTATTTTTATTTGTAAGATTGTCGTCTATAACACAAGAAAAGTTTCCATTAGCTAATTCTTCTAGGTTTGAAATAGCATCTGGATTTCTTAATAAGCTTTTTGGTGATATTACTACTAAAGGTGTCCTCATCTTTCTAATGGCTTGTCTTCTAAGTAAATGAAAAATTTGTTTAGGTGAACTAGGAACACAAACTTGTATGTTTTCTGATGCGCATAGCTGAAGAAACCTTTCAATTCTAGCGCTGCTATGCTCCGGGCCTTGTCCTTCATAGCCATGAGGAAGAAGCATAACAAGCCCAGACAATCTTTCCCATTTGTGTTGAGCAGATACTATAAATTGGTCTATGACTACCTGAGCGCCATTTGCAAAATCACCAAATTGAGCTTCCCAAACTGTTAAACCCGTAGGCCAAGTTGCGGAATAACCGTACTCAAATCCCAAAACAGCTTCTTCAGATAGCAAGGAATCATATATGTCAAACCTAGTATGATTTTTTTCTGCAATTTCAGAAAGAGGTATGAACCCCATACCTGATTTGGAATCAAACACACATGCATGTCTGTGAGAAAATGTTCCTCTTCTAACATCCTGCCCAGAAATTCTAATTGGATAACC
>CABYNW010000001.1 GCA_902520495.1 uncultured SAR86 cluster bacterium | reverse complement strand
AGAGCAAGATTTCCTGATTCAGATAGAACAATTACAGGCATTAGAGATTTAAATGTTGTCACTAGGCAAGGAACAGTTCCTGTTAGCTCATTTGTTAAGGTTGTTCCAAAAGAAAATCGACAGACTGTAAATAGAAAAAATGGTAAATATTTTCAAGAAATTGGAGCAGGCACTGAAGATGAGTCTAAGGTTTCTGAAAAAATAAATGAGCTGAATGAGTGGTTGGAATCTTCAGATCTTGGTCCAGGTATTAATTATGCATTTAGCGGTATGGCTGAGGAAACTGAAGATGTCAACAGATTTATAATTGTTGCAGGAATTACTGCAATCTTCATGATGTTGTTAATGTTAATTACTCAATTTAATAGTTTTTACCAATCTTTCATTATTCTGTCAGCTGTGACTATTTCATTTGTTGGGGTTCTGCTAGGGCTTTTAATTACAGGCAAATCATTTAGTACTACTATGACGGGTATATCTATAGTTACGCTTGCTGGAATTGTTGTAAATAATAATATTGTATTAATTGATACCTTTAATAAACTAAGAGAAGAATCACCTCAGGTTGAACAATCTATTCATATTATTAATGCATGCAAACAAAGACTAAGGCCAATTATATTAACTTCACTCACAACCATTTTTGGATTATTGCCTTTGGCAATGGGAGTTAGTGTGGATATCATTTCAAGAGATATAGTAATAGGTAGCAGAGTTGTAGATTGGTGGTCAAATCTTGCTGTCTCAATAGTATGGGGGCTCGGTTTTAGTACATTTATGACCTTGATTCTAACTCCTGCTATTCTATCTTTACCTTATGCATTAAGAAATGAATATAAAAAATTCTTTAAAACACAGATTAATGACATACAATAAATTATGACTAAAGAAGATAAAAAGGTAGATTTTGAGTCATCTCTTAAAGAGCTTGAACTTATTGTTGAAAAATTAGAAGATGAAAATATTAATCTTGAAGATTCAGTAAAATCATTTGAAGAAGGTGTTAGCTTGGTTAAGCAGTGTCAAAAAAAACTGCAAGATGCAGAATTAAAAATTAGAAAATTGCTTGATGATGGGTCTTCATCACAAATAAATAAATCTTAGTTAAAAATGCTCAAAGAATTTATGTCTCACATAAGGAGTCAGGTTACTTCTAATATTGAGCAATTTATTGGGTCCTCAAATTTAATTGAAGAGGCTATGAGATATTCTGCTTTAGCTGAGAGCAAAATGATCAGAGCTGCATTAGTTTGCGCCTCTGGAAAAGTAAATAATAATATAACTGATAAAACTTTGATTAACCTTTCAACTTCAATTGAGTTAATGCATACATACTCCTTAATACATGACGACCTTCCCGCTATGGATAATGATGATTTTAGAAGAGGAAAGAAATCCTCTCATATTAAATATGGAGAAGCCAATGCTATTCTTGCCGGAGATGCTCTTCAAGCATTATCTTATGAAATAATATCACATGATTATAATCTTACATCTGACGAAAAGATTGATGCAATTAAAATACTTTCTTCTGCCTGTGGAAAAAATGGAATGGTCTATGGACAATTTCTTGATATTGAAAGTGAATCTAAGTTGATTGATAAAAAGTCTATAGAAAATATACATAGTCTTAAAACCGGTAAGTTAATAGAGTGTTCCGTTATGTTTGGTCAAATAGGAAATTCTAAAAAAGAACAAATAAGCATACTTAAATCTTATGCAAAAAAAATAGGATTAGCTTTTCAAATAACTGATGACATTCTTGAGATTATTTCAAGTAAAGAAACTCTTGGAAAAAGTACAAACTCCGACATAAAAAATCATAAATCTACATATGCGAATGTAGTTGGTATAGACAATGCAATAAAAAAATCCAAAAAACTTTCTAAGTCAGCTATAGCCGATTTGGAAACTCTTAACTCTAAAGAAGTTGATATGCTGATAGAATTAGGAAAATATATTTCATATAGAGAAAAATAAATTGAGAATTTTTAAAGAAATTCCTTCTAAAAAGCCGAATACGCCTTTACTAGATAGCATCAAAGATCCATCTGATTTAAGATCATTCTCAATAAGTGAACTTCAAAATCTTTCCAATGAATTAAGAGAATTTCTTCTATATTCTGTTGGTCAGAGTGGAGGTCACTTGGGTGGCGGACTCGGCGTGATTGAGCTTACTATAGTTATTCATCATTTGTTTAATACTCCATATGACAATTTGATTTGGGATGTTGGTCATCAGGCATACCCTCACAAGATTTTAACAGGCAGAAAAGATAAAATTGAAACTATAAGAAAAAGGGGTGGATTAGCACCATTTCCATCAAGAAATGAAAGTGAGTATGATGCATTTGGTGTTGGTCATTCAAGCACATCCATAAGTGCCCTTTTGGGCATGGCTATTGGATCAATGAGCATCAATCCTGATAAAAAACATATTGCCGTGATTGGAGATGGAGCTATGACTGCTGGAATGGCTTTTGAGGCGTTAAGTCATGCTGGACATTTAAAACCTAATCTTCTAATTATTTTAAACGATAATGATATGTCTATTTCTGAGAATATTGGAGGTCTATCAAACTATTTCTCAAGAATATGGGCATCTAAAATTTATAAGGGTATTAAAAAAAGTGGAGCAAGTTTTTTAAAGCCACTTCCTCAAGCATATCATCTTGCAAGAAAGGTAGAGACTCAAATGAAAGCAATGGTTGCGCCAGGGACAATTTTTGAAGAACTTGGATTGAATTATATTGGTCCTATAGATGGTCATAATATTAAAGAATTAAAAGATGTTATATCAAATTTAAAAGAATTTGATGGTCCCCAATTCTTACATGTAATAACAAAAAAAGGAGCTGGATTAGACAAGGCTGAGGCAGATAGAATTGGGTTTCATGCTATAGGAAAAATAAATGCTATAAAAGATAAAAAAACAAAACAAAAAAAATATCAAGATGTATTTAGTGATTGGATAGTAGACATGGCTTCTTGTGATGAAAATCTCATAGGAATAACTCCTGCTATGAGAGAAGGTTCTGGGTTGGTAAGCTTTAGTGAAAAATTTCCTGATAGATATTTTGACGTAGCGATTGCTGAACAACATGCAGTAACTTTTGCTGCTGGGTTGGCATGTGAAAAAAAGAAACCCGTGGTTGCAATATATTCAACTTTTCTGCAAAGAGCTTATGATCAGCTAATTCATGATGTTGCTGTTCAAAATCTTGATGTTATGTTTGCATTAGATAGATCAGGTCTCGTTGGTGAGGATGGCCCTACTCATTCAGGAAATTATGATATAGCATACTTGAGATGTATCCCTAATATGATAATTTGCGCTCCTTCTGATGAGAATGAGACAAGGCATTTGTTGACAACAGCATACCACTACAAAGGTCCATCTTCAGTAAGGTATCCAAGAGGTATAGGTCCAGGTGCAGTAATTTTCGACACTCTGGTGCCTTGGGATATTGGAACAGCTAAATTAATTAATGAAGGAGGTCCCAAAATAGTTGTATTAAACTTTGGAGCTCTTATAGATCAAGCAAAAGATGTTTCAAGTTCTTTAGGGCTCACATTAATAGACATGAGATTTGTAAAGCCATTAGATGAAGAAATTTTGAAAAAGTATTTATCAAAAGCAGAGTGGTTTATAAGTATTGAAGATGGTTCAGTTATGGGTGGCGCTGGGAGTGCTGTCCAAGAATTCTGCTCTAGAGAAAAAATAAATATTAAATCTATGCTTTTTGGAATACCTGATAAATTTATAGAGCATGCTTCTAGAGATGAAATGATAGAGGATGCTGGGCTAAGTTCAAATAAAATAAAGTCTAAATTAAAAAAATTGTTAAAACCAGACTTATGATAGCTGCAAATATCCCTGCAATGACATCGTCAAGAACAATACCAAAACCATTCTTATATTTTGTATCAAAGTAAGATATTGGAAAAGGTTTCAAAATATCAAATACCCTGAAAAATATAAATGCAAGACTAGCGTATAGTATTCTTTCATTCTGATCTGTAGCAACATATAAAACAGGAACTAAAGAAACCCACATACCTGCTAATTCATCAATGACAATTGATTTATGGTCTTTCTCTAATAAATTAGTTGAAGCTTTTTCACATATCCAAATTGCAAAGAACACAATAAAAATTGTTAATATCAGCATATTTACATAATGAGAAATTATTACAAAGGATATCCATGCAAAAATACTCCCAAAGGTTCCAGGTGCAAAAGAAATTAAACCAATGCCACCCAAGCTAGCAATAAAATCATACGGTTTTTTTAAATTTGGAAATTTACTCATGATCTATAATTGTAGCTTTTTTAATAAAAGGAATCCCAGCCAGTTTTTTTAAAGTTTATATCTTTGTTATTTTTTGTTAGCTTAATATTAGATCCTTCTGTGATCTTTCCAATAGACTTTAAACCTTTATTTCTCAGCATTTCTTCACATTCAATTCCACAAGTGAAACACAATTCATAATCATCCCCATAAGCAAGATCATTTATATCATTTGTAATAGGAATATCCTCATATCTTAGGATTGCTCCAACTTGCGATAATTTACATATAGCACCTAAGTCCTTGAATAATCCATCAGAAATATCTATACAGGATGAAGCAAAACTTGCGATATATTTAGATAGTCCAAATCGAACCTTTGGTCTAAAAAATTCCTCGATATATTTAGATTTTTTATTATTCTTCCAATCAATCAGGCCTTTGCGTCCCTTTCCTAGTGCTCCCGTAATATATATTAAATCATCTGGTTTTGCGTTTGATCTAAGAAGAGGTTTCATAAATGGGTATCCAAAAACATTTATACAAATATTTAAATCACCAAATGTTATATCTCCTCCAACTAACTTAATATCATACTCGTTAATTATAGCCTCAAGCCCATTAGTAAAATCTTCATACCATTTTATATTGGTTTTATTTGATGTAAGACCAACTGTTATAAATGATGGATAGGCGCCCATGGCTGCTAAATCACTTAAAGCGGTAGCTATTGATCTATATGCAATATCATTAGCATTAGAATTTTCTGGAAAATGAGTACCCTCTTTTGATATGTCCATAGAATGAACAAGATCTTTTTTCTGAGATTTTATTACAGCTGCATCATCACCAGATCCAACAACGACCAGATTGTCATCATTCTTTTCAACTAAGTGTTGAAAAGAATTCAGTATATCTAATTCTGATATCAAGAAGGATATCTTTCAAACAATCCGCTAGCTCCCATGCCTCCACCGATGCACATTGTTACAACACCATATTGTTTATCTAAATTCTGCAGTTGACGGGTTAAGTGACCTACCTGTCTTGATCCTGTCATGCCAAACGGATGTCCAATTGAAATTGAACCTCCATCTAAATTTAACTTATCCATTGGTATTCCTAGCTTATCTCTACAGTAAACTACCTGGACTGCAAAAGCTTCATTTAACTCCCATATATCAATATCTTCCATTGATAAATTATAGTTTTTAAGAAGTTTAGGTACTGAGTAAACAGGACCTATGCCCATTTCATCTGGCTCACAACCCATGGTTGTAAACCCTCTAAAATATGCAGTTGGCTTTAGACCAAGATCTTTAGCTTTTTCTTCTGACATAACCAATGTCACAGATGCGCCATCAGATAACTGAGATGAGTTCCCTGCTGTTACAGATCCATTTTCTGGATCAAATACAGGTTTAAGAGAGGATAATCCCTCTAGAGTTGTTTCGGGTCTATTGCATTCATCTTTATCAACTGTGTAATCTATCTCTTTGGATTCACCGGTTTCTTTGTTTGTTAACAACATTTTGGTATCCATTGGAATAATTTCGTCATCATAACCCCCAGATTGTTGTGCTGCTGCAGTTCTTATCTGGCTTTCGAATGCGTATTCATCTTGAGCTTCTCTAGAAACATTATATCTTTTAGCAACAACTTCAGCTGTCATTCCCATCGGATAATAAATGCCAGGTGATTCTTGAGCTAGTCTTTCATTTACAAAATTATCCATGTTCATATTCATCATTGATATAGTTTCAGCACCACCAGCAATAACAGTATCGTAACAACCTGCCATAATTTGACCTGCTGCCATTGAAATTGATTGAAGTCCTGAAGAGCAATATCTATTAATAGTTGTGCCTCCAGTAGTTATAGGCAATCTAGACAAGACAGCAGCGTTTCTTCCAATATTATGTCCTTGAGCTCCCTCTGGATTTCCACAACCCATAATAATATCTTCGACCTCTTCAGGGGGTAAGCCTGGGTTTCTATCTAACATTGCATTGATTATATGAGCTAGCATCTCATCCGGCCTTGTCATATTAAATCCGCCTCTGTGAGACTTTGCTAATCCAGTTCGAACGCTATCAACAATAACTACATTTTTCATAATTTCTCCACTAAAATCTAAACTATTCTAGACTATCTTCTTCCTTTCTTAAAGCTTTATACCAGTCAGGAATTAATTCAATTCCTAGTTCTTTTGCTTTTTTTAATACATAAGGAATTGAGATTGGGCTAAAGGGAAGAATTACTAAAACACCAAGGCCAACACTCTTTAAAACTTGCTTAAGCTGATAATTTGCCTGTTTTATCTCATGATTAGTTGCAATCCCCTCTATAGATTTCATATAAATATCTAGCATTTTTTTATTTTCATCTGTTTCTTCAACGAATGAATCTTTAAGTCTTAAAATATATTGTTGAATTTTTTTTGTATTCATATGAATACAAGTATTATGCTACATTTATTAAAGATGAAGAAATATGAGCGTGCAAAAGTCGTAAAAAAAATTCTAGATAAATACTATCCAGAAACTCCTATCCCGCTCGACCATAAAGATATATACACATTGCTAATTGCTGTTCTATTATCTGCGCAGTGCACTGATGAAAGGGTAAATAAAATAACACCGAAGCTATTCTCACTTGCACCAGATCCAAAAAGCATGTCAAAACTTTCAACTAACAAAATATATAAAATAATTAAGCCATGCGGGCTTGGTCCTCAAAAATCTAGGGCTATAAAAAAACTATCAAATATCATAATAAATAAATTTAATGGAGAGGTTCCAAGGACCTTCAAAGAACTTGAAAAACTTCCAGGTGTTGGCCATAAGACAGCTTCAGTTGTAATGAGTCAGGGTTTTGAAATTCCTGCATTTGCTGTTGATACCCACATTCATAGATTGGCACAAAGATGGGGTTTAACAAATGGAAAAAATGTTAAACAGACCGAAAAAGACCTTAAGAATATTTTTGCAGAAGACTCATGGAATAAACTTCATTTACAAATCATTTTTTGGGGAAGAGAGCACTGCACTGCAAGATCATGTTACGGTCTTGAATGTAAAATATGTAAAAAATGCTATCCAAAAAGAACAAAACCTTTTGTGCACAAGAAGCCTTAGATAATATAAAATTACGTTTATTCTTTATATTTTTTAAATCATGAAATCATCTAGAAGCGATAGTATCTTCTCTAATATAAGCTCTATAAAAGAGTACGATTCAGATTTGTGGACATCGTTTGAATATGAGGCCAATAGGCAAGAAGATCATATTGAGTTAATTGCATCTGAAAACTATGCATCAAAAAGAATTCTTGAGGCACAAGGATCAATTCTTACAAATAAATATGCAGAAGGATATCCATCAAAAAGATATTACGGTGGTTGTGAAAATGTTGATATCGCAGAAAATCTTGCTATAGAGAGAGCAAAAAAACTTTTTAAAGCAGATTATGCAAACGTTCAACCTCACTCTGGTTCATCAGCTAATGCTGCTGCATATTTAGCTCTTCTGGAACCAAATGATACTATTCTTGGAATGAGTCTAGATCATGGAGGTCATCTCACCCATGGATCAAAAGTAAATTTTTCTGGCAGAAACTATAAAAGTTTTCAATATGGACTTCATCCTGAAACTAATGATATAAATTATGATGAAGTAAGATCTCTTGCAAAAAAACATAATCCAAAACTAATTATTGCAGGGTTTTCTGCTTTCACAGGAATTATTGATTGGGAAAAATTTAGAAAAATTTCTGATGAAGTGGGAGCTTACTTTCTTGTTGACATGGCTCACGTTTCTGGACTTGTTGCTGCAGAATTATATCCTTCACCTATTCCCTTCGCTGATGTTGTTACATCAACAACACATAAAACACTTAGAGGACCAAGGTCTGGAATCATTCTAGCAAGGGCAAATGAAGAAATAGAAAAAAAACTAAACTCCGCAGTTTTTCCTGGCTCGCAAGGAGGACCTCTAATGCATGTGGTTGCTGCTAAAGCTTTGTGCTTTAAAGAGGCATTGGATCCAGAATTTAAAGTTTATACTCAACAAGTTATGGATAATGCAAAAATTATGGCGAAAACTATAATGTCAAATGGTATTGATATTGTGTGTGATGGAACTGAAAATCATATTGTACTTGTTGATTTAAGAAGTAAAGGTATTACAGGAAAGGATTTGGAGAGAGTTTTAGGGTCTGTAAATATAACTGTTAATAAAAATTCTGTTCCCAATGATTCTGCATCACCCTTTGTTACCTCAGGAATAAGAATTGGAACTCCGGCAATAACAACTAGGGGATTTAAAGAAAAGGAAACAATTCAGATTAGTAATTGGATTTCAAGTATTATCAATGATTTTGATAATAAAGAATTGCAAAAAAATATCAAAGAGGAAGTGCACAATCTTACAAACAATTTTCCGGTATATAATGTATAAATGTACTGTCCTTTCTGCCAAGCTGAAGATACAAAAGTAATTGATTCAAGACTAGTTGCGGATGGTTCGCAAATTAGAAGACGAAGAGAGTGCGAAGTCTGTCACTCTAGGTTTACTACTTTTGAAACAATTGATTTAGCTCTTCCTAGAGTTATCAAGAGTAATGGAGAAAGGCAGCCTTTCAATGGCTCTAAACTTAAATCAGGAATGTTGAGAGCTCTTGAAAAAAGACCTTTGTCTACAGAAGAGATAGATACTGTTTTTGGTAAAATCTTAAAAGAGATTAGAACAAAAGGAGTTCGAGAAATAAAATCTATAGAAATCGGTAAAATCATGATGAATGCTTTAAAAGAGGTTGATACCGTTGCCTATGTTCGTTTTGCCTCTGTATACAGAGATTTTCAAGACATTGAGGATTTTTCTCAAGAAATTAGCTCGCTTAATAAGGAAGGTCCTAAAAATAAAAAATCAAAAAAATGAATTACGAAGAATTGATGCTTCGTGCAATCACAAAGGCAAAAGAATATAAATATACTGCAAAACCAAATCCGGTAGTTGGTGCAATTATTGTAAATGAAAATGAAATAATATCAGAAGGTTACCATGAGAAATATGGTGAAAATCATGCAGAAGTTAATGCAATTAAAGAAGCATATAACCATCAAGGCAAGAAATTTCAAAGTTTTTCAGAACTAACCTTGATATGTACATTGGAACCATGTAGTCATGTTGGAAAAACAGGATCTTGTGCAAAGCATATTGTTAAAACAGGATTTAAAAAGGTAATAATTGGTGCCATTGATCCAAATCCTAAAGTTGCAGGGCAAGGTATAAAAATATTAGAAAATAATAATATTAAAGTTGAAGTTGGATTGTTTGAAGACCTTATACAAAAACAAAATAAATTTTTCTTTTATAAACATAAAAATAATAAGCCATATATTACTGTCAAAATTGCTTCCTCTCTTGATGGCAAGTCTCACTATGAAAACAAAAAAGTTTTTATTACTTCTGAATCATCCCGGAATGATGTTCAAAAGATTAGAGCTAATTATGATGCAATTTTAACTGGAGGAAACACTCTGAGAATTGACGAGCCAAAGATGGATGCACGTGTTGATTTTACAGTTAATCAAGCTAAAAAGATTTTATTAACAAGTAAGTCTCATAATAATGAATTAGATTTTTTTAATAATGCTTCCGTTGATATTTTTCAAATTAATGATTTAAATAAAATTATTAATTCATACAAAGATAGTGAAATATGTTCAATATTAGTAGAGGCTGGGCCAAACCTAGTAAATGCATTTCTTAATGAAGGAATAGTTGATGAATTAATTGTCTATACCTCAACAAAAATTCTTGGAGAAAAAGGAGTTAATTGGTTTGATGGGAATAATACTATTGAAAATTATGGTTTTAAATTAGAATCCTCATATAAAATTAACACTGACACAAAAGAGATATTCAAAAAAGATGAGTAAAAGTAATATATTAGACATAATTCAAGACATCAAAGATGGAAAGATAGTTATTATTATTGATGATGAGGCTAGAGAAAATGAAGGCGATCTTGTCTGTTCTGCTGATCTAGTTACCCCTGAAATTATTAACTTTATGGCATCTAAGGGTAAAGGCTTGATTTGTCTTCCAATGAGTTCAGAACTTTGTCAGAAATATGATCTTCAAATGATGACAAATAATAATAGAGCTGCAAATAAAACAGCTTTTACAGTGTCTATTGAAGCTGCCGAAGGTATTACCACTGGAATATCTGCAGCTGATCGATCTCATACAATCAAAACCGCAGTAAGTAAAAGTTCAAATCCATCTGATATTGTTCAACCAGGTCATGTATTTCCTTTAAAAGCAATGAAAGGAGGTGTGCTTAGCAGAGCTGGCCATACTGAAGCTGCATGTGATTTATCAAAACTAGCTGGGTTACAATCTGCAGGAGTTATATGTGAAATTATGAATGATGATGGAACAATGGCTCGAAGAGATGATTTATTAAAATTTGGTAAAGAAAATCACATTAAAGTTGGCACCATCGCTGACTTAATAGATTACAGACTTTCAATGGATGCAACTGTTGAATCTGTTCTCGACAAAAATGTAAAAAATGAGTTTGGTGAATTCAAATTAAATGTATGGAGGGATAAAATTCATGATGAATATCATTTTTCCCTTTCAAAGGGCGACCTTAAATCAGTTGAATCACCACTAGTCAGGGTTCAAACCCAAAGTATTCTTCAAGATACATTAGGTATAGATGAACTTGGTAAGAATTGGTCTATTAGAGACTCATTAAAAAAAATTTCTGAGGAAGGTATTGGACTATTTGTTCTAATTAATTATAAAGATGCTAAAAGTTATTGGCTGAATAAACTTGAAGAAAAAGAAATTGAACCAAAAAGTAACAGAAGAGTTATAGGAGTAGGTTCTCAAATTTTAAGAGCTTTAGATTTAAAAAAAATTACTGTTCTAGGAACTCCTACTAAATATAATGCTGTATCAGGTTTTGATATAGAAATAACTGGTTTTGTAAATGAATAAAAAAATATTAATCGTTCATACCTCTTGGTACGAAGAATATGTATCTAGAATGATAAATATAGCTAAAGACGTGCTTGGGGATTTTGATTGTACTAATGCTGTTGCTCCAGGAGCATTAGAGCTTGCTGCTTTAGCTGACCATAAAATCCAAGATTCTTCTTTCATAGGCATACTTTTTTTAGGAATAGTTGTAAGAGGGCAAACATCTCACTATGATTTGGTAACCAAAGAAACCTTTAGATCTATATCTAACTTATCAATGGATAATTGCAAGTTAGCTTTAATAAATAATGTAATATGTGTAGAAAATATGGATCAACTTGAAGCAAGGCTTATTAAAAATACCACCAACAATGCTAAGGCTTTAATACAACTAATACATGAAAAATCTAGCTAACTTCAAAATAGCAGTAAGAACAAGAGAATATTTAATACAGGCTATCTTTCAAATGCTTTTTGATAATCAAAAAGCTATAAAAATAATTAAACAATTTAAAGAAGAACATAAGACAAAAAAGGTAGATTTTAAGATGTTCGCTTCATCTATGAAATCAATTGAAAAAAATAAATCAGAGATTGAAGATATTATTTCATCGCTTGATATAAAGAATTCAAGCATAGAGCTTATTGACAAATCAATTCTCTACTTCGCAATTAATGAAATGCTTTTTGGGGGATTAGACAAACCAGTTACTATCGATGAATCTCTTAGACTTTCAAAAAAGTTTTCTAGTCCAGACTCATACAAATTTATTAATGCATGCTTAGATAAATTTCTTAAAACGATTTAAATCTACCTTGAGATTGTTTGATCTCGTGAAGGACCTGTTGAAATAATTGAAGCACTACATTCTATAAATTTTTCAATATATTCTATAAAAGTTTGGGCCTTTTCAGGTAATTCTGAATATTGAGTGATGCCCTCTGTGGAAGATAGCCAACCATCAAATTCTTTATAAACTGGATTATTATTTTCATATTTGATACAAACTTTTATTGTTTCTGTTTCATCAAGAACATCTAGTTTAGTAATGCATAAATTTGTAACTGAGTTTGTAAAAACTGCTTTCTTAAGTGCTACCAAATCCAACCAACCACATCTTCGAGGTCTTCCGGTAGTAGCACCAAATTCATTACCTCTTTTAGCAAGTAATTCACCATCTTCATCAAATAACTCAGTAAGAAATGGCCCTTCTCCAACTCTTGTAGCATAGGCTTTAGAAATTCCAATTATTTTATCAATATATTTTGGTCCAATACCTAATCCTGTTGATACTCCCCCAGCAGTGGTGCTAGAAGATGTTACATAAGGGTATGTGCCATGATCAATATCTAATAATGTTCCTTGAGCACCTTCAAATAAAATAGATTTTTTATTTTTAATAAATTCATACATAAGGTCTTGTGAGTCAACACAAAATTCTTCATAAAGATGCTTGTATTTCATAATCTCATTAAAAACCTCATCAACATCATGGGGTTTATCGTTATACAAATCTTTTAAAAGTCGATTATGGTAGTCAACAAGAAGTTCTACTTTTTCTTTTAAAATATTTTGATTACCTATATCACCAAATCTAATCGACCTTCTACCAATTTTATCTTCATACGCTGGACCAATACCTCTTCCAGTAGTACCAATTGACTCTTTTTTATCTCTTGTTTGATCTATTGAAATATGAGAAGGGAGTATCAAAGTGCATGCTGAGCTAACAAAGAATCTATTATTAAAATTAATACCTCTACTTTTTAATTCATTTATTTCTTTATCAAGCGCATCAAGGGCTAGAACTACGCCATTTCCAATTAAACATTGTGCATTATTATGCAATATTCCTGATGGTATTAAATGAAGAACAGTTTTTTCACCATTAACTTTAATGGTATGTCCCGCGTTATGACCGCCTTGGAAACGGCATACCACATCAGTGTTCTCACTTAGGTTATCAACTATTTTACCCTTACCCTCGTCTCCCCATTGAAGACCTAGGATTAGAGTATTTTCAGACAAAATATACCCTAATTTTTATCTTTTTTATCATTGAGATACTTGAAGAATTCAGAATCTGAATCTATCAACATAACATCAGATTTATTTTCAAATGTTTCAACGTAAGCTTTCATACTTCTTGTAAACTCATAAAATTCTGGATCTTGTGAAAAAGATTCTGCATATATGCTTGCAGACTCTGCATCGCCCTCTCCTCTCAACTGTTCAGACTGTTTGTATGCTTCTGCTAAAATTACAACTTTGTCTTTATCTGCAATCGCTCTAATTTCCCGAGCAATCTCTTTACCCTCAGATCTTAATTCTTCAGCAAGTCTTTGTCTTTCAGTTCTCATTCTCTCATATACTGAATTACTTAAATTTGAAGGTAAGTCAATTCTCTTCACTCTGAAATCAATGATCTCAACTCCAAGGTCTCTTACCGAGTCATTTAGTGAACTCAACATGATACTCATTAATTCATCTCTCTCGCCAGAAACTACTTCTTTAACTGTTCTTTTACCAAAATTATTTTTTAAAACAAACTCAGATCTTTGTCCTAGTAAGCTATTAAGGCTGTTAAAACTTCCATTGTTCGCTTTGTAGAAAGTTAAAACGTCAGTAATTCTATATTTGATGAAAGAATCAACTAATAAATATTTACTTTCAACAGTAAGAATTCTATCAGGCTCTTCATCAAGTGTTTGAATGCGGGCATCATACTTTTTTACATCCTGAATTATAGGAAGTTTGAAATGAAACCCAACAGGTATATCAGGTCTTACCGCTTCACCAAATTGGAACACAATGGCTCTTTCTTTTTCACTTACAATAAAAAAACTATTGATTAATAGCCCAAAACTTAAAGCCCCCAACACTAAATATAAAGTACTTTTATTCATCGTCATCACCTTTCTTTTTATTTTCTTCCATTATTTTGTCTAAGGGTAAATAAAGTAAATTATTTCCACCTTCTACATCCACCATAATTTTAGTTGAATTTGATAATACTGACTGAAGCGCATCAAGATACAACCTATCCCTTGTCACTTCCGGTGCTTTTACATATTCTGCTAAAAGCTTATTAAATCTATCTACCTCACCTTCTGCCTTTGCTACCACCTCTTCCTTATATGCTTCAGCTCCTCTAATTCTAGCTTGAGCCTGACCGCGAGCTTCAGGAACAATTGTTAGGGCATATCTTTCAGCTTCATTTTGTAATCTCTCTTTGTCCTCTCTCGCTGCAACAACATCATCAAAGGCGTTCTTTACAGCTGCAGGTGGATCAGTTTTTTCGATATTAACCTGCTGAACTAATAATCCAGTTTGATAAATATCTAAATATGCTTGAAGTCTATTTTGAACCTCCATAGCAATATTTTCTCTTCCTACTGTTAAGGTTTGATCAAGGGTATTATCACCAACAACGTGCCTTAAAGCACTCTCAATTGCATTTCTTAAGCTTCCTTCAGGGTCTCTTACATTGAGAACAAAATCTTTTAAATTTGCAATTCTATATTGAGCAGAAACTGTTACATCAACTATATTTTCATCTTTAGTTAACATGCTGTTTGTTTGAGTATATCTTCTGGTTAGTGAAACATTTTCAATATATCTTTCATCTATGCCTGCAAATCTAAAGTTTAATCCCTCTTCTTGCTCTTCATAAAAAGACCCTAGTCTAAGAATGACTGCTCTTTCTGAAGCATCAAGCTGATAAATGCACTGAGATCCATAAATTATGGTAAAAGCAAATAATGCATACATAAAAATTCTTGAAGATGAAAAATTAAAACCACTTCCACTTCCTTTGCTGCCAGATCCATTGCTTGAAGATTTCTTTCCACCAAGAATAGATGAGAACTTTTTCATAAGCTCATCAAAATCTGGAGCCTCATTATTGTTGTTACCCCATGGGTCTTTATCTTTGTTATCCCAATTCACTATTAATTACCTCGTTTTTTTTTCTATTATAAACTTATGTTGGGGCTTATTATCATATTTAAAGTAAAGATATTATCTTTTTAACACTATCTTCTAAAGGCTTTATTTCATTAATTCCGATTTTTAAATAATTTTCCCAACTTCTTATCCAAGTTATTTGTCTTTTAGCCAATTGTCTTGTTGCAAATAAGGCTTTTTGAGAAAAAGTATCAATATTATATTCTCCATTAATGTAATTAAAAATTTGTTTATAATTTACAGACTTTCTAATTGGATGATTATTTGGAATATTATATTTTTCTAAAAGAGTTGTTGCCTCTTCTTCTAAGCCATCTGACAAAATTCTTTCTAACCTTTCTTTAATTCTTTGGTGAATAATTTTTCTTTCATCCATGATCCCGAATTGATGAACATTATATTTGTTACTTAGAGGATTTTTTACAGTCTCTTCCAAAACTTTACTAAAGGGTCTCCCAGTTTTATTTATAACTTCAAGTGCTCTAATTATTCTTACTTCGTCATTTTTGTTTAGATTTTTAGCATACTTAGGGTCTCTTTCATTTAAAAGGTTAAATAAAAAATAGGGTTTGTTGTCTTCTTTGAGATTTTCTAGATATCTTCTATAGTTATTGTCTCTTTCAGGCAAAACATTTATTCCATCTAACAATGTCTTAAAGTACATCATTGAACCCCCAACAAATAATGGTAATTTATTATCAAGATGAGACTTTTCTATTATTTTATGAGAAAGGTTATAAAAATCTGCAGCAGTAAATACTTTGTCAGGGTTAGCGACATCGACCATCTCATGAGGAAATTTTTTTAAAATATCTTTGCTTGGCTTTGCAGAACCTACATCGCAATCTCTATAGACCATTACTGAATCAACGCTTATTATTTGAATAGGAAATATTTTAGCTAGTTTGATAGCAACATCTGTTTTACCAGTTGCGGTTGGTCCAAAAAGAAAAGCTACAGGTAAATTAGTCTTAATTTTTCTTAAAGATTAAAGAGCGTCTTCATTTGTTTCACCGGTTCTGATTCTAACAACCTCATCTATTGGTGAAATAAATATTTTTCCATCTCCAATTTTTCCTGAAGCTGAAGATTTTATTATGGCTTCTTTAACTTGTTCAACCATATCATCCGAAATAGCTATTTCAATTTTAATTTTAGGAAGAAAATCAATCGTATATTCAGCACCTCTATATAATTCGGTATGACCTTTTTGTCTCCCAAAGCCTTTAACTTCGGTCATTGTCATTCCTGATACACCAATTTCATCAAGTGATGCTCTCACTTCTTCTACTTTAAATGGTTTTATTATTGCTGTTACTAATTTCATAATTAATTTATTAAATTTTTAATATGTTTGTATTGTTTGTTTGATGAGCCTTTATTTTCACTCACAACCTTTAAGGCATTATCTATTATATGGCTTCTTAATTCATCATTTTTAAGCAATTTTTTATATGCTTCGTAGAGATCATTGGGATGTTGTAATTGCAAACATGCTTCTCTCTCAAGAAACAAATTTAAGATATCTTCAAAATTTTTCATATATGGTCCTACAATAAATGGGCTTTTATTAGATGCGGCTTCAATTATATTATGGCCTCCGTATTTGCTAAAAAGGCTTCCACCAATGAACGAAGCTTTAGATTTTTTATATAAAGAGTTCAGAAGACCGGTAGTGTTTATTACTATGACATCATTTTCATTTGTATTTAATTCAAGATTAGAAGATATTTCATAATTTATTTTATTAACATCTAAGATTTCTTTTAAAGAATTCGATCTTTCTGGGTGTCTTGGAACTAATATGAGCTTTAAATCTTTGAATTCTTTTTTAATCTTTATAAATGAATCAATTACAACCTCATCCTCTCCTTTATGTGTACTAGCAGCAAGAATGAAGTTATCAGTTTCCGAGGTTTCATTTAAGTCTGATTCTTCATTTTCAAAGTCAAATTTTGAGGACCCAACTTTAAAAATAATATTATTATTTATACCCAAGTTCTTAAAACGAACTACATGATCATTGCTTTGAGCTAAAATCAATGAAAATTTATTCAAAGTATCATCTATTAAACCGCTAAATATGCTATATCTTTTATAAGATGATTCAGAAAGTCTTGCATTAGAAAGAACTATTGGTATGTTTGTTTTCCAACATTCATGCACTGTTGAAGGCCATATTTCAGTTTCAAATAAAATTAAACATTTGGGTTTAAATTTCTTTAAAAAATTCTTTACAAAAAGATTTAAATCCCATGGAGCATATACAACAACAAGTCTTTGTCCATAAATTTTTTTTGCTTCTCTTAGGCCGGTTGGAGTAGAGACTGTAAGTACAATATTACTATCTTCTAATAATTTCTTAACAATGATTTGAGAGCTTATAACTTCTCCCAAACTTACCGCATGAAACCAAACCAAAGATTCTTCAGGATTTTCGCTATAAAAACCAATCCTATTAGAAAAATTCTTTATGTAATCTATATCTTGGAGGCTTTTAAAAATCAACCTTGCTATCATAATTGGTAGCAAAAAAAATATAGTACTGTTGTATAAAAGTAATCTCATTAATAATTTATAGCTTTAATAATGTAATAATACATCTTAATAGTATATGAATAATGCATTATTAATAATTCTAATTGCTTTTTGGAGAGCTCTTGTCTCTCTTCCAAGATTTTTGCAGTTACCACTTTCAAGTATTATTGGGTTTTTAATATATATAACTGCTTTAAAAAGAAATAAATTTAGTAAAGTAAATATAGACTTTTGTTTTCCAAATAAAAGCCAACTAGAACGAAATAAAATATTTAAAAGCAACATAATACTATCGGGGCGTGTAATTTTTGATACTGGCATTGCCTGGTTTTGGAGCAAAAAAAGAATAAATAAGAGTATTCGATATGAAATAAATGGGTTAGAAGATTTATTAAGAGAGCAAAATTCTAATAAAGGCGTAATTTTATTTTTCAAACACTCTTTGCATCTAGAGCTTGATGCGAGAATACTCGGCATGCATGCTGAAATATATGGCGTAGAAAGAAAGCATAATTCAGAGTACTTTCAGTCAATTCAAAGAAAAGGGAGGCTTAAAAGCATGAAGGGTATTGTTGATAGAAAAAACACTATCAGATTTATTAAATGGCTTAAAGATGGAAAAACTCTTCTTTATGCCCCTGATCAGGATTATGGAATGAAAAAATCAAATAACATAGATTTTTTTAATCGTCCTGCCGCAACTGTTTCGGCCCCTTATAAAATTATTAAAAAAACTCAATGTAAAACTTATTTTTTAAATAGTTATGTTAAAGAAGATAAATTATTTCTTGATATTGAAAAACTAGATTTAAATGATATCGATGAAATAAATTTCTCTAGAAATTTGAATAAATATATTGAAGATAGGATTAGGTTAAATCCGAATGAATATCTTTGGCAACACAGAAGATTTAAATCAACTCATAGAAAAATCTACGAATGAATCTCAATAATATTGAAAGTGTAAAAGGATTTATGCCTAAAAATGAGGGTGATGCTTTATTAAATTGGGCTAAAGAATTTTCTAGAGTTGGGCCAATTTTAGAAATTGGAACATATTGTGGAAAATCAACTTTATACCTTTCAAAAGGTGCATCAATACAAAATGAACTTGTATATTCAATAGATCATCATTTGGGTTCAGAAGAACATCAGTTCAATGAAGAATACTTTGATGAAGAAACATATGATTTTTCAAAAAATAGAGTCGATACTTTTCCTTTATTGATAAAAAATATTAACGATTTTAAGGCAAAGAATATAGTTCCAATTATTTCAGACTCATCAGAGGTTGCCTCAAGATGGTCCTCAAAAGTTGGTATGGTATTTATAGACGGGGGTCATTCTATGGAAGCAGCAATGGCTGATTATGTGTCTTGGGAGCCTAAAATTAATCATGGTGGAGCATTGGTTATTCATGATATTTTTGAAAATCCTAATGACGGCGGACAAGCCCCATTTGAAATCTACAAAAAAGCACTTCAAAGCAACTATGAAATATTTGAGAGAGTGGATACTATTGTTTGTTTAATAAAGAGTTGATTGATTTGCAATAAACAAATCTGATGCTTTAGAGAAATTAAATACTGAATCTGCAGCAATTATCAAGGCAGATGACGTCCAACTAGGTCTTTCGTTGGGCCAAAAGATGTTTTCATCGTATTGCCATCCCATATATGGAATACCTGATTGATCTGAAATATTTAAAACATCTATTAAAAGTCTTTTGGCATCTTTTTTTCTTCCAACAATAATAAGCGAAATTATAAATTCGCAAGTTTCAGCAACAGTAACCCAAGGCTCCTCAACAACACATTTAACTCCAATATCTTTTACATAAAATTTTTCAAAAACTTGATTAACATAAAAAAAATTTTCATTTTTGTTTAAGCACCCTGAAATAATTGGATAATACCAATCCATTGAAAACCTTTTTCTATCTTTTAATAAATCAAATTTATTTTCTGGATTTTTTATAGCATATGCTAGATATTTGTAGGATTGTTTCCATTTTTCAATATCATTAGACTTATCAAGTATCTTAGAAATAGCAATTGCGCATTCAATACTTTTAAGAATAGAAGAAGAACCGGTAAGTAAATAATCTTTCTCAATTATGCCATTAGAATCAATTGACCATGGAATAGTACCATTTGCAGTTTGAAGATTGATTGAAAAATTAATAGCAGATTTTATTGTTGGCCATAATTCTTCAAGATATTCCTTATTTGCGAAAGTCTTGTAAAAATGAAGTGCCGCAACCGATATATAAGGGCCAAAATGAGTTGGCTTATTCTTTTGAAGAGATTTATTATCATCATATTTTGCAAACCAACTTCCATCAGAATTCTGATTATCAATTAACCATTGAAAAGCAAGCTTAGAAGAGTCGATTTCTTTTACAAAATTTAGACCCATTATTGATTCAATGTGATCCCAAGGGTCATGATTTTTATCTTCATCAGATGGGATTGCACCTGATTCTAATTGAATTGATTTAATATATTGTCCAATATTTATAAAAAATTCATTTGTAATATTGTCCTGATTATCATATTTTCTTAATGGCTTTTGCATTATGTTTATAGCTTTTCAAAATACATCGAAAAACTTTTTCCCATTAATGGATTTAATATCTTATCAATCAAATTAAGAAAAAATGGCTTTTTAAGAATGTGTCTCTCAAGCATTTTCTTATAAAGTTTAACCAATAGGTTTGAGTCTTGAGAGTTCCAAAAAAAACACCTAAGCCACCAATATGGAGCATGAATAGAATGAAATTTTTCAGACGACAGAAACTTGAAGCCTACGCCTTTTATTTCAGAAACCAAACCAAGTTGACTAAATATCCTTAGATGGCCTCCTGGTTGATTTTGATAATCTTTTGAGAGAGCCCAGCAAACTTTTTCAGGCCAAGAGGCTGGCACACTTGCGTAAAACTTACCGCCAGGTTTTAGTACTCTGTGGATTTCATATACAGCTTCGTTATATTCATGAAGATGTTCTAAAACTTCAGAACAAACTATTAGATCTATACTTTCATCAGGAAAAGGCAAAGAGTATGCAGACCCTTTTAGAAATTCGGCGCCTGCGTTAGAAATAGATTCAAAATATTCATAACCTTTATGCGCCTTTAGAAGTGATGCATCATCCATATCTAAACCAATACATTTCATACGAGGATAATCTTGCATTACTCCAAATATATGCCTGCCCTCCCCGCAACCAACGTCAAGCATGATTCCGTTTTTATTAAGTTCGTATTTTTTTAAATTAAATGTCAGCATTTTTGAATTTCTTTATTGTTTTATAAATAATATCTTCATATTCATTTGTAATTTTAGCCCAATTAAAATTTTCTTTAACATGCTTCCTACTCTTTATCGCTATTTCTTTATATTTATCATAATTTATTAATACTTTTTTTACAGAATCTGCAATCATTTGATCATTTTTAGGTTCAACTAGAATAGCAAATTCTTTTGTTAATTCAGGAATTGATGAAACGTCAGTTGCAATTAATGGAACTGCGCAACTCATAGCTTCTATGACAGGATAACCAAAACCTTCATACAATGAACTCACAATTGCAACGGAGCTTGATGAATATAAATTAGTTATCTCAGCTTTTGTTATATTTGATTTAAAAAATACGTTTTTTTCAATCTTTAATTTTTCTATTAATCTTTTAGTATGTCCATTTTCTTTTATGTTTCCGATAACAATTAGATGAATTTCAGGGAAATCTGTTATTAAAATTTTTAAAGCTTTTAAGGAAAAGTCCAATCCCTTTAGTGGGACATCTGCACTAGCTGTAGTAATCAACCTGAATGGATTTATTTGAGATCGATCAATGGGTGCAAACTCAGAAGCATCTAAACCATTATTTATTACAGTGATATTTTTTTCTTTGCATTTAAATTCTTCGATTATTCCTTTTTTTGAGCTTTTAGAAGGAGTAATGATGGTATTAATTTTAGGAGCTACTTTTTTTTGCATTTTTAAAAAAGAATACCATCTGTATCGAGAGATTCTATACTTGATTTTATTAGATGCCTCTAGTTCATGTTTTAAATCATATGTTATTGGATGATGAATAATTTCTATGAATGGTAGTCTTTTCTGAATTTCAAGCATTCCATAACTTATAGACTGATTATCAATAATTAGATCATAATGGTTATTATTTTTAATAAATTCATTTGCCCTATCTCCAAAAGTTCTCATCTCAGGAAATCCGCCAAATAATACAGAGATAAATTCATAATAATCGTTAATATTCTTTTTTTTCTTATTTATAAATTTTTTAAATCGATCTCCAGATGAGAATGTTTCAAATAGATTTAGCCCTGGTAATTTTATCAAATTAATATCCTTATATAGTTCTGGATATGGCGGACCAGAAATTACATCAACTTTGTGACCTATAATAGATAATGCCATAGAAATATCTTTTACAAATACGCCTTGGCCTCCGCCATATTTAGCACTTCTATAACTAAGGATTGCTATATTTAATTTTTGCAAAAGCTATTATCTTGTATATGTTAGCCAGCTATTGTAACTAGAATTCTTGCCTGAGATAATTTCTTGAAACGCCTCTTGAAGTTTTTTTGTAATCTTACCTCTTTTGCCATTATTTATATATTTGCCATTGAGAGTAGTTACCGGAGTAATTTCAACAGCTGTGCCAGTAAAAAATGCTTCATCAGCATCAACAAGTTCTTCGAATTTTATGTTTTTTTCAGATACCTCTATATCAAAGTCATTTGCAATTTGGATAACTGATTGGCGAGTTATACCATTAAGACAATGATCTATGGTTGGAGTGAAAACAATATTATTTTTAACTAAAAAAATATTCTCTCCGCTTCCCTCAGAAATAAACCCATTTTTATCCATCATTATTGCTTCATCTGCTCCATTATCTATTGCTTCATGAAGTGCCATTGTATTGCTGAAATATGTTCCAATAATTTTATGTCCTGAATGTAAGGGGTTTTCATATTGTCTATGAGAAGACTTAATTACTGAAATGCCATTCTTTTTAGCCTGAGGGTCCATATATGAAGGCCATTCCCAAGCAGCAATAGCGACATTAACGCTTAAGTCTTTGGCACGTAAGCCCAAGCCTTCATTTCCTAGATATACGATTGGACGTATATAACCTTCATCAAGATTATTTTTATTTAATACTTCGCATTGAACATTATTAATTTCGTCTTCAGAAAAAGGAATTTTAATATTAATTTTTTCAGCAGCATCAAATAGTCTTTTTGTATGTTCTTCAAGCCTAAATATTGCAGGCCCAGCTGAAGTTTCATATGCTCTTACACCTTCAAATACTCCAGTTCCATAATGCAAAGTATGAGAAAGAATGTGAACATTTGCGTCATTCCATTTCTCAAATGAACCATTTTTCCATATTAATTTTTTTTCAGTATCTGCAAACATATTTCAAGATATAATTAAGCCTAGGTATTATTGCAAAATCATCGATATAAAAAAAGAAAAATATGGAAATAGCCAAATCGATTTTTAGAGAATATGACATTAGGGGTATTTATCCTAAAGAGATTAATGAAAACCTAATGAAACAAATATCTAAAGCGATATCAATAAAGTGTATTAATGAAGGTGTTTCTGAAATATGTGTTGGAAGAGATGGAAGGATTTCTGGAGAAAGTTTGCTTAATTCTCTATCTTCTTCATTGTCAGAATATGGTATTAAAGTTTTAAATATAGGTCTAGTAACTACTCCGCTACTTTATTTTGCAGCAAAAAAAAGTAACCATAAAAGTGGTGTGATGATTACTGGAAGTCATAATCCAAAAAATTATAATGGAATAAAACTAGTAATAAATGATAGCCCTGTATCAGGTAGTGAAATTTATGAGCTTATAAATAAAGACAAGTCTTATACAAAAGAGCCTGCAGAAATAATCTACAAAGATATCAAAAAAGAATATATTCAAGAAGTTAAGAATAATGTAAATATAAATAAAAGCATTAAGGTTGTCACTGATTGTGGGAATGGTGCGGCTGGATGTATAGTGCCTGAATTATTTAAAAGCATCGGTTGCGAGGTTATTGAGCTTTTTAGTGAAGTGAATGGAAACTTTCCAAACCATCATCCTGATCCAAGCAAAATAGAAAACCTTTCAAATTTAATAGCAAAAGTAAAGGAATCAGGGTCTGATTTAGGCTTAGCATTTGATGGAGATGGTGACAGAGTTGGCCTTGTAACAGATAAAGGTGAGGTGGTGTTGCCAGATAAAATTATGATGATTCTAAGCAAAGATATACTTGCTACAAAAAAAGGTAAGATAATTTATGACGTCAAATGCTCTAATGCATTGGAAAGCATAATCTTAAAAAATGGTGGTGAGCCAATCATTTCACCCACTGGTCATTTTCATATAAAAAATGGCATTAATAAACATAATCCATTGCTTGCTGGAGAGATGAGTGGTCATATATTTTTTAATGATAAATGGTACGGTTTTGATGATGGTCATTATTCTGGAGCTAGAATTATAGAAATCATTTTAAAAGAAAATAAAAAAATTTCTGAAATTGAAAGCGAATTACCAATGATTTACTCAACTCCAGAATTAAATATAAATGTAACAGATGAGTCTAAATTTAAAATAGTAGAAAATTTTATTAATGAGTTTTCATTAGAGGGAGAAAAAATTACAATCGATGGATTGAGAATAAATTTTGAAAATGGCTGGGCCTTGCTAAGAGCTTCTAATACAACTCCTAAATTAGTTTTAAGATTTGAAGGAGACTCCGCTAATGATTTAGAAAAAATAAAACATGATTTTCTGAATGAACTTTCTCGCATTTGTCCCGATATTGATATAAATTTAGTTTAAAAATGAAAAAAGATAGAAAAAATATTATTTTACAATCTTTAGCTAGCATGCTTGAAGAAAGAAATCTCTCAAAAATAACTACCGCTCTTCTTGCAGAAAAATCTAGTATCACGGAAGCTGCTTTGTATAGGCATTTTCCTAGTAAGAGATCTATATATGCTGAATTATTCTCTTTCTGTGATGATTCTATATTTGCAAAATGTAATGAACTGAAGAAAAGTAAATTACCAGCAAAAGATAAAGCCAAGAATGCCTATATGTTTTTTATGATATTTATTGAGAAGAATAAAGGATTTGCAAGATTGCTTTCTAGAGAGGCTCTTTCAGCCAATGAGCAGAACGTATCTGATAATGTGAATCAATTTTATGAAAGATTTGAGTTAATGTTAAGGCAGATGCTTAAAGAAGATGCAACTAATTTAACTACGCAACCAGGTGTTTCTGCACAATTAATTGTTACTGCTATTGAAGGAAACATAGGAAGATATATAAGATCAAAGTTTAAAGTTCCCCCATCAACTTACATAGAAAATATCTGGGACCTTCTTTCAATAAGTATATTTAAGAATTAGTTAGAGTTTTCATTGAGGAATAATTCAAAATAAAAATTATTAATTGCTTTTGTATCTATTTCGCCAGTTGATTTATTAACTCTTACAAATGAAATATCGTCTGGAATTGGATCTTCATAAATATCTAATGTATCTAATTTAAAATCCATATAGTTTAGCCATATGGGGAGTGCAATAGTTGAGCCATATTCGTTTTCACCCAAAGAACTAAAATCATCTGTTCCAACCCAAACAGTGGTTACAAGATCTTTGTGAAATCCTGAGAACCATGTACTAATAGAACTGTTCGTTGTACCAGTCTTACCCCCAATGTCATCTCTATTTAAAAAAGCAGATTTTCGACCTGCTACACCGTTTTTCATAAAACCCTTTAAAACGTCTTTCATTAAATATGCTACTCTTTCATCAATCACCTTCTCTTTTTTTTCAAGAGCATCTAAGAGATAATATGGTCTTTTAATATTCATCTCTAACGTATCTAGCCATGGGAATGCATTGATATTTTTACGAATATCAAAATCATTTTGAGAAAATATAATATTTCCAAATCTATCTTCAATACGATTAATAAAATGAATGTCTGGAATATATCCATTAGTTGCTATTACGCTATATGCTCTAGACATTTCTAGAGGTGAAAAGTTTCCAGAACCCAGAGCCAAAGAAAGATCATTTGGTAATCTAGATTTTTTAAATCCAAAATTTTCTAAATAATTATGTGATTTATCAATACTCAATTCTCTTAATAGCTTTATAGAGACAATATTTACTGACTTTGTTAATGCTTCTCTTAAAGAGATGGGCCCATAAAACTCACCCGTATAATTTTGAGGTCTCCAAGCACTTTCAAGATTTTGATCCTCAAAAACTATTGGTGCATCATTTATTAATGTTGATAAGTTATATCCATTATTAAGTGCAGCTGAGTAAATAAAGGGTTTAAAGCTTGAGCCTGATTGGGGATACGAAAGCCTAACTCTATCAAAAGTACTTTCATAAAAATTCTTTCCTCCTAAATATGCAATTACTTCACCCGTATTTGGATTTAAGGATATTAAAGAACTTTCTGCGATGGGAATTTGATCTAAACTGAAAAAACCTTGGCTTTCTTTTAAATAGATAAGATCTCCAAAATTTACTATTTCTTTAAAATTATTAGGTTTTGGCCCGTAATTATTTATTGAAATTCTATTTCTTGCCCAAGAATATTCATTTGTCCAATCTACTATTTTTATATCAAAACTTTCATCAATAAAAGCAAATTGATCTTCATCAACATAAATAACTAAGCCTTTGCGATAACCCTTATAATAGAAATGATTCTCAAATATACTTGATAATATGTTTGAAATATTTTTTTTAGACAAATCTTTATTACTAATATAGCTTTCATCATTTAAAAAATCTAAATTAAGGTTCTTAAGAGATTCGATTTGGTTTTTATTAAAAAGCTTTTTATAATTATCAGGATCTCTCCATCCATGCCTTTTGTCATAATCAAATAAATGCTTCATCATGCTCTTTTTAGCAATATTTTGTGAACTTGAGTCAATGGTTGTAATAACTGACCAGCCATTCTTATAAGCCTTGAGACCATATCTTTTAACAACCTCTTGCCTAGCAATCTCTGCTATGTGGTTAGCTTCAACATTATATAAATTAATATTTTTAGCTACTCTTAAATCACGAGATATTGCTTCATCAAACTGAATTTGATCGATATAATTTAACAATAACATTCTTGATAAAATCCAATTTCTTCTTTGTATTGTTCTTCTTGGATCCTTTACAGGATTAACTCTTGATGGGAGTTGCGCTAGAGCTGCTATTGCAGCCGATTCACTGATTGTTAAGTCTTCTAATCCTTTGTCAAAATAAGTATTTGCAGCAGCTTCTATGCCATATGACCTATTTCCAAGAAATATTCTATTTACATATAATTCAAAAATCTCTTCTTTGCTTATATTTCCTTCTAGCTCAAGAGCTAAATAAATCTCTTTAATTTTTCTAATAACTGTTTGGTCTCTAGTTAACAAGTAGCCTCTAACAACTTGCATAGTTATTGTCCCGCCACCGCCCTCACATCCGTCAGAACTAAGGCATCTTATAAAAGATCTTATTAATCCTTTGTAACTTATTCCTTGATGATTAAAAAAATTATCATCTTCTGCTGCTAAAAAAGCATTTTTTATATTAACTGGAATATCTTCATAATCAGTTGCCCTTCTCTTAATTTCACCAAATTCTCCAATTAATTCCCCATCTATAGTGAAAACCTTCAAAGGCATTTGTAACTCAGATTCATCAACAAGATTAATTTCAGGCAACTCAGTTCTAATAAAAAAATAAGTTCCTATAACTATTAATATTGCAGCTATGCATAAAAAGATACTTGAAAAAAAAGAAATTTTGACTAATTTATGCATGCTATATTTTAAATCTTTCAATTGAGAGAATACATCATTTAGAATTTAAAAAGTGTATTTATTATGTAAGATGTTAAAATTCTCGCTTAATAAAGTAACTATGAACATATTTATTGTAGGTCCTATGGGTTCCGGTAAGTCCACCGTTGGCAAAATAATATCTGATGAAATGTTTCTAAACTTCTTTGATACTGATGAAGAGATAGAATCAAGAACTGGTGCTTCTATTGATTGGATATTTGATCTTGAAGGTGAAGAAGGTTTTAGAAAAAGAGAAAGTGAAATACTGAACGAAATGGTAGAAAAAAATTCAATTGTTTTATCAACTGGAGGAGGAATAATTTTATCAGAGAATAATAGAGAGTTACTGTCTTCAAGAGGTACTGTTTTTTATTTATCTACACCTATTTCTGTTCAAGTAGAAAGAACCTCTAAAGACAAAGACAGACCATTACTTAAAAATGGTGATCCAACAGAAATACTTACCAAGCTTCATAATGAAAGAGAATTTCTTTATGAAACGGTCTCTGACCATATCGTTGAGACTGAAAATAAATCTAGTCATGATGTTGCTTCACAAATTATTGCTTTAGTAAAGAATTAAAAATGGCAAAAATAATAGCTGGGAAAGGCTCATCAAAATATGAAATACATATAGTGGGTGAAAAATTTCCTAAATCACTAATAAATCAAAATATTGGTAAAAAAAGTAAGGTCTTAATAGTCACTGATTCAGGCGTGCCCAAAAAACACATAAACAAAATTAAGGATGCTATTACAAATAAAACAATTAAAGTTCTCACGTTGAATCAAGGAGAAAAATCTAAGTCATTTACATCTTTTAAAAAAATTACGAATAAGCTTTTTGATTTGAATTTTGATAGATCTGATTGTCTTATTGCTGCTGGAGGTGGTGTTGTTGGTGACATAACAGGTTTTTGTGCTGCTACTTTTTTAAGAGGTATTAAATATATTCAAGTTCCAACAACTCTTTTAGCTCAAGTAGATTCATCAGTTGGAGGTAAAACTGCAATTAACGTTGAACAAGGAAAAAATCTCATAGGATCTTTTTACAATCCTGATTTTGTTCTAATTTCAAGTGGTTTTTTAAAAACATTATCTAAGGAAGAATATGAATCTGGTCTTGGTGAAGTATTGAAATATGCATTTATTGGAAATAAAGAATTAAAAAATATTATTGAAAAAAATTCTGAAAAAATTGTACAAAGGAACGAAAAAATCCTCCAATTAATTATAGAAGAATCAATTAAAACAAAATCTAAGATTGTAACCAAAGACGAAAGAGAAAATGGGATAAGAGCTATATTAAATTTTGGACATACTTTTGGACATGCGATTGAAGCTTATAATGACTACCAGAATATAACTCATGGAGCAGCTATCACACTTGGTATGATTATTGCTGCAAAGATCTCTTTGTTTGAAGGGCATATTAAAGAATATCAACTAGACAATATTATTAATATGACTGAATCATTAGGCTTAATTACCGATCATAAAAAATATAAATATTCTCATCTTAAAAAATATATCCGATCTGATAAAAAGGTTATGGATGGAAAGCTAAATTTAATTCTTATTGATAAAAATTTGAATGCATTTAGAACATCGAATTTTAACAATAAAAATATTATTAAAGCTCTGGCTTAAGCAGCATTTGCAGTTGTAGCTTTTAGTAGATCTTGAATATTACTCGCAGCAGGAACAACTAACCAAAAGTGAGGTTCGTATTTATCAAAATCATCTAAAATTTCTTTTGCTTTTGCGCTCTGGGTATATTTAAAATGTTTATTTATTATTTCTTTGAGGTGTTTCCTATGGGGTTGCATTTCTTCAGTTGTAATTCTTTCAAGGCCAACTAGACCTCTATTGCATTTGTCAAAGAAAGTCCTATCCTCATCAAGCACATAAGCAAATCCTCCTGTCATGCCAGCTGCAAAATTTAGTCCAACATTGCCAAGTATAGTGATATGTCCACCAGTCATATATTCACAACAATGATCTCCTGCTCCTTCAATTACCGCTTCAGCGCCAGAATTTCTAACACCAAATCTTTCTCCAGCAGAACCAGAAATATAAATTTCTCCTCCAGTTGCTCCATATAAACAAGTATTTCCAACTAATATGGTGTTTCTATCATGTGTTGCAAAATCAGAATCATTTTTAATAATAATTCTTCCGCCATTCATACCCTTACCAACATAATCGTTAGCATCACCTTTAATAGTAAGATTAAGGCCTTTTGCATTCCAACATCCAAAGCTTTGTCCTGCTGAGCCGTTAAATTCAATTTCTATGCCCTCACTAAGACCTTTCTCTCCATATCTAGAAGCAATTTCACCAGAAATATTTGCTCCAACAGACCTATCTGTATTTGAAATAATATAACTATACTTTCCCTTATTATCTTTTTTAATATTTTCTGATGTATCAGATAATATTTTCTTTGATAGCTTGGCTTTGTCCCAAGGGTTATTATGAGAAACTGTGCAATAATGTGCTTCTGTGTTGTTATCGCTGAATAAAATACTAGAAAGATCAATATTTTTTAAATAATCCTCTATATCTTTAAGTTGATATAAATATCTAGTTTGTCCAATAATATCTTCAAATTTGGTAACGCCTAGCTGACTTAAATATTTTCTTACGTCATTAGCAATAAAATTAAAATAATTTATTACTCTTTCTTTTTCACCAACAAAATGTTGATTTATCAAATCTTTTCTTTGCGTTGCAACTCCTGTTGCACAATTATTCAAATGACAAATACGTAAATATTTGCATCCCATTGCAATCATAGGACCAGTTCCAAATCCAAAAGATTCTGCCCCGAGCATTGCAGCTTTTATAACATCTAAACCTGTTTTCATACCACCATCAGTTTGCAGTCTAATTTTATGCCGCAATCCACTATCCCTTAAGCTTTGATGAGCTTCAGCAAGACCAAGCTCCCATGGCGATCCTGCATATCTTATTGATGTTAGGGGACTAGCGCCCGTTCCACCATCGTGACCTGAAATTGTTATTAAATCTGCGTAAGCTTTAGCAACTCCAGAGGCTATTGTTCCTACGCCAGGTTCAGATACAAGCTTTACAGATACCAAAGCCTTTGGATTAACTTGCTTCAAATCGAATATTAATTGAGCAAGATCTTCAATAGAATAAATATCGTGATGAGGTGGAGGTGAAATTAAAGTAACGCCAGGAGTTGAATATCTTAATTTAGCTATTAAATTATCTACTTTGCCGCCTGGTAATTGTCCTCCTTCTCCTGGTTTAGCTCCTTGAGCAATTTTAATTTGTAAAACCTCTGCATTAACTAAATAATGAGGAGTAACACCAAACCGCCCAGATGCAACTTGTTTTATTTTAGACATTTTACTGGTGTTATATCTTTCTATAGCCTCACCACCCTCTCCGGAATTAGATCTTGAACCAAGTGAGTTCATTGCTTCTGCTAAAGTTTCATGTGCTTTTGGTGATAAGGCTCCTAAACTCATTCCAGCAGAATCAAATCTCTTTAAAATTTTTTTATTTGACTCTACTTTTTTAATATTTATATCTTTATTAGGTTTTTTTATTATCAGTATGTCTCTCAACATTGCTGGTGGTCTTTTATCAACTAAATCAGCATATTCTTGATATATATCCTGAGATCCTGTTGAAACAGCTTCTTGAAGTTTTTTCACTATTTCAGGATTATAGGTATGGTATTCACCTCCATGAACGTACTTGAGCAAACCTCCAACATTGATATCTAATAAATTTGATTTAGCTAATTCATTAAGTTTTATGGTTTCATTTTCAAGATCATCAAAACCCTTTCCAGATATTCTGCTTATTGAGTTTGTGAAACATAAATCAACTATATCCATATCAAGGCCAACTATTTCAAACAATTGTGATCCTCTATAACTCGATATAGAAGATATGCCCATTTTAGAAATTATTTTTAATAAACCCTTATTAATGCCTTTCCTATATCTAGCACAATTTCCATGAGGTGTTCCCTTAAGCTCATTTCTATAAGACAAATCAAGAATGCATTGATAAGCAAGCGATGGATAAACTGCTGTTGCTCCAAAACCAATTAAACATGCTATTTGATGAGTATCCCTTGCAGATGAACTAGAAACAATAATATTTGCATCTGATCTAAGACCAAGACTCACAAGCTTTTGATGAACGCAGCCAACAGCTAACAATGCATTAATATGTAATTTATTTTTGGATGGTAGTTTTTCAATTAAATGTATTATGACCTTACCTTTTTTAACTTGTTTTACTGCGTCATTTTGAAGTTTGATTAAAGATTTTTTTAAACTACTTTTTGATGAATATTCGAGATTGATTTCAATAGATTCAAAATGTTTATTTTTTATGATTGCTTGGAGTTTCTTAAAGGAAAGAACCGGAGAGGTCGTCACCAGCCTTTTAGCATGATCAGGGGTTTCATCAAATACATTTAATTCTGGACCATAACATGTCTCTAACGACATAACGCTAGCCTCCCTTAATGAATCAATAGGAGGGTTTGTAACCTGAGCGAATTGCTGTCTAAAGTAATCATATATTTGTCTATGCATTTTGCTCATTACTGCTAATGCGGTATCGTCACCCATTGATCCGGTTCCTTCATTTGATTCAATAGCAAGTGGTTTAATTACCGAGGTTCTTTCTTCCTTATGAAGCAAAAAAAGTTTAGAAGAAACTAATAAATCATTACTATTTATTTTCTTAAGGCCAGGACCTTCATATTTATCAAGGCTGGACTCAATATATACAGTCTGTTCTCTTAACCATTCTCTATATGGTAATTTTGATTTTAAATCTTCATCAATTTGTTTTTCATTAAAAATTTCTCCAGTAAAAGTATTAATGGCTAATATTCCACCAGGAGAGACTCTTCCTTTCTTTGTTATTTTTTTATTATCAGTAGGATTAACACCTGTTTCTGATGCTATTGTAATCATATTGTCTTTATCGATTTGGTATCTGGCTGGTCTAAGACCATTTCTATCAAGCATACAAACAGCCCATCTTCCATCTGTCATAACTACGCCTGCAGGTCCATCCCATGGTTCCATATGCATTGAGTTATATTCATGAAAACTTCTTATGTCTGGATCTAATAGATATGAATTTTGCCATGCTGGTGGCATTACCATTCTTATAGCTCTAAATAGCTTCACTCCACCATTTATCAAAATTTCAATCATATTATCTAGAGCAGAAGAATCTGAGCCTTTTTCGTTAACTAATTGTTTGAATTGTTGTATTTTTGGCAAACGTGGACTTTTAAATTTTGATGATCTTGCCTTAACCCAGTTTCTATTCCCTCTAATAGCATTAATTTCGCCATTATGAGCTAACAATCTAAATGGTTGAGCAAGATGCCAGCGAGGCTGTGTATTGGTTGAGAACCTTTGATGAAATACACATATTGATGCCTTAAAATTAGGAGATTTTAAATCTAAATAAAATTTCTGAATTGCATCAGGTAGCATCAGACCTTTATATACGATTGTCTTTGATGACAGACTACAAAAATATAATTTTTCGTCATCAAGGTATATTTCCTCAATCAATTTTCTTGCTTGATATAAGTTAGTTTCAAATTTTTCTTCATAAAAGACTTTATCAGTTGGTTGAATAAAAAGCTGGTATATATTAGGTAAGCAATTAAGAGCTATTTCGCCAAGAATTTTCTTATTTATTGGTACATTTCTAATAGCAGTCAAGACTAAGTTCTCTGCCTTGAGTATTTTATTAATACTTAATATGTCTCTTTCTATCTTTTCATCTGTAAATATTTGACCAATTGCAAATTCATTTGTAATTTTAATTTTCTTTTCTTTTTGGAGGGCTTCGGTAAAAAAATCTTTATTTAAGTCTACTAAAATTCCACATCCATCGCCTGTTTTACCATCTGCACCAATAGCTCCTCTGTGAGTCATACTCTCAAGAGCATTTATAGATTTGGTTAGTATATTATGAGATTTGTTCCCATTAATATCTGCAATTAAGCCGAATCCACAATTATCTTTAAAGTCATTTTTTGAAATTAATTTAGACATAATAAAAAGTGTGAAATCAAATTGTAGCACAACAAACTACCAAAAGATAAAAAAAAGTGTCATACTATGTCATACACTTTTAATTTACAAATGGCCCATAAAAATAAGCAATATAGAATTGAAAAAGGTCTGTTGTTATTTACACAACCCAGATCGCCCTATTTCTATGGAAAAATAAGATTAAATGGTAAATACCATACAAAATCTTTCTCTCCGATATCAGACTTTAATGCAGCAAAAGATAGACTCTATGAATGGAAAAATGAATTAATAAAAAATACTGGAAATATCATTACGTCAGAAAATAAAGATAGAAATGAATATACCGATTTTGAAGAACTTGATAATAAGTTTCAATTTCTTGATGTTGGTAGATTTGATCCATTAAAAAAATCTGTCAATGAAAGAAAAATTAATTTTGTTGAAATATATGGAGAATACAATCAATCACAAGCATCTAACCAGGCTCACAGGTGTCTAGATTGTGGTAATCCATATTGTGAGTGGAAATGTCCTGTTCATAACTACATCCCAGATTGGTTGAAGTTAGTAAATGAGGGAAATATTATGGAAGCAGCGGACTTATGTCACTCTACAAACAGCCTTCCAGAAGTATGCGGAAGGGTATGCCCACAAGATCGTCTGTGCGAAGGAGCTTGCACTCTTAATGATGGTTTTGGAGCTGTAACGATAGGATCAATTGAAAAATATATTACAGAAAAAGCTTTTGAAATGGGTTGGAAGCCTAATTTGTCTCATAGAAAATGGACTAATAAAAAAGTTGCAATTATAGGATCTGGTCCTGCTGGTATTGCATGTGCAGATATTCTTACAAGATCCGGAATTCATAGTCACGTATTTGATAAAAATGAAGAAATTGGTGGACTATTAACTTTTGGAATTCCAGAGTTTAAGCTTGAAAAGTCAGTTGTTAAAAGAAGAAGAAAAATTCTTGAAGAAATGGGTATCAATTTTCACTTAGGTATAGAGGTTGGAAAAGATATTAAATTTAAGAAATTGTATGACGATTACGATGCTGTTTTTCTTGCTATGGGAACATACACATCACTAGAAGGAGGGTTTAAAGGTGAAAAGCTTCCTGGAGTATATAAAGCGATTGATTATTTAATTTCTAACACAAAAAAACTTCTAAATATGAGCTCTGGTAAAAAAGAATATATAAATTTTAAAGGGAAAAAAGTTGTTGTTTTAGGTGGTGGAGATACTGCTATGGATTGCAATAGAACAGCTATTAGACAAGGAGCTCATTCTGTAACATGTTTATATAGAAGGGATGAAAAAAATATGCCTGGCTCTAGGAGAGAAGTAAAAAATGCCAAAGAAGAAGGAGTTATATTTGAATTTAATATTCAACCAATAGATATTCTTGGTAATGAAAAAGTTGAAGGAGTTAAAACAGTTGAAACTGAATTAGGTGAATCTGATCAAAATGGAAGAAGATTGCCTATGCCTATTTCTGGATCTGAAAGAATATATGATGCTGATGTTGTTATTGTTGCATTTGGCTTTAGAGCAAGTCCTTCTGATTGGTTTAAGGATTTTAATATTAAGACTAAAAAAAATGGATTGGTTATTGCTGAAGAAAATCAAGAATATTCTTTTCAAACTGCAAATGAAAAAATCTTCTCTGGTGGAGATATGGTTCGTGGTTCTGATTTAGTTGTTACTGCTATATGGGAAGGGAGAGAAGCAGGTAAAAGTATAATAAAATATGTTTCATGAATGATTCCACTCCCCTTCTCTTAAAAGCCTTGAATAAAGAAAAGCTAGATATACCGCCAATTTGGTATATGAGACAGGCTGGAAGATATATGCCTGAATATAGGGTGGTTAGATCTAAATTTAAAAACTTCTTGGATATGTGTAAAAATCCTGAAGTATGTTGTGAATTAGCTTTACAACCAATAAATGCTTTTAATTTAGATGCGGCAATATTGTTTTCAGATATTCTTACAATACCAGATGCTTTTGGTTTGGGAGTTGAATTTATTGAAAATGAAGGCCCTGTTTTTAATAATCCAATTGAAAGTATTGATGATATTAATAATTTAATTCCGTTTGACCCTGATAGTCTTTCATATGTATATGAAGCTGTAACTAATATAAAGGATGCTTTACCTAAAAATATTCCCTTAATTGGTTTTTGTGGAAGTCCTTGGACCCTAGCTGCATATTCAATAGAGGGTCGTTCATCAAAAGATTTTAATAAAACCATTAATTTTATAAAAAAATACAAAGATGAATCTCATTTTTTTCTTTCTCGTTTGTCTGATGCATGTTTTCTTTACCTAAGAAAACAAGTGCAAGCTGGCGTAGATGTTATTCAAATTTTTGATTCATGGGCTAATATTTTAAATAATCAGGAATTGAATGAACTTTCATTTAATTATATAAAGTCTCTAATATTTGCTTTAAAAAATGATCCAATAACAGCGAATATACCAATAATTTTATTTGCTAGAGATCCGAAATGTAATTCTGATGCTTTAATCGAAACCTCAGCAGATTGTATTAGTTTATATTGGTCGATGAATGATTTTTGTCTCGAGTCTGCGAAAGGTTTGACTGCTTTACAAGGCAACCTAAATCCAAAAATATTATTAGAATCAAAAGAAATAATTAAAAAAGAGGTCCACGAAATACTTAAAAAATTTAAAGATTTTCCTGGGTATATATTTAATCTAGGTCATGGACTAACTCCAGATATAAATCCCGAAATGGTTAAATATTTAACTGAAATAGTTAGAGAGTATTAGTTATCCCATTGCCTTATTAGGCCTTCTTGAGTGCATGAGGCAATTAACTTGCCGTCTCTTGAAAAAATTGATCCTCTAGAAAACCCTCTAGCATTTCTAGTTATTGGACTTTCAATCGTATATAAAAACCATCCATCTAAATCAAGCTTTCTGTGAAACCACATCGCATGATCTAGGCTTGCATTTTGCAAATTTTTTGTAAGAAAATTCACGCCAACTGAATTATTTGCTGCTCCTAGTAATCCCATATCAGAAATATATAAAAGAAATGCCTGTTGAATAACCTGATCATCAGGAAGTTTTCCTCCAGTTTTAATCCAGGTATTTTTGTAAGGTGGCATCCTCTCTGGCTTGAAATAATTCTGTTTTTCAACTGGTCTCATTTCAATTTCTCTCTGCTTAATAAACATAGGCATGTCTTCTTTGTTCATCTTTAATTCTTTAAGAATTTCTTCTCTTATTTCTTGCTCACTCTTTAATGTTTCTGGTTCTGGTACATCTGGCATATCGATTTGATGCTCTAAACCTTTTTCTCTTTTTTGAAAAGAAATTGAACAATTGAAAATAACTTCTCCATCTTGAATTGCCTTTACACTTCTTGTAGTAAAGCTTTTACCATCTCTGATTCTGTCAACGGTGAAAGTAATAGATTTTTCCATTATTCCCGGTCTTAAGAAATATGAATGAAAGGAGTGAGCAAAATGTTTAACATCTATGGTTTTATATGCGGCGATAAGAGTTTGAGCCATAACTTGACCTCCAAAAATTCTCTTATAACCAACGTTTTTTCCGCTCCAGCTAAAAATATCTCTATCAACTTGCTCTAAGTTAAATAGTTCAAGCGATTTCGTTAATTGGGATTTATTCATCATTTTTATGTTGCGCTTAGTCCGCCATCAACAATCAATTCTGTTCCTGTTATAAATGATGACTCATCAGATGCTAAAAAAACCGCTGCATTTGCTATATCAATTGGTTCAGCAAGTTTCCTTATTGGGATCTGTTGAATAAGTTTTTGTTCGATATTTCTTTCAGGTGCTGAGTCAATCATGCTTTGAACCATTGCTGTTCTTGTAAATACTGGATGTATTGAGTTACATCTAACGAGATTAGTTGATTTAGCACAATGCAATGCTACTGATTTTGAAAGATGTCTTACAGCAGCTTTTGAAGAATTGTATGCAGATGTATTATGTGAAGCTACGATGCCAGACATGGATGAAATGTTAATTATAGAACCATCTCCTGAATCTCTCATCAATGGTAACGAATATTTACAGCCCATAAATACAGAATCTAAATTAACTTTATGCACTAAGTCCCATAGCTCTATATCGGTAGATTCAACATCTCCACCGCCCCCCATACCAGCGTTATTTACAAGAATATTTAGCGATCCAATATCTTCTTTTATATTTTTTACTACTTTCTGCCATTGATCTTTACTTGTTACATCTAAAACTAAATAATCGCATTGAAGTTCTTTTGCTGAATCTTTAAGGATTGATTGATTTATGTCGCTTATAACAACTCTTGCTCCTTCTGCAATCATTGATCTTGCCATTTCCTTACCTAATCCTTGAGCCCCTCCTGTTATAAGTGCAACTTTATTTTTTAATCTATTTCCCATGTTTTTTATAGTTAAATTATAATGTTCATATCTTACATTGTTTACAAAAAAACTAGAACTTTAAACGCTCAAAAGGTAGGATATGCAGTCCTAAATGAATGTTTTAAAAGATGACTATAAATAAGCAAATAGATTTACCCGTAAAACCTGATCTAAAAATAAATGTTTCAGATGTTTTTGGTATAGATACAAAACTTACCGTTAAAGGTTATAAAAATAAATCGGACTGGGTTCCAGGTATTGATAAATCTTATGTCTTTGACAAAGATACAACCCTCTCTATTCTTGCTGGGTTTGAGCATAATAGAAGAGTTATGATTCAAGGCTTTCATGGAACTGGAAAATCAACACATATTGAACAGATTGCTGCAAGATTAAATTGGCCTTGCGTACGAATTAATCTTGATAGTCATATAAGTAGAATAGATTTATTAGGCAAAGATGCGATTAAGTTGGATGATGGCAAGCAAATAACTGAATTTCAGGAAGGATTATTGCCATGGTCTATTCAAAATCCAGTTGCGTTAGTTTTTGATGAGTACGATGCTGGACGTCCAGATGTAATGTTTGTAATCCAAAGAATACTAGAAGTTGAGGGAAAACTTACTCTATTAGATCAAAATAAAATTATAACTCCTCATTCTAGTTTTAGATTATTTGCAACTACAAATACTGTAGGACTTGGTGATATGACAGGTTTGTATCATGGAACGCAGCAAATTAATCAAGGTCAATTAGATAGATGGCATATTCTTACTACACTAAACTATTTAGATCCGAAACAAGAATATAAAGTAGTCGACTCAAAACTAGGCGGCTTTAAAGGAGTAAAGAATCAAGAAATTATCAAGAACATGATTAAACTAGCAAATTTAACAAGATCAGGTTTTGCAAACGGAGATATTTCAACTTTAATGTCACCAAGAACAGTAATATCATGGTGTCAAAATTACAAAATATTTAAAGACCTTTCAACATCTTTTAAATTAAGTTTCTTGAATAAATGTGATGATGTTGAAAAATCTATTATTTCTGAATATTTTCAAAGATGTTTTGATATTGAGATTGAAAATACTTAATTAAAAAAAATTGTCAATGGGCTGGAATAAAAATAGAGATAAACTTCATGAAGCAGCTTTTTCTTCAGTAAAAGCAATATCAAAAAATAAGGGTCTAACTTCAAGCAATGGTCTATCCCAAAGACCGCCTATTGAAAAAAATATTGTCATCCCCTCTCCACCAAGATCTTCCAAGGATTTAAATAAATGGAGAGGTGAATCAGATTTTCAAGCATTTTGGCACCTTTTTCATAAAAAAAGAAAAAATATTCCACTTACATTGCCTGCGAGAATGATCTTCAACGAATTAGAGATATCTAGGGTTGAGATATTAGGCTCTGATAAATATATGGGATCTAAAAGAAATATTTCAGAATACCTTAATCATAAGAGCTCTAATATGGATGATAAAAAATCTTTTAATACTCTGGCTTATGGTGCAAATCTTTGGTTAAAAAATATTGCTAACTTTCGGCTTAATGAAGAATCAATAAATATTGTTAAAATTTTTAAGGATAAATATGACATTGACGACTCTCTTAAATCTCTGTCTGTAAAACTTATTGAAAATATTGAAAATCAGAAAGAATTCGAAAAATTATCTATACAATTTTTACAAAAAATTAAGCTCATTGATGATATTCCTGAAGAAGATGAAGATATTGATCCAAATAAATCTCCAGGATCAACTAATGAAATTGATGATAATGAAATTGAAATGCAATCTAATTCTGATGAAACAAGTGAAGATGACATTAAAGACTTGCAAACAGAAATTGATATTGATACAGAAGAATCACCAGAAAATATTGATGATACATCTATTCAAGAAGAAATAGAGACTTTACTATACTCAAAAAATGAGTTTATCAATAATAATAAAAAAGATTATTCAATTTATACAACAAATTTTGATGAAATCATTGAAGCAAAAGATTTAGTGACTTCAGAAGAATCTATTAGATTAAGAAATCAGCTTGATAATTTAATTAAACCCCATATAGCAACAATTGGAAAACTTGCTAATAGATTACAAAGATTATTACTGGCTAAACAAAATACTAGTTGGAACTTCAATCTAGAAGAAGGCATATTGGATAATGCTAGATTGCATAGAGTAATAGCTAATCCTGGATATCCTCTAAGTTTTAAAGAGGAAACTGAGAATAATTTTAAAGATACGGTTGTATCACTATTAATTGATAATTCTGGCTCTATGAGAGGCAGGTCAATAAGCTTAGCAGCTATTTGTACAGATATTATTGGAAGCACTTTAGAAAGGTGTCAGGTAAAAACTGAAATTCTTGGTTTTACAACAAAAAATTGGAAAGGCGGTGATTCAAAAAAACTATGGATAATAAATGGTAATCAATCAAATCCAGGAAGATTAAATGATATCAGACACATCATCTATAAAAGTGCAGACAATAGCTGGAGAAGGTCTAGAAAGTTTTTTGGAGCAATGTTACGGGAAGGTTTGCTTAAAGAAAATGTAGATGGAGAAGCTTTAGCTTGGTCGCATGAGAGGTTAATGAAAAGACCAGAGGAAAGAAAAATATTGATTGTTATTTCTGATGGCGCTCCAGTAGACGACAGCACCCTTTCAGCAAATAGAGAAGATTTTCTTGATAATCATCTAAAAGAAATTATTTTAAAAATAGAGAATGACAGTCCTGTTGAGTTACAAGCTATTGGCATAGGGCATGACGTTACAAAATATTATAAAAATGCTCTGACAATTAACAGAGCGGAGGACCTGGGTGAAGTGCTTCTTGGTGAATTAACAAAACTTTTCAAGGATTAACTATTGTTATAAAATGTTAGTATTACAAGCTTGTACAATAAACTTCAAAGGTAATAAATTATGAAAATTCATAAACAAGACGGTCCACCAGAGGATCTTTTATATTTTGATGAAGATTTAAATCTTTCTCAAAAACAAGTTGAGGATGTTATTGAAATCTTTAATACACCCCTAACTGGAGCTTATAACTGGGATTACACAGTATCAGATAATAGAATAAAAAAACTTTATGAGCTTGGAAAAGAGCTAAATTGGAATGGATCTATTGATCTGAATTGGGAATATACTCACCCTTCTGATGAAAGAATAATTGAGCCTGATGAAGAATTACCTCACGAAATGTTAGATGCTTATCAAAATCTTAGTGAAGAAGAAAAAATACTATTTGATAGGCATAATACAGCTGAACTTATGAGTCAATTTCTTCATGGAGAACAAGGCGCCCTTTTAGTTGCATCGCAATTAGCAAGCTGTGCACCTACATACAATGCAAAACTATATGCTGCTTCACAAACATTTGATGAAGCAAGGCACGTTGAGGTATTTAATAGATATTTACAAGATAAAGTAGGCATTCATTATCCGATCAATCCCTCGTTAAAATTATTACTAGATAAAATTCTTACCGATGAAAGATGGGACCTAAAATTTATTGGTATGCAAATTATAATTGAAGGACTTGCACTTGCAGCTTTCCAAATGCTAAAAGCTATTACAAAGGATCCTTTATTAAAACAATTACTTCATTACGTTGTTCGCGATGAAGCAAGACACGTAACCTTTGGTATTAATTATTTAGAAGACTATCTTAAAACACTTTCGCCAGAAGAAATTAATGAGAGAGCTGAATTCGCATACGAAGCATGTGTCATATCAAGAGATAGATTGATTAATACGAAAGCTGAACAAAGGTTCCTAAAAATGAGTGAAGAAGAAGCAAGAGAATTTCAATTAAATACAGGAACTTTTGAAATGTTCAGAAACTTCTTATTTACAAGAGTTATGCCGAATCTTAAAAGAATAGGTTTGTTAACTGATGAGGTTAGGCCAAAGTTTGAAGCTTTAGGCTTACTGGAGTATGAAAATGCTCCTGATGACTTTGAATGTGACTGGGCTGAAATGAAAAAACCTCTTGAAAAATTTGGTCAAATACCAACTGCTTTATAACTTTAAATTTGTCTTTGTGACCATAGCTTATTAGTATGATATTAAATATGGAGAAAAAATTATGTCTAAACATTCAGCATTAAATACATTTGGAAGATCAGGTAACCCTGCTTTTTCAAAAGGATTCGAAGTTAATGAAAACATTACTGGTGAGGTAATGACTCTAAATGGCACTGTTAATAAAACAGGAATTCTATTAGCTTTATGTGTTGGCGGAGCTTTTTTTGGCTGGAATACCCCTGGATTAATAATGCCATCAATGCTTATAGGGCTTGGATTAGCAATATTTACAATATTTAACCCTAAAAACTCTGCTTACACCGCACCGGCATATGCGGCTATAGAAGGAGTTGCTTTGGGTGGAATAACCATGCTTTTTGAATTGCAATATCCAGGAATAGGCATTCAGGCTATTGGGTTAACTTTTGGAATTCTTGCATCGCTCTTATTTTGTTATAAAAGTGGGATTATTAAGCCGGATGAAAATTTCCGTCTCATGATATTTGCAGGAACAATGGGGATATTTGTTCTTTATTTAGTTAGTTTTATTATGAGTTTCTTCGGTAATAGTATTGGATTCATTCATTCAAATGGTATTTTTGGTATTGGTTTTTCTTTATTTGTAGTTGCAATAGCATCACTTAATCTGGTTCTTGATTTTGATTTTATAGAAGAAGGAGCTGAAAAAGGTATGCCAAAATATCTTGAATGGTATGGTGCTTTTAGTCTAATGGTAACTTTAATTTGGCTATATCTAGAAATTCTTAGGCTCCTTTCAAAAATAAGACGGTAGTTATTTTGAATTCAATTATATTTTCAGCTTTGGCAATCCTCTCTTTATACGTGTTCTTTAAATTAGGGAAAGTAAAAGCATCAAGTAAACAATTAAATAGAAATAATAGAATAAATAGGTTTGGTGGTCGAAGCAAAACTAATATTATTGACGGTGAATCTGAGGAAATAAAAGAAGAGGAAGATAAGTAATAATATGGTTTCAAAAAAAATTGTCTTGGGTGTATTTTTTTTAAATTCATTGGTGAATTTAAATGCTGAGGATTATTCGGCACCAATTATTCAACCAGGACTTCCTGGAAACCCCTCAAAAATTCTTGATGCTGAAGAGGCAACAAATATATCTAATACCTCTTATATAAAAGCTGATGTTAAATTTCTTCAAGGAATGATTGTTCATCATGAACAAGCCGTAATTATGTCGAATATGGCAGATGAGAGAACAAATAATAAAATGATACTTGATCTTGCTAAAAGAATTGATGTTTCTCAAGAGGATGAAATTAACTTTATGGAAAGTTGGTTGAAACAAAGAAATGAATATAAAAATAATATTAAAAGCAATCATCATATGCATTTAAATATGGTCGGCATGGCCACACCCAAACAATTAGATAATTTAAAAAGTTCAAGGAGTACAGATTTTGATAGATTATTCCTTCAATTGATGATTACTCACCATGACGGTGCATTAGAAATGGTTGAAGAATTAAAAAAATATCCTGGAAATGCATATGATCCTGTTCTAAATGAATTTGTATCTGACCTTGTAAATGATCAAGGCGTTGAAATAGAGAGAATGAATAATATTTTAGTTGAGCTTTCAGATGATCCAAGGTCTGGACTAGCTGCTGGTTTATTTATTGCTGATGAAGCCATTCTTAATATGGAATTAATAACATCCTTGAGAAAACCAAATGGTTTTTTTGATCCAAATAATCCTGAAGAAAAAGGATCCGAAGACTTAACAGAGGATAATGAAAACAAAACTACAGCAGAAATCTCGAGATCTCTTAGATCACCAATGCTGTCTTTTGCGAATACTGACATGGCATTCAAAGATAATATTCTTGTTGCTGGCAGTTATCATGGTTTTAATATTTACGAACTAAACTCAAATGGTATCCCAAGCCTTATTTCTTCTGTTGTATGTCCAGGAGGACAAGGAGATGTATCAATAGTAGGCGATTTGCTCATTATGTCTGTTGAAGAAAATAGAAGCAGGATTGATTGTGGTTTAGAAGGAGTTAATAGAGATTCAAGTCCTGATAGATTTCGAGGAATAAGAATTTTTGATATTTCTGATTTAACAAAACCTAAACAAGTTGGAGCTGTCCAAACATGCAGAGGATCTCATACTCATTCAGTGGTTTCTTCTTCAAGTAATAATATTATTGTCTATAACTCAGGAACTGGTCGAGTTAGAGATAATGAAGAATTATCTGAGTGTTTTGGTTGGGATGGTGGCGGCACATCATATTTTACAATTGACATCATAGAAATACCTTTAAACGATCCATCTGAATCCAAAATTGTTAAGAGTCCAGCTGTTTTTATGGATATGGAGACAGGGAGAGTTGCTGGTTTGTGGCGTGGTGGAGATCATGGAGATGATACTCAGGACACTGAACCGACTGATCAATGTCATGATATTACCGTATTTCCTTCTGCAAATATTGCTGCAGGAGCATGCTCTGGTAATGGGATTTTGTTTGATATAACTGATCCTTATAATCCTAAAAGATTAGATGTCGTATCAGATGTTGGTTTTGCTTATTGGCATTCAGCAACCTTTAATAATGATGGCACTAAAGTAATTTTTACTGATGAATGGGGTGGCGGTGGTCGAGCAAGATGTCGTGCATGGGACCCATTAGATTGGGGCGCTGATGCAATATATGACATTGTTGATAATAAACTAGAGTTCAAGAGTCACTATAAAATGCCTGCTCCTCAACTAGAAACTGAAAACTGTGTAGCCCATAACGGATCAATCATACCTATTCCAAATAGAGATATATTTGTTCAAGCATGGTATCAAGGTGGCATTTCTATTGTGGATTTTACAGATTCATCTAACCCAAAAGAAATTGCATATTTTGACAGAGGACCAATACTAGAAGATTTATTAATTACAGGTGGATATTGGTCAACCTATTTTTATGAGGGTTTTATTTATGGAACAGAAATCACAAGAGGTCTTGATGTTTTTAAATTAGTTCCAAGTGAGTATATTAGTGAAAAGGAGATAAAGGCTGCTGCTCAAGCATTCCCTTTGACTGGCGAGAAAATCTTTAATCCACAACAGCAATTACCAATGTCGTGGCCTAGTTCTTTTCTTGAATAAATCTTAAATAGATATGTTAATTGCTTTTGATTTTGGTATAACTAACACAGATGTTGTAATTAATCAGGCTGGTAAAAACAAATTTTTTACATTCCCTACTGATCTAATAAATGAGAAATTTATAACTTATATTTTAGATTCAATAAAAGTAGATCAAAGTCAGATCACAAACATAGCCGTAACTGGCGGTAAGTCTAGCGATTTAAAAGATAGTTATAGAAATATTCCAGTAACTAAAATTAATGAAATAGATGCAATCGGACATGGGGCAATTGCTTTATATGATATCAATAATAGACCTTTTGTGGTTGTTAGTGCTGGCACAGGAACTGCTTGTATATATCATAAGGACGGTAATTTTAGCCATTTGGGCGGTATATCCGTTGGAGGGGGAACACTCCAGGGATTGGCCAACCATTTGATTAATACTAAAAATTCAACTGATATCGAGAGATTAGCAAAAGAAGGAGACAGAAAAAAATTAGATTTCTTAATAGGAGATGTTGTGAATGAGATCGGCGATTTACATCCAGAAATAACTGCTTCTAATTTTGTAAAAGGAAAAGATAATAAAAGTTTGTCACCTAATGATGTAGCAGCCTCTCTTTCGAATATGATTGGTGAGGTTATTGGTACAATTTCTTATTTAAATGCGATGATATGTAATGAGAATGAGGTTTATTTTCTTGGAAGAGTTTCATTAAATGATGTAATAAAATCTGGAATTCAAGATAGACTTAATCTTGCAAGAGTTAAAGGCTTATTTAAAGAAAATAGAGAATATGGTAATGTACTGGGAGCATTATATTGTATTCAAGCAAAATAAATATATTTTTTATATAATTCAAAGAATATGGAAGTAGTAACTGATAAATCTGTAATCATCACTCTTGCTATACCAGTATTTTTTTTACTGATAATAGTTGAGTATTTTTATGGAAGATACGTTGGTAAAAATACTTATCGATTAAATGATACTGTAACAAGTATAACTATAGGAATGATAAGCAGATTTCCAACTATGTTAAATCTTGGTGTTCAAAGTGTAATATTTGTATATATCAGTTCTTATTTAAATTTAGAATTACTTTCTGTAAAAAATCCTTTTACATGGATAATAGCGTTTCTTTTATATGATTTATCATATTATTGGATGCATAGAATGCATCATGAGATAAAAATACTATGGGCAACACACAGTGTTCATCATCATGGAGAAGACTACAACCTTGCAACAGCTTTGAGGCAAACAAGCACCGGATGGCTATGGAAATGGATTTTTTATATGCCAATGATAATGCTTGGAGTTCCTGTTGAAGTTTTTATAGCTGTAGCTGGCGTAAATTTAGTTTATCAATTTTGGGTTCATACTGAACACATTGGTCATTTAGGTTGGTTGGAAAAAATATTTATCACTCCAATGAATCATCGTATTCATCATGCAAAAAATAAAGAGTATATTGATGCTAACTATGGGGGTGTTTTTATTATCTGGGATAGAATGTTTGGGACTTATACTCCACAAAGATCAGAATTACAGCCAGTATACGGAACAGCAACCCCTTTGAACAGTTGGAATCCAATGTGGGCAAACTTTCAAGTCTTTTCTATCATGATTAAAGATACGATTAAAACTAAATCATGGAAAGATAAAACCAAGGTGTGGTTTTCACAAACATATTGGAGGCCCGAAGATTGCATTGAGAAGAAAAACCCTGATGATTTTTACAAAAAATTTAATCCTGAAATTGGATCTGATGTAAAACTATTTGGTTTCTTTCAGATGTTATTTACCATTGCTGTATCTGGCTCAGTACTGACATTTGTTTCTTTACATGAGTATTCTGAAATTGTAATTTTTGGTCTTGCAATAATAATTATATCTACGTTAACCGCTTATCTGATGCAAGCAAAAATACTTGCCTATCGATTAATATTGTTTTTTTCTTTTTTTACTATTTTCGGGATATATTATTTTGAGTTTCTTAGCATGGAACTTATCTCAACAAAATTACTTTTAGCTCAGTTGTTCCTCAACATAATTGCTGTAATTTCTATCTACTTTGTTCAGTCTTTATTCCTCGGCAAAACTTTTAAATTCAAATAAAATAATTCTACATGTATTCTGCTAGCTTATTAATATAATATGTATATAGAATATTTTGGAGAGTAAGCTTGATATTTGGTATTGATGAGGTCGGAAAAGGTCCATTAGCAGGCCCTGTATGTATTGGTATAGTTGCTTTAGACTCCTCAAAAGAAATCATAGGTTTAAAAGACTCGAAAAAACTTTCAGAAAAAAAAAGAGAAGAACTTAGTCAAGAAATAAAGGAAAAGGCAGCATATACAGATACTCTTTTTATTGAAAAAGATATTATTGATAAGCTAAATATCAAGAAAGCAACGATCAAAGGCATGGAAGATATTATCTTGAGTATACCGCCATCATTCAAACCTACAGAAATTCTTATAGATGGTAATGAGGTAATTAAAACCATTTACAAATACCAGAGTATTATCAAGGGAGATGAAACAGAACAATCAATTATGGCAGCTTCAATAATTGCAAAGGTAGAAAGAGATAAAAAAATGAAGGAGCTTGACAAAAAATTTCCAATGTATGGTTTTGCAAGTCATAAAGGATACGGAACTAAAGAGCATATTGAGGCAATAAAGATATATGGTCCCTGTGAACATCACAGACAATCATTTAAACCAATAAAAGGTTTTGATATTAGCGCCATTGAAGCATTTGATATTCATGAAAAAAGATTAATAGTTAGAGATCTCTTAATAAATAAGTCTGATGATGAAATTAAAGAGGTGCTAACATCACTTATTGAAAAAGCTAATCTTATGAGTGAAAAAGAGATGCGTATAGAAAAAGATCGCATTGATAAAATTAAAAAATTACTTAATAAGGAATGGATTTTTGCAAAAAAAGTATCCAAAAAGAGAGGATTTTAGGACTCTAGGATTCGAGCCCTAAATATATTTAATGTTTATGAATTTAAATCAAACCTATCTGCGTTCATAACTTTGTTCCATGCAGATATAAAATCTTTAATGAACTTTTCGTCTGAATCATCTTCTGCATAAACCTCAACTATAGCTCTGAGCTGAGAGTTTGAACCAAATACTAGATCTGATCTTGAGGCTGTTCTTACCTTTTCACCAGATTGTCTATCAAATGCTTCGTAGGAATTCCCTGTTCCGTTTGGTTTCCATTGCACAGACATATCAAGCAAAGTTTTAAAATAGTCATTACTTAGATTATCAGTTTTCTTTGAAAATAAGCCATATCCGTTTGAACTTATACCTAAAGACCTCATGCCGCCTAAAAGAACTGTCATTTCGGGAGCAGTAAGACCTAGAAGTTGTGCCTTATCAAGCATGATTTCTTCTGGAGCTGTATTAACCCCTTTAGCATGAAAGTTTCTGAATGCGTCTGATTTTGGTTCTAAAACTTCAAATGATTCAATGTCAGTCTGTTCTTGAGAAGCATCGCCTCTTCCTGATGTAAAAGGAACTTCTTCTCCTGAGGCAATCTCTATTCCGACATTTCCACCTAAAACAATTATATCTGCAATAGAAGCACCTGAATTATTTGAAATAGTTTTATAAATATCAAGAACTTTATTAAGCTGATTGGGATTATTAACCTCCCAATCTTTTTGAGGTGCTAATCTTATTCTTGCACCATTTGCACCACCACGCATATCAGAACCTCTAAAAGTTGATGCGCTTGCCCATGCAGTTTCAACCATTTCTTGAATTGATAACCCAGAGTCAATAAGCATTTTTTTTACTTCCTCAACATTATATTCTGCGTTTTCACTAGGCACTGGATCTTGCCAAATCAGTTCTTCTTTAGGAACTTCTGGACCCATGTATCTTGTTTTAGGTCCCATGTCTCTATGCAGAAGCTTAAACCAAGCTCTAGCAAAAGCATCTGCAAACTCATCAGGATTTTCATGAAATCTTTTAGAAATTTTGTTATAACTTGGATCTTCTCTTAAAGCCATATCTGCAGTAGTCATCATTGTTGGCACTTTTTTTGATGAATCTTCAGCATCTGGAGCCATATCTTCTTCTGTTTGACCAATTGCATGCCATATATGAGCACCAGCAGGACTTTTCGTTAGTTCCCATTCATACCCAAACAGCAAATCAAAATATCCGTTATCCCATTGTGTTGGATTTGCTGTCCAAGCTCCTTCGATTCCACTAGTTATAGTATCGCTACCTACTCCTGAAGCGTAAGTACTTGACCATCCAAAACCCATTTCCTCTAATGGAGCACCTTCAGGTTCAGATTGAACATGATCTTCCGACCCGGCACCATGCGATTTTCCAAATGTATGACCGCCTGCTACAAGAGCAACAGTTTCCTCATCATTCATTGCCATTCTGCCAAATGTTTCTCTAATATCATGCGCGCTAGCTAAAGGATCAGGGTTACCATCTGGGCCTTGAGGATTTACATATATAAGCCCCATTTGAACAGCAGCAAGAGGATTATCTAGTTCTCTTTCACCTTTGTATCTTTTATTATCTAGCCATTCTGATTCAAGACCCCAATGAATATCTTCTTCAGGACCCCATATATCCGGACGTCCGCCACTATATCCAAATGTTGTACCACCCATTGATTCAATTGCAACATTGCCTGCAAGGATTAGAAGATCTGCCCAACTAATTTGTTTTCCATATTTTTGCTTTATTGGCCACAATAGCCTTCTTGCTTTATCAAGATTTCCATTATCAGGCCAGCTATTTAAAGGAGCAAATCTTTGCGCGCCTGTTCCTCCCCCACCTCTTCCATCAGTATTTCTATATGTTCCTGCAGCATGCCAAGTCATTCTAATAAAAAAAGGTCCATAATGACCATAGTCTGCTGGCCACCAATCTTGAGAATCTGTCATTAATTTGTTTAGATCTTCTTTAAGAGTATCATAATCAATTTTTTTAAATTCTGTTCTATAGTCATAACCCTCATCCATTGGATTAGATTTCTTATCATGTTGATGTAATATGTTTAGGTTAAGTTGATTAGGCCACCAATCTTTATTTGATGTGCCGCTTGAGCTATGAGTAGTCATTGCTCCATGCATTACAGGGCATTTTCCTTCAGTTTTATCAGTCATTGTCTTTAAGACTCCTTAATGTGTGCAATTAAAGTAAATATAGTTAAATATACTATTAAAAAATTTAAAAAAAAAGTACTAAAACTATAATTAATTGGTGGAGCTACGCGGGATCGAACCGCGGACCCCCTGCTTGCAAAGCAGGTGCTCTCCCAGCTGAGCTATAGCCCCACATTTGGTTGGATTATTGTACTTTAATGAAAAATTATTTGTATATTTAATCTAAATTCTTTTTATTATTTATCGGTGCTAATTTTGAGTTGTTGTGTGATGCCGGTGATGGGTTTTTACTACTCTTGCCAGTTGATGTGGCTTTAACTTTTTGTTTATACTTATTAAAAACTTCAAATAGTAAATAGAACCAGAAACCGTTAACTATTGGCTCTATAAATGCATCGATGACTGCTAAGTTTAATGGAGCTCCTGTGAGCAATCTGTTACAGGTCATCGCAATTAATATATGACCGATCGTATAAATTACCGCTAGATAAATCCCAACATTGATATTTTTAAGAAAAGGAATAGGTTTATTTATTAGCCCTCGTTCAATTTTATTTTTTAAATAGACTAAGAGAAAATAAAACCAGAAACCATTAATAATTGGCTCAACAAATGCATCAGCTGCAGCCATATCTAAGGAAGCACCTGTAATAATCCTGTTACAAGTCATTGCAACTAAAATATGACCAATTGTGTATATGACAGAAAGAATTAAATTATCATATTTAAAAATTTGGGTATCATCATATTTTAGAAAGTCTTTCATTGTTTCATTCTACTTAAAAAAAGGGGTGTTTAAAACACCCCTTTAGTTTTTAGGGGTACTGTATCAACACCCCTCTCCTCTAATATTTTTTAAAAATCGTATGAAAAACCTACTTTCATTGTTCTAGGTTTCTGCGATCTAGCTCCTTCTGAAGGTGCTCTTGAAATTAAGTCTTCGCTATCAAGTGTATTTTCTAATATCAGATAAACACTCATCGAATTATTTAAAGCTTTTCTTAAGTTCAGATCTAAATAACTAGATTCTTCGATTTTATTATAGGTTCCACAAGCTGCAAGCGAGCATGAACTTCCAACATTCACAAGTCTTGCGTTGCCGCTTAACCCATTATCATTTATAAAACCTACAACTATAGAACTTTGTGAGTCAGGAATATATGGCAAATCGTCGCCAGCTGCAACAGCTCCAAAGTAATCACTATCTGAACTATTTTTAAATGTTGCATCAGTGCTTGTGTAATTGACCGAAATTGGATACATAACGCCATTGTCGCCTTGTAACATCCAAGATCCACTAAACTCAATACCGGATACTTCAGCCTCACCACCACTAAATACAGCAGATTCATCAGCATTACATGAGGCGCCGCTTACTAAAGTACATTCAGCAGCTAATCTTGAATAATCACTTGCAAAGTAGAAAGCTTCAATATTAGTAGTACCTTCTGAATACCTTACACCGAGCTCCATATTATCTGCTTCTTCTGGATCAGCACCGAACATCGGTGTCATGCCTTCGTGGAAACCAGCAACTAAAGTCATAGTATCGTTTAAATCATATGTTGCAGCAATGCTTGATGTGGTATGGTCGTTGTAGGCCATTGTATCTTTAACATCAGCATTACCACTTCCATCAGCGCCTAGTCTTACTTCTGTTAAATTCGGTCCTGCGGCATCTGACCATCTTCTATGACGCTGATCATAATCCTCTGACCTGTATCCAACAGTTACAGCAAGCTTACCAAAATCCATTGTATCTTCTAAATAATATGAAGTTGCGCTTGATTCTCTTAGTCTGTTGTTGCTTCCATTTAAACCAACATAACCATATAAAGCGGATAAAGAGCCATCAGCAGCTTGATCTGCATATTCATGAGCCTGAACTCTGCTCTCTGAATCTTCCATATCTCTATAGCCTATAGTGAGAGCATGAATACCAATTTCTGTTGAAAGAGTAAATTGATAACCTTCATTTGTATAGAATCTATTATTATGTTTATATTCTATTTCAACAGGTAATTGGCCATCCAAAATAGCTTGCGCATTTGCACTTCCATTGTTTGCATCACTAATTAACTCATTAATATCGTCTCTTTCACCATGCTCTGAATCATTATTAAAGTCACTAACTTTAAACCAATCTCTATGGTAGTCGTTCTGCCATGATGTAAATACAATATCAAAAATATCAAAATCACCGACATAAGTTAAAGATGTTTGTTCTCCATCATTCATCATTTTGTCGTATGCTGTAGCACCATATCTAACTCTAGGATTAGACATAAAACTTGCTTGAGAAAGACCAACATATGATTGGTTTGAATCTTCATCTAAATCAACTCTCTTAAAAGTTAATGTATGGTTGCCAGAGCTATATCTTGCTTTAATCATTAGATCTGATTTATCAAAACCAGTATCGCCACCAACATTAGCAATAGAATCGAAACCATCACTTGAATGTTCATGAACCTCTACTAAAGCACCAAAGTTTCCTTGACTAGCGCCATAATATACATGAGTTCTTGCCATACCATTCTCACCAATTTCTTGAATAAATTTGCCTGAATTTACTTCTGGTATAGGTGTACTGATTAAATTAATTGCGCCCCCAATTGTTTGAGGTCCTTGTGATACAACTGCTGGCCCTTTTAATACTTCTACAGCATGTATTCTTCCAGTTGTTGGAAAATAGTATGCTGATGATGAGGTATAAGGTGATGGAGCAACTAAAACTCCGTCTTCCATTATTGTAACTTTTCCTGATCTTTCAATAGCAGTACCTCTTATGGAAATATTAGGTCTTAAGCCATAACCTTCCTCAGTTCTCATATAAACTCCAGGGACCGCAGTTAAAATCTTCTGAATATCAGTATCCATTGCTTTTTCTAGATCTTCATTTGATATAACCGCACCTGATCCTGCTAAGTCTTTAACATCTTCTTTTGTTCCTATAATAGTTACAGATTCAACCTCCATTCCATCATCAGCATTTATAGTTACTACAAATGATGAAACTAGAAGGAATCCGATGATAAGTAACGGTGATATATTATTAAATAATTCATTTTTTATTTTGTTCATAATTACCTCTTTTAATAATTAAATAAAATGAAAGCTACCTTTTTTTCGCCTAAAGATTTTTTGATTCTAAAAAATCTAAAAAACTGCACACTTTTAGGGGAATGACCAATAAAGTAGCTTCCATGAATGAGAATGATAATGATTCTCATTTAGATTTGCAACTACTTTTTAAAAAAAATTAAATATTTATAAATTAATATCAATAATATATTGAATTGAGAGGTTTTTAGTTATTACCTTTTATTGCGAAATATGTTCCTAATAAAAACAAAAAGATTTGTTCGCTCATAAAAAGTTTTTTTGTAATCAGCCAGTCTGAATGAGCTATTAAAATTGCTCCAATCATAATAACTCCTACTGCACCACCTGAAATTCTGGTAACTAGATTTCCCATATAACCACTCATTAAACCGCCTAAAATGATCCCTGCCCCTGCAGCAACTTCTCCAATAGCAACCATGCTTGTTACTATTTCAGGATACATATAACCCATACTTTCAAACCATGTAACCATCTTTTCTGGTGGCAGCGGAAATTTTCCAATACCGTGTAAGACAAATGAAGTCCCAAGACCTAGCCTTAACAACCATGAAGTTATTGGCAAGAATGGGGTTGCTATTGATTCTAAAAGACTGTTTAAATTTTTCATATCAAATAAGTATTTATTTATTGCCTTTGATAGCAAAATACAAGCCAAGAGCTAATAAGAAAATTTGCTCGCTCATAAATAACTCTTGGGTAACAAGCCATTCTTTATGTGCTATGAGTAATGCGCCAATCATAATTACAGATATGGCTCCACCTGACAATCTTGTTATTAAATGTCCATTGCTATAAAAAAAATTTGCCTTTGTATTTAATAAGCCCCCGATCATAATTCCTGCTCCGGCTGCAACTTCTCCTACGGCTACCATAGATACAATAATTTCTGGATACATATACCCCATGCTCTCAAACCACCTAACCATATCTGGAGCTGGAATTGGAAACTTCCCAACACCATGAAGAATAAAAGATGTTCCCAAAGTAATACGCAATAACCAAGGCGCAATTAGCTCAAATGGTGATGCAACTTTATCAAGAAAATTGTTAAATTTTTTCATTTTTGTTTTGTTTAATTATTTATTGTGTTGAAAATTATATCTTTATCGGGATAAATCTCAAAACCTTCTAATTTAATTAATTGTTCTAATTCATCATTTCCAATTTTAATGTTTGCAAGCATCTTTCCATCTGAAGAGACTCTCTCTTCTTCCATGCACCCCATATCAAATAGCATTGATCTAATGTTTCCAAGATTATTATCAAGCGATACCCAGCCTTGATACATTCCATTAAACAGAGTTTCATTTATTAAATAATTAAGATGATCAAACTCGTTACTATCTTCAGCAGATAGAAATATATCTTTAGCTTTTCTTTTTCTTAAGGCTTCTAGTTTTAAATCAGAAATCATATCAATCTTATTATTAACAATAATTTGAGGAATATCCTCCAATCCTAAATCTTTGAGAATTTTATTAACCTTTATAAGCTTAACTTTTCTATCTTTGTCTGAAATATCTACAACATGAAGCAAAAGATCAGCTGCTTTTAGCTCATCAAGAGTAGCTTTAAATGATTCAATTAATTGGGTTGGTAGATCAGAAATAAAACCCACAGTATCTGAAAATAAAATTGGTCCCATTTCAGGATTTTTATTTTTTCGTGTAACAGAATCTAAGGTTGCAAAAAGCTTATCCTCTGCGATTTGAGAACTTTCAGTTATCTTATTAAACAAGGTTGTTTTGCCAGCATTGGTATATCCAACAAGTGCAACCAGTTTATTTCTGCTTTTCTTTCTTGAATATCTATTAATCTGTTTTTGTTTATGTGATTTATCCAATCTTTGATTTAATCTTTTTATTCTTTTGCTGATAAGTCTTCTATCAGTCTCGAGCTGAGTTTCTCCTGGCCCCCTAAGTCCTATGCCACCTTTTTGTCTTTCAAGATGAGTCCATCCTCTAATAAGCCTGGTTGAAAGATGATTTAATTGTGCAAGCTCTACCTGTAATTTGCCAATATGTGATGAAGCTCTAGTTGCAAAGATATCAAGAATTAACTCAGTTTTATCTATAACTCTTTTATTTAAAAAATTTTCTAGGTTTCTAGTCTGTGAAGCAGAAAGCTCATGGTTGATAATGACTAGGTCAATATTTTTTTTTTGGATTTCATCCATCAGAATCTCAAGCTTTCCTTTGGATATAAAAGTATTGATGACTGGAGTTTTTTGATTAAAGCTAACATAATCCTTAATCAAAGTTCCTGAAGATGTTACAAGGTTCTTAAATTCCTCAAAACTATTTTCAAGTTTGTTTTTTTTATTTAATGAGTCAACATCTATATAGACTAGAAATGCATTTTGAATTGAATTTATTTCAATATGTTTCATTGACTATTATTATATAGCGAAAATCATTTTCATAACTTTCGCCTTACTCGAAGTGCTTAGTCAGCGTAGTCTAGTCCTTTAGCTTTTTGAACTTCCCTTTTATTTGGATTAACAGACTCTCTAAAGGGGACTTCAACAACCTCGCCTTTAGCTGGTTCTCCTGATTCAGAGTATTCATCAGGCAATTTAACCTGCAATTTAGTCCCAACACCAGACGAACTCCAAGGAACCCATGCAAGTCCTATGTTTGTTTCAAGTTCTGGTGACCACCAAGGAGATGTAACGAAACCCATTTCATTTCCATCTGTATCCTCTATAAGCCAGAAATCAGGAGCGTAATCTGTAATCTCCTTACCTCCAAAAGTAATTCCAACCATTTTCATCTTAAATGGCGCATTTCCTTCATCTATCATTGCTCGTTGCTTCTCAAGAGCCTCTTTACCAATATAATCTGCCTCTTTATTTCTTGGTACCTGATAACTAAGATTTACTTGAAATGGGGATGTTTCATGATCTAAGTCCTGTCCCCAAGATAAAATACCAGCTGCAATTCGACGGTGATGCGCAGGAGCTATTACCATTAAGCCAAACTCTTCACCAGCTTCAAGAACTGCATTCCACATTTTTTCAGCATTTTCATGTGCATCACGGACATAGATTTCGTATCCTTTTTCTCCAGTAAATCCAGTTTGGCTAATAACACAATCAGCGCCTCCAACTTTTGTTTCTAAAATTCCATAATAAGGAACATCTCTTAATTCTTCGCCTGCTAACTTTGCCATGAGGTCTTCAGATAAAGGTCCTTGTATTTGAACAGGACATACATCAATTTCATCAATCTCAACATCATACTTTTTAGTTACATTTACACCTTGTAACCAAAACAATAAATCGCTGTCAGAAATTGAGAACCAAAACTCATCTTCGGTTAATCTTAATAAAACAGGGTCATTAAGTACTCCACCTTTTTCATTACACAAAATTGCATACTTGCCATTTCCTGGTTCAATCTTTGTTGCATCTCTTGTAATCACAAAATCTGTAAAAGCTTCTGCATCAGGTCCTTTTACTCTTATTTGTCTTTCTACAGCAACATTCCACATTGTTACTCGATTAACCAAAGCTTCGTATTCAACCATTGCCCCACCATCTTCTGGTTTGACATAACCTCTAGGATGATAAATGCGGTTATAAACTGTTGCTCTCCAACAACCAGCTTCATGAGATAAATGCCAAAAAGGTGATTTTCTTACACGAGTTGATATCAATAATTCAGTAGGTGTACGGCCGCTCTGCCTTAGATTTATTGGAACTACACGATCGCTTTGATCAACACTTGGATGGTTTGGATTAGTCATATGAACCCCCTATAAGTTAATGACAATAACATCAAATTTATCATCAGTTTTTGACTTTGTAAATCAAAATTTATTTGAGTTTTATTTTATTAAAAATAATGAATTTTTAAAGAACATTGTTAGTTATCTATTTAATATTTTAGAAAGATCTTCGGCAATTATATTATTAGCCTTTTGAGCAGCTTTACTTATTCTTCCAAATATTAAAAAACTATGAGGAAGTTCACTAAAGCAATAATCTATGACTTCAACTTCTGCTTTTTTTAATAAATCAGCGAATTTATTTCCTTGATCGCGAATAGGATCAAATCCTGCTGTAGCAATTATAGTTGGTGGTAAATTCCTTAAATTATCTTGATGAAGAGGGTTGGCCCATAAATGAGAAACATTTTCTCCATCAGGAAAGACAGTATTTCTAAAAAATTCCATTATTTCAAAAGTCATTGGAAACATATCTGCACAGCTTTCAATAGATTGTTGATTTTCAAGACTAGTAGTAACCCATGGATAAATTAAACACAGTGCTGCGGGTTGAATACCACCTTTATCTCGAATGTCATGAGCCACTGTTGCAGAAATCATACCACCAGCACTATCCCCTGCCAGAGCTATTGAATTTGGATTAATTTTTAATGTTTCTGAATTAATTTGAACATAATCCCAGAGTGCAAATGCATCTTCAAATGCTGCAGGAAATTTATTTTCTGGACATCTTCGATAATCTAAAGATATTACTTTTGCATTGCACTTGTCTGCAAGTAAAGAGCAAAAATAATCATCTGTTTTTGTATCCATAATGACCAAACCGCCTTGATGAAAAAATAAGATTGCTGGAGCATTTTCTTGATGTATATCTTTTTGGTAGGTTCTGATTTTCATTTTACCGGTTGATCCTTCTATCTCATCATCTCTAATTGTTATGGTAGGAATATTTTTAATAGCTAATTCATCTAATTTTTTAGTAGCCCTTCTAAGACTTTTAGGTGAAATTAATATTTCTTGTTGTTCTTGTGGAATAAACTTTGCAATAATTTGCATATTTGGATCAAGAATATTTCCATCAATAATAATTGGAGGTCCAGCCATGTATTGAATAAGCTTTTTAGGTAAAACTCTTAATAAATCTAATATTAAATTCTGAAGTTTCATTTCATAAAACTATAACATTTAATGGTGAAGAGTTTTGGACTTCATTGGAAGATCCATTTCCTCCTTGGCAAGAAATTCAATAAGTGGTGGGCCCGGGAGGACTCGAACCTCCGACCAATGGATTATGAGTCCACTGCTCTAACCAACTGAGCTACAGGCCCAATGCTCATATAAACAAAAGAGCGATAATTATATAAGAATTAATTTTTTAAGGAAGTCTTTAAATAAACCTGATAGGCTATTATCTTATTATGATTGACTTAAGTGGTTCAACTCCTTTTGCAGAAGGCGGCAACAGAAAATGTTTTATTCACCCCGCTCAATCTGACAAATGTTTAAAAGTAGTTCATCCAGGATTGCTCGAAGAAATTATTAAAAATAAACCTTGGTATAAAAAATTTAGATCAAAAGATAGTTTTGATGATAATTTAAGAGAACAGGAGGCATATAAACAAAAAGCACTCATGGTTGATAATCCAGAAATTTGGAAACATTTAGCTCAGTGGTATGGAATGGTTGAAACAAATATTGGCATGGCTTCTGAAACTGAATTAATAAAAAACAATGATCAAATTGCTGAAACCCTGGAGAGCTATTTATTTTCAAACGGACTTACTAATGAAATTAAGATTGCTATAAATCAATTTCATCAATGGTTAAGAGACAATCTTATCTTAACTAAAAATCTTATACCGCATAATCTAGTTATTAAGAGCGAAAAAGATGAAATGATAATAAAAATTATTGATGGTCTAGGATCTCAAGCATTCGTTCCACTTCCAAATCATTCAACCTTCTTTGCTAAACGATATGTCGAGAGAAGAATTGAGTTAATGTGGAGTAGAATTAATTGGGATTTATCTGGAAGAAAGGGAAACTGGAAATAAACTTATTCGTCTAAGAAGCTCTTTAAATGACTAGATCTACTTGGATGTCTTAATTTTCTTAAAGCTTTAGCTTCAATCTGTCTTATTCTTTCTCTTGTTACATCGAACTGTTTACCAACTTCTTCAAGGGTATGATCGGTATTCATACCAATTCCAAATCTCATTCTTAATACTTTAGCTTCTCTTGCTGTTAGTGATGCTAACACATCGTCTGTAGCAAAATGAAGGCTTTCCTCTGTTGCATTCTCAAGAGGTGATTCAATTACTGTATCTTCAATAAAATCACCTAGGCTTGAATCCTCATCATCTCCTATTGGTGTTTCTGTTGAAATTGGTTCTTTAGCAATTTTAAGAACTTTTCTTACTTTATCTTCTGGCATATCTAATTCTTTGCTTAATTCTTCAGGAGTTGGCTCTCTTCCCATATCCTGCATCATTTGACGAGAAACTCTATTTAACTTATTAATTGTCTCAATCATATGTACTGGTATTCTTATGGTTCTAGCCTGATCAGCAATAGATCTTGTTATTGCTTGTCTTATCCACCATGTTGCATATGTTGAAAATTTATAACCTCTTCGATATTCAAATTTATCAACGGCTTTCATAAGGCCAATATTGCCTTCTTGTATTAAATCTAAAAATTGAAGTCCTCTATTTGTATATTTCTTTGCGATTGATATAACTAATCTTAAGTTAGCTTCTACCATATCTTTTTTAGCCCGACGCATTTTTGTCTCACCCATTGACATATTTCTATTGATTTCTTTTATCTCTCTAACATTGAGTCCAACTTTATTTTCGAGTTCAATAATATCTTTTTGTGCAATAACTACATCCTGTTTAACTTTTTGTAAGAGATCTTTTTTATATTTCTTTTCTTTCATTAAGCTATCAACCCATCTAACTTTGGTTAAATTTTCTGGATATAGGGCTAAAAAATCTTTTCTTGGAATTCTGGCGTATTTAACTAGTTGGGTTTGTATTAATTTTTCTTTTTCTCTAAGAATATTTAAGCCGTGTCTTGCGATAGCAGCAATATCATCAAACATTCTTGGGCTAAATTTTAAAAACTGGAATATATCACCGAGTTTCTTAAATTCTGCATTTGCCTCTTTAGAGTGTCTGCCTTTTTTCTCTATAACTTTTGTTGTTTTATTAAACTGACGTTTTAAGTTTGTCATTCTTCTCTGAACTTCTTTCATATCAGGACCAGAAGGAGTTTCATCATCTGAGTCAGCTGCATCAGCTTCCTCTTTTGCTCTTTGTGTTCCAGGTCCAGCAGATGGGACTTCTTCCATTTCTTCTAAGAAACCAGTAAGAAAGTCATTAATTTTCTTTTCACCGTCTTTAACAAGCAGCCAATAAATTAATACGTACTCAACAGTTTTAGGATAATGAACGCTTGCATTTAAGAGATCTCTCATACCTTCTTCAATTCTTTTAGCAATTTCAATCTCACCTTCACGAGTCAACAGATCAACGGTACCCATTTCTCTCATATACATTCTTACAGGATCGGTTGTCCTTCCTGTTTCATTTTCAACAGCTGCAAGTGCTTCTGCGGCTTGTTCTAATGCAATATCATCCGAATTCTCTGATTCAGCTAACATTAAAGTATCTGCATCAGGCGCAGTTTCATGAACTTGTAAGCCTAAATCGTTTATCATTCCAATGATCTCATCCACTTGATCAGGATCAGAAATATCATCAGGTAAATGATCATTCACATCAGAATATGTTAAGTAGCCTTGCTCTCTACCTTTTTCAATTAGCTCAGCGATTTTTGAGCCTTTTTGATTTAATTTATCCACAGATTGGTCGCACCTCGAGTATATCCCCTATATGTATGGATTAATTGATAAAAATCAATCTATCCAGAGCTTAAATTTTTAATTAAAGCCTCTTCTTCCTGCGACATTTTATCTTTTTTTAAGATAATTTGTTGCAATTCTCTCTTTTCTGAAGAAGTTAGTTCATGCATATTATACTTTTCTTTAAGAATTTCTTCTCTTTCAGAGTATGTTTGTGAAATTAATGCAATACAATCCGCTATCATGGACATGGCGTCTTCTTCAGATATCTTAATCTCTGAAACTAAAGCTTCTCCAAAAACATTTTTTATTTTTTCTTTTTCGATTTTTTCTAAAATTAATGAAGCAGCTGAGTTTGGGTGTTTAATATAAATATCTCTAATCTCCAATAAGAAAGAAAACTTGGAATCAGGATTCACTAGATTAAAAATTTTGCTTTCAGCTAATTTAGGATATTGAATTAGTGCCGTAAATATTCCTAAGACTGATTTCTTTATTATAGATTTTGTATCAACTGCAGTTTTTTCTTTCTGTGGAGTATTAATATGTTTTGTGTTTTCATTTCCTTGAATTAATTTTGTAAAATCTAAATCACATACATTAGATGCTTCTTTAATATATGCCTGTTTAATAGTTTCATTTGAAATAGATTTAATTAAAGGTTTTGCAAATTTTGCAGCTTTTGTTCTTCCTTCAATGGAAGATAAATCATCTTGTTTTTTTAATGTTTCAAAAAAGTAATTTGAAAGCGGTTTTGAATCTTTGGCAAGAGTATAGAAGGCCTCTTTCCCATTTTCTTTTATGAAATTATCAGGATCATCGCCCTCTTTTAAGAAAATAAAACTTAATCTTGTATCTTCACGAATTAGGGGCAATGCATTTTCTACTGTTCTCCACGATGCCTCTTTCCCAGCTTCATCGCCATCAAATGCAATGTATATTGTGTTTGTATAATTAAGAATTTTTCTTAATTGTTCCTTAGTGAAAGCTGTTCCAGATGAAGCCACAGCATTTTGAATACCGTGTTGATAGAGACCAACAACATCCATATAGCCTTCAACAACAAAGATTGAATCAGGTCTTTTATTTTTTTGTCTAACCTCATACAAGCCATAAAGTTCGTATGTTTTATTATAAGTTTTCGTTTTAGGAGAATTTAAATATTTTGCCTGTTTTTCTTTATTTTTTAAGAGTCTTCCACCAAAAGCAATAGTGTCTCCTTTGATATTTCTTATTGGGAACATCAACCTATCTCTAAATCTGTCATAAGAATCTCCATTCTCATTTTTGCCAAATAACCCTGACTCATTTAACTCTTCTTGATTAAATTCTTTTGATAACTTTTCATACAAGCTAGGAGCTTTGGGGTTCGAGTAGCCTAAATTAAAAAATTTGGCTGTTTCACCAGAAATACCTCTTTCTTTTAAATAAGAAATTGTGCTTTTTCCATTTTCTTCTTTTAATTGAGTGTAAAAAATTTCTGCAGCTTTGTTGTTTATATTTGTAGACTTTATGGCTGTCTCACTTCTCTCTTTTTTTGGAATTTCCATTCCAACTAAAGATGCAAGTTCTTCAACGGCCTCTATAAAATCTAAATTATCATGCTTCTTTAAAAAACCAATTGCGTTGCCTGTTTCTTTACAAGTAAAGCAATGAAAAGTACCCGTCTCTTCATAAATCTTCATGGATGCATTTTTCTCCTCACCACCTTTGTGGAAAGGGCATTTGCACATATAAGCACCGCCTCTTCTTTCAACCTGTCTTCGTTTTTGAATAACTTCAACAATATTGACTGAGTCTAATAGGCGTTCAATAAAATCTTCAGGTATATACATATTTATTCATTATTTAATGAGAACCAATTATCTATAAGAATCTTTGCTGCATTTGCATCAACTTTCTCAACATTTTTTTCTTCAAGTATTTGTCTGGCCTCAAAGGTAGTAAGCCTCTCATCAATATATTCAAACTCAGCATCATAAATACTTTTAAGTTTTATATAAAACTTTTCAACTTTTTTCATAATATCACTATCGGTTCCATCCATATTTAGTGGCTTACCTACAATTATAAGATCTGGCTTCCATTCATTTAAAAGTATCATAATCTCATTCCAGTTTACTTTATTATCTTTATTCAAGATTATTTGAAGCGGTGAAGAAGTGTATGTTGAAGTTTGTCCGACAGCAACACCTATCTTTTTTGTCCCAAAATCAAAAGCAACTATTTGCATTTAATTAGATGAAAAATTCCAATCTCTAACAATTTCTAGAATACTATATTGATTAGACATATCATTATTAAAAGGAGCGAAAGGGGCTGATTTTTCCAAAATATCAATAGCCATCTTATCAATTAATATATTTCCAGAAGAAATCAGGATCTTTGAATTAACTAAATTTCCATACATATCAATTGTTGCCATGATTTGAACTTTTCCATCAACATAATTTTCTTTGTTTGAAATTATTTTATCGCCAGTTGTTTCTATTTTTCGCTGCCATAAATTTAAATAAACAGCTTCTTCAGAATTTAAAATAGAATTTGCTTGAAGTTTTTTTATCTTAAAAGATTGAGAAGAATTTTTTGATACTTGAATCTTGCCTAATATTTGGGATGTAATATCTTTTTTAAATTCTTCAAAGCTGCCAATGGATGAATTATTCATATGATCTTGATTTGAATTGGCAAGTTTGACATTAATAATTGGAGACTCATTTAAAATAGGTAATTTGTAATAGGTGGTTAATGATATTCCAAAGATTAAAACCGCATGAATACACAACGATATTAAAAATGATTTATTGAAAGTTAAAGATCGTTTGCTAATATTTTTTGATGCAGATGATAATGAACTCATAATCCCTCAAAATATTTACTGATTGGGTTTTCACCTGTTTGATCAAAAATTTCTCTTGCACAAGTGGGGCTTGTGATATTTATTTCAGTTAAATATTTACCAATAACATCTATCCCTGCAAAGTTAATTCCTTTTTCTTTTAAATAGCACCCAATCTCTTCTCCAATTTTCTTTTGAAAATCTGTAATATCTTCAGCAATACCTTTGCCACCAGCAGCTAAATTACCTTTAAAACTTCCACCTTGGGGAATTCTTGCTAAAGTTTTTTTGAAAGGTTTTCCATGAATAATTAATACTCTGTAATCTCCTTCATAAATATCTTCAATAAATTCCTGGCAAATGATCTGAGTTTGTTGTGAGTTTGTCATTTCTTCCAATATGTTCATATTTTTATCATTTATTTCATCAAACTTATGAATGGAGGTCCCACCCATTCCATCAAATGGCTTAACGATGATTGTTTGATGAGAAGTAATGAATTCTTTGATTTTATCAATATTAGCGGTTATAAGGGTGCTGGGTATATATTCTTTAAAATATAAAGCAAATATCTTTTCATTAAACTCCTTGATTGAGTTAGGTTTATTAAAAATAATTGCTCCTTGTTTTTCTGCAAGTCCCAATAAATGAAGAGCATTAATATAATTTTCATCAACAGGAGGATCCTTTCGCATAAAAGAATATTTAAATTCAGATACTTTTATATCTTCTTTTGAAATGCCTTCAACTTGAGTTGACCCTGCAGAAAGGATATTCCTTGAACTTGCATATACATGACCTTCTTTAATAAACAAATCTTCAATTTCACATTGAAAAACATGAAATTGTTTTTTAATTGCCTCTTCAATCATCATAATTGAGGTATCTTTTTTAACATTTAAGTCTTTAAATGTATCTGTAATGAAAAGCACTTTATTGTTCATAATTATAAAATTTTACCAAAATGATTTTTAATTAATGAAGATACATATATAGGTGCCGTCTCAGCCCTCAGAATATTTTGACCTAAATATCTTTCTTTAATATTATGCATTTTAATTGACTTAAGTTCTTTATCGGAAAAACCAGATTCGGGTCCTGTAATAATAGTTATAGAAGAATTTTCTCCCAGCCCTTCTTGATTAAAATACTCTGTAGCCTCTGTATCAAATGAATATATCTCAGAAGTATTATCTGTCATAGTTATTGCCTCTTCTAAACTATTGGATTCCAAAACCTCAGGAAGAAAATTATTACCACACTGCTTAGAAACATTAATGAGAATTTCTAATGATTTATTTATCATTCTGGTAATATCTTTTTTTGCAACACTTTGATCCACATAGTCTGGTTTGTATACAATAAATTTACTAGCTCCTATTTCAGCTAGTTTTTGAATCATAAAATTAAAATTATTCTTCTTTATAACTGGGATTATAGTTACGAGCAATCTTTTTGGAGGGGTATTATATTTAAGTTCTCCTATCCTTTTAGCTTCAATAGATTTTTTTGATTTTTCAATTATTTTGCAAGTTGCAAACCTTCCCTCGCCGTCAAAAACCTCTATTAAATCGCCTTCCTTTAGTCGTAGTGCTTTAATTAGATGATGCGACTGGGATTCATCTATTTCAAATCTCTCATTAGGCTCTGATACAGATTTACAATATACTCTATGTGTTCTCACAATATCATTATAGCTATAGCTGGAAAATAAATGTCAGAGATTAAACTTATATTTATAAGACATGGTGAAGCAGAAAATGCATGGGGGCACCATGCAGATCCTGGTTTGAGTGAAAAAGGATTATCACAAGCAAAAAATTTAATAAATCATAAAAATTTATCAAATCTAGAAGATTATTGTTTTATATCAAGCCCTAAATCACGAGCTAAAGAAACAGCAATTCCATTAGCAAGAAAATTCAAAAAAAATATAGTTTATGATGAAACTTTTGTTGAAATTCCCTCGGTGAATGTCCCGTTAAATAAAAAACAAAGCTGGTTAAAAAAGATTTTATCCACAAAAAAAGATGCTTTACCTAAAAATATTAAATCTTGGAGTGATGAGATTTTGAATAAACTAATTAACATTAATAATCATGCTGTAATTTTTACTCATTTCATGGTCATGAATTCAGTTGTAAGTAACTTAAGTGAATCTGAAACACTTTTATGTTTTTATCCTGATTACACCTCAATATTAGAGATTGTTATTTCTGACAAAAAAATAAAATCTTTTTCACTTGAGGATGGTAAAAAAACATATATAAATCTTTAGCTTATCTATTGAGCAATTTTTAAACAGCTGTAAACTTAGAGCTCTTTATTAAAAAAATCTATTTTGAAAGAAAAGAAAAGATCATTTGATAGTTATTCAAAAAAGCCTCTAAAAGAAGAGGTTAGGAAAGCTATGAATAGATATTTTAATCAGCTTGATCAGAAAAATACTCCTATTAATGTTTACAATCTTGTCCTTAGAGAGATTGAGCCACCTCTATTAAATAGTGTTATGAAATTTTGTAATAATAATCAATCTAAAGCAGCAAGAATTTTAGGTATAAATAGAACAACTTTAAGAACAAAATTAAAGAAATATAAAATCAGTTAATGAGTATAGTTAAACCAAAAACCGCTCTAATTAGCCTTTCCGATAAAACAGATATTGATATTATTGTTAAATTTCTAGCAAAAAAAAATATAAAATTACTTTCAACAGGCGGCACTTATAAAACAATAAAAGAAATTACTAATGATGTTATTGAGGTCTCGGAATTTACTGGTTTCGGAGAAATGATGGGTGGTCGTGTAAAAACTCTTCATCCAAAAATACATGCTGGAATACTTGCAAGAAGAGATTCGGATATGGACGTTTTAAAAGATAGAGGCTTTGAGCCTATAGATTTAGTAATTGTAAATCTATACCCATTTCAAGAAACTGTTAAAAATGACTGTACTTTTGAAGAAGCTATTGAACAGATAGATATTGGCGGCCCTACAATGATTAGAGCAGCTGCAAAAAATTTTAAAGATGTTGTTGTTATCACAGATCCTAATGATTACGAAAGTATTATGAATGAATGGAAAGAAAAAGACGGTATCTCGTATGAATCTCGCAAGAATCTATCTAAAAAAGTCTTTTCTATTATGGCAGACTACAATAAGTCTATTTCTTTATATCTTGGTGAAGATACTTCTAGTTCTATTTATGATTATGAATTTAAAGAGATTACCAGCTTGAGATACGGTGAAAACCCTCATCAAAATGCATCTTTATATACTTTTAAGAACCTTAAATATAAAAACATTGCTAATTCAAGAATTATTCAAGGAAAAGAGCTCTCATATAACAATATAGTTGATGCTGATGCTGCCTGGGAGTGTGTAAGAGAATTTAGCAATCCATCATGCGTGATTGTGAAACATGCTAACCCATGTGGTGTTGCTGAAAGTGACAACACATATGATGCATATGATTTAGCTTTTAAGACCGATCCTACATCTGCTTTTGGTGGAATTATAGCTTTTAATAATTCAGTTGATTTGGTTACTGCAAAAGAAATTAATGAACGACAGTTTGTAGAGGTTGTAATTGCTCCAAGCTTTGAGAGAGAAGCAGTTAAAGAATTTTCTAATAAAAAAAATATCAGGGTTCTAGAAGTAGATTTAGATCAAGATGGGCTCTATCCAGGAACAATTAAAAAAATATCAGGAGGTATTCTTTTTCAAGATGATGATCGTAAGCAAATAACACTCGATGAATTAAAGTGTGTAACAAAGAGACAGCCTACAGATGAAGAATTAGAGGATTTAATGTTCGCATGGAGAGTTGCTAAATTTGTAAAAAGTAATGCCATTGTTTATGCAAAAAATAAACAAACAATTGGAATTGGTGCAGGTCAAATGAGCAGAGTCATTAGTGCAGATATTGCGAACTTAAAAGCAAAAGAAGAAGGTTTAGATGTGAAAAATGCAGTAATGGCATCGGATGCATTTTTTCCATTTAGAGATGGTATTGATAAAGCTGCATCTAGCGGAATTGCAGCAATCATTCAACCAGGTGGCTCAATAAAAGATTCCGAAGTGATTGAAGCTGCTGATGAGCATAACATCGCTATGGTTTATACAGGTGTGAGGCATTTTAGACATTAATGAATGTATTAATAATAGGATCGGGAGGAAGAGAGCACGCATTGGCGTGGAAGTCCGCACAAGATAAAGATGTTCAACAGGTTTATGTTTGTCCTGGTAACGCAGGAACTCATCTTGAGAACAAAGTAAGCAACATTAATCTTGATTCAAATAATTTTGAAGTTATCGAAGGTTTTTGCATAGATAAAGCAATTGGTCTAGTGATTATTGGCCCTGAGCAGCCATTAGTTATTGGATTGAGTGATTATCTTCAATCAAAAGGCATTAATACATTCGGGCCATCAAAAAGCGCAGCGCAATTAGAAGGTTCAAAAACTTTTTCTAAGGACTTTTTTGTTAAATATAATATCCCTACTGCCGGTTATAAATCTTTTAAAAATTATGACCTTGCTTTAAATCATCTTGAAAAAATTAATTATCCAACAGTTGTTAAGGCGGATGGGTTGGCTGCTGGTAAGGGAGTAATTATTTGTTCAAATAAAGATGATGCTGTTGAAGCGCTCCATAGTATCTTTAAAGATAAAGCATTTGGAAGTGCGGGTAATAGAGTTGTTATCGAAGATTTTTTAGACGGAGAAGAAGCGTCCTTCATAGCTGTAGTCAGCAAAGACAAGATTATTCCTTTAGCAACTAGTCAAGATCATAAAGCAGTTGGAGATGGAGATATTGGTCTGAATACAGGCGGAATGGGAGCATACTCCCCTGCTCCGATTATTACTGATTCAATAAATAAAAAAATTCTTGATGAAGTGATGTATCCCACTATGCGAGGTTTAATAAAAGAAAATTCTCCATATTTAGGGTTTCTATATGCAGGATTAATGATTAAAGATGGTGAAATAAAAGTTCTAGAATTTAACTGTAGATTTGGAGACCCAGAAACTCAACCAATCCTTTTAAGACTAAACTCAAGTTTAGTAGAATTATGCATGGCAGCTATAACAGATAATCTTGATTCATATATCATCGATTGGACACCAAAACATTCTTGTGGAGTTGTTATAGCTTCAGATGGCTATCCTCAAAGCTACGAATCAAATAAAGAAGTTAACATTGAAGAATATGCTATGGATGGTGCGAAACTTTTCCATGCAGGTACAAAATTCGAAAACAAAAAAATTATCACTCATGGGGGGAGAGTATTTTGTGCTACTGCTTTGGGTGATAATTTGAAAGAGGCTCAGAAAAATGCATATAATCTAGTTCAAAAAGTAAATTTTGATGGTGCTTTTTACAGAAAAGACATAGGTTTTAAAGGAATTAAATGAGTATTTTTAATGGAATAGTGAACGAGTTTGATATTGCTTTGAAGACTTTATCAGATAAAAAAACTGGTACGGGAAGAAAATATCCTCCAGAGCCTATAGAAAAAAATAAAGAAGAGTTATCAAAAAAAGAGAAAAATCTATCTATCCAAATGATGAGAATAAATCATGCTGGTGAGGTGGCAGCCCAAGCATTGTATAGGGGGCAAGCTTTTGTATGCAAAGATCCAAGAGTTAAAGAGCATTTAATACAAGCAGGAGATGAAGAAACTGATCATTTAGTATGGTGTAAAAAAAGATTGGATGAACTTGATGGAAAAAGTTCCTTATTAAATCCGTTATGGTACGCAGGATCATTTGCAATTGGAGCTATGTTTGGCTCAATGGGAGAAAGAACAAGCCTTGGTTTTGTTGAAGAAACTGAAAAACAAGTCGTAAAACATCTTCAAAAACACCTAGATAAAGTCTCTACAAAAGATAAAGAGACAATTGAAATTCTTAAGACTATGCAGGCTGATGAAGATCTTCATGCAGGACAAGCTAACGCTTCGGGTGCTGAAGAACTTGAAACACCAACAAAGAAAATAATGGAAGTAACGGCAAAAATTATGACTTCTTCCAGTGCATACATCTAATCATTTTTTTAATGAATCAGGCTACTTCTAACAATCAAAGCGACAACATGAGGAAAGTTGCATTAACAGCTTTAGCTGGAACAAGTATTGAGTGGTATGATTTTTTTCTATACGGAGCCGCCGCAGCACTAATTTTTCCAACTGCTTTTTTTGGAGAAATTCCTCCAACGACTGCTTTAATATTATCTTTGTTAACATTTGCAGCTGGTTTTATTGCAAGGCCAATTGGTGGAATTATATTTGGGCATTTTGGAGATAAGATTGGAAGAAAAAAAACACTTATAAGCGCTCTACTACTTATGGGAATTTCTTCAACTTTAATTGGACTATTGCCAACTTATGCAATGATAGGAGTTGCTGCTCCAATATTACTTACATTATTGAGATTTGCTCAAGGCATAGCAATCGGTGGCCAATGGGGTGGAGCTATGCTTCTTGTAACTGAAAGCGCCCCCTCTAATAAGAGGGGTTATTATGGTGCTTTTGCTCAAGCTGGTGCTTTTGTTGGAGTGATTCTTGCAAATCTAGCTTTAATAATTACGAGCGCATTAGTTTCAGAAGAATTCTTTAATACCTGGGGCTGGAGAATTCCATTTCTAGCAAGCGCAGTTCTGATTTTAATAAGTATGTATATACAATTAAATCTTGAAGATACAAAAGCATTTAAAGAATTAGCAAGCAAAAGGCAACAACAAGAAGAACAGGTAATTCAAAAATCACCAATTATTGAAGCAGTAAAAAAATATCCTAAACGCATAGCTCTTGCAGCTGGAACATTTCTTTCAGTTCAGGTTACTTTTTATATATTAATTGCCTTTATGCTTACTTATGGCGTAAACAGTGCAAACATGACCAGAGACGAGATGCTTTCAGCTGTTTTAATAGGTTCAGGTATAGCTGTTCTATTACAATTTGTTTTCGCATCCTACTCTGACAGACATGGCAGAAAAGGTATATTTATGCTTGGTGCAATTCTTTCTGGATTATGGGCTTTTGCTATCTTCCCTTTAGTAGATACTGGCAATTACTGGTTGATTCTTATAGCAATTTCAATGGGGCTAATATTTTTAGGAATGATGTATGGCCCCCAGGCTGCTTTTTTTACTGAACTATTTAGTACAGAAGTTAGATATTCTGGAGCAACTTTGGGTTATCAATTTGGAGCAATACTTGGCGGGGCTTTTGCACCAACTATCGCAGTTATTTTGTGGAAAGATTTTGGTATTTTCTGGGTATCTGTTTATATAGCATTTGCAGCATTGCTTACCCTTTTATCTGTAATGGCACTCACGGAAACATATAAATCTGATCTAAACAAGTCAGATTAAACTATTTCCATTTAATATTGCATCCCATAGAAGGCAGTTGTTCACTAGATATCTTCTGGTTAGTTAATAAATTATTAATAGCATTTCTAAGATCTTCTCCTGATGGTTTAATACTTGATCCTGGCGATGATTCATCCATTCTACCTCTATAAACAAGTTTTAAATTTTTGTTAAATAAATAAAATTCTGGAGTGCATTCAGCTTTATATTTTTTTGCAATCTCTTGAGTTTCGTCAAATAAATATGGAAATTTTAAGTCTAAGTCTTTCCATAAATCTTTCATCATTTCAGGCCTGTCCTGAGGGTAATTAACTATATCATTTGAGCTTATTGCAACTAAATTGATACTGTCTTCAAAATCATCAACTAATTGTTGTATTTGTTCATGATAATGAATAACGTATGGGCAATGGTTACAAATAAACATGATTAAGGAAGATTTGGAAGAATTTAAATCATTATCTGAAAAGTTATTACCAGCAATAACATTAGGCAGATTAAATGAAATTAAATCTGTATCAAGATTAAGCATGCTTGAATAAGTTAGAGCCATAGAAATATTATATGCTCATTCGTTGCCATTTAACTGGTACTCCTTCAAGCTTATATCTATTTGATTCTTCTCTTAATTTTTCATACTCCGTCTTTGATGAATAAACGGTTACTATTAATGCATTATCTTTGTTGGCAGTTATTCTAAGTACTCTTCCCATTCTTTGAATCCTCTGCCTCTTTGAAGATGAAGCACTCAAAATCATCGCACCATCAGCCTCTGGCATATCAAAGCCTTCATCCAATGCAGTGCAACTAACTAGAACATTTAATTTGCCAGCCTTAAAAGCATCTAAATTCTCCTGTCTTTCATCGTCGCTCAGATCTGTATTGTAGATACCAGATTTAAATCCTTTTTTATTCACTACCGTGTTAAATTCTTTTGCTTGCTTTTTGTTCTCTGTAAAAACAATCCAGCTTTCTCTTTTATATTTTTGTATTAGCTCCAGGCCGTAAGGGATTCTGTTTTTTGAATTTTTTATTAACCTTGCTCTATTAAAAATAAGCATCTTTAAAGGGTAATCATTCATATCATTTCCGCCAATAGTTGCCGCTCTTCGCTGTATACTTTTTGTGAATTTTTTATATTTATCTTCTTCTTCAGGTAGTAAAGCCGCATACCCATATAAGAGTTTAAAGTTGACTATTACTTTATCTTCCCTGGCATTAATATAATCGTAATCAAAAATAATATCGCCAAGTATTTTTTTGATAATTATATAAAAGTTATCATCGTAGTCTCTTTCAGGTGTCGCAGATAAACCTAGAGTTGCATGCCAATTATTTGTTAGCATCTCTCCCCTCTTCTCAGTTCCAATTTTATGGCACTCATCAACAATGAGGAGAGTTTCTTCTGCCTGAATATCATCAAAAATATTTTTTAATGAATCAATTGTGGTTATGCAAACTTTTGTGATTGATTTAGTTTTTTCACCTCCGCCATTTAGAGATATTTCTTTGTTTTTAAAACTTTGAGAAAGATTTTCATACCACTGATCTAACAAGGCTATTGATGGAACAACAATCAAGACTGATTTATCAGGATTTTCTTCTAGATATTTATTTAAACAGTAAATAGCAAAAAAGGTCTTACCACCACCTGTTACTACTTTAATAATGCCCCTTTTTTTTGACCACCATAAAGGAAATGCTTGTTCTTGCCACTCCCTAAGCTTCAAGAAAAATCTCCTTTCATAAGACTTTCACCAATTAAAAACACATTAATATTATTAGCTAGCAGCATATCGATATCTTTTTTATTTTTAATTCCTGACTCGGCAACAAAAATATTATTTTTTTTATATAAGTTTCTTAATCTAACTGAATTTTGAATATCAACTTCAAAGGTTTTAAGATTTCTGTTGTTTACGCCAATAATTGCATTTGAAAATAACTCAACCCTAGAGAGTTCTTCTTCGTTATGCACTTCAATTAAATAATCTAATTGTAATGTATCAGCTAAGTCTGAAAATTCTCTCAATTGTTCATCATTTAAAATGCTTGCGATTAAAAGTATGCAATCAGCTCCTATGAATTTAGATTCATATATTTGATATGTATCGACTATAAAATCTTTTCTTAGTATTGGGAGGTTTGTTATCTTTTTTACATCTTTTAAATATTTAGTACTACCAAGAAAATAATCTTCCTCAGTAAGTATTGAAAGCGCTGATGCCCCAAATTCTTCATATTCCTTTGCCTTTTTTAAAGGGTCAAAGTCTTCGCTAATTATTCCAGCACTTGGTGAGGCTTTCTTTATTTCTGCAATAATTGCATGCTCTTTATCTATCAAACTATTTTTAAATGAGTTTTCTAGAAAATTAGAAGATTCTATTTCCTTTTTTATTTTATCCAACGGCAGCTCATTTTTACGTTTATCTAATTTAGACTTAGTATTATTAATAATTTCATCAAGAATACTCATATACTATTTGATACCCCTACGTATTCAGCTAATTTATTAGCTGCCTTTCCATTGTTCATTAGTTCAAAAGCTAACTCAACTCCATCATTTATAGAATCAACAATTCTTGCGATATATAATGCAGCGCCGCTGTTCATTGCAATCATATCTTGAACGGCTGACTTTTCTCCTTCAAAAGCTTTATTAACCATCATTAAGCTTTCTTGAGGTGAATTTGCATAGATTTCCTCAAAAGAAGCTAAGTTTATTCCAAATTCTTTTGGAGAAATTTTATATTCTGTAATTTTATGATCTTTTAGCTCAGCAATATTTGTTTCACTTGTTATTGTTATTTCATCAAGTCCATCATCTCCATGGACAATAAGCATGTGCTCCATGTCTAAATTTTTAGACACTTTTGCAAAAGTTTTTAATAACCTCTTATGATATACGCCTAATATTTGTCTTTTTGCATTACATGGATTTGTATGAGGTCCTAACAAATTAAAAATGGTCTTTTGTGCTATTTTTTGCCTTGCGGGCATCACATACTTCATTGCTTGATGATGAAGTGGTGCAAATAAAAATACAAAACCTATTTTATTAAATATTGTAATTAGTTTTTTTCTATCATGATTAATGTCTGCTCCAGCTTCAATTAAAAAATCTGCACTACCTGATTTACTAGAAATTGCTTTATTACCATGTTTGGTAATTTTGGCCCCTCCAGCTGCAGCTACGAATGAAGATGCGGTTGAGCAATTAAAAGTATGAATGCCGGTACCCCCAGTACCACAAGTATCTATATGATTCCCATCACCAATATCGAACTTTAATGATTTCTCTTTCATAACTGAAGCAGCAGCGGTTATTTCATCTTCAGAAATGCCCTTTTTATTTAATCCTAAAAGAAATGATTCTATGTCTGGCTGATCAATTTGCCCGGTCATAATCATTTTGATAGCTGACTCCATTTCATCAAAACTTAAATCATTATGTTCATTAATTTTTATTAAATATTCTTTCATTACTTTTCTAAAAAATTCTTAATTAACTTTTTTCCATCAATCGTCTCAATAGATTCTGGATGAAATTGAACGCCATATATTGGCTTTTCTTTATGCTCAATAGCCATAATTATATTTGGATCTTCTTCTAAGGTGGCGGTAACCTTTAATTCCTCTGGTATTGAGCTTATATCAATAATTAAACTATGGTATCTAACAACATCATAAGGAGAATGAATACCTTTAAATAAACCATCTTCAGAATGTTTTACTTTTGATATTTTTCCATGAAATATTTCAGGGGCTTTAATAATATTACCGCCAAACGCAGCGCCTATTGCTTGATGCCCGAGGCATACTCCCAAAACTGGAATTCTTGAAGCTTTTATTAATTCAATCGATATTCCAGCTTCTTTTGGAGTACATGGTCCAGGAGAAATAATAATTTTTTCAGGATCTAAATTAAGAACTTCATCAACTGACATCTGATCATTTCTGATAACTTTTACCTCTTTATTGAGCTCACCAACATAGTGAACTAGGTTGTAGGTAAAACTATCATAATTATCAATTATAAGAATCATGAAATCATCTCAATGGCATCTAAAAAAACTTTTGATTTTTGTTTACATTCCAACCACTCACTTTCTGGATCAGAATCAGCAACTATTCCTGCTCCAGCACCAACATGAATAAGACCATCTTTAATTACAGCAGTCCTAATAGCAATAGCAGTATCTATGTTGCCATTCCATGTTATATATCCTATTGCTCCTCCATATATGCCTCTTGAGCTCGGTTCTAGTTCATTAATTATCTCCATTGCTCTTATTTTTGGAGCGCCTGAAAGTGTCCCTGCCGGAAGAGAAGCTTTAAGCGCATCAACAAAGTTTTTATCTGCTGCTAATTTTCCAACTACATTTGAAACAATATGCATCACATGTGAATACTTTTCTATAACCATTTTCTCAGTTACTTTAACAGAACCTATCTTCGCTATTTTTCCAACATCATTTCTGCCGAGATCTATTAACATCAAATGTTCAGCTAACTCCTTAGGATCATTTAATAAATCTTGTTGATTTAATAGATCTTCTTCTTCATCCTTTCCTCTTTTCCTAGTTCCGGCTATTGGTCTGAGTGTAATATCACCCTCCTCAACTCTCACTAATATTTCTGGAGAAGAGCCAACTATATGGCATTCATCAAGATTCAAATAATACATATAAGGTGAAGGATTAAGATCCCTTAAAGCTGAATAAAGTTTAAATGCATCACCTGAGAATTTTTTAAAAAAATCTTGTCCAAGCACAACTTGCATCACGTCGCCTTCCTTAATATAGTTCTTTACTTTATTTACAGCTGTAATGAATTTTTCCTTGGTAAAATTTGATTCAAAAGAAAGCTTTCCAGATATTGATTTGTATTTGATTTCATTATTTTCTGCTTCAGTATTTATGCTGTTTTCGATTTCTTTTAATTTTGCATTTGCTTCTTCAAATGATGTTTGTGTTGGATCAGAGTTATAAATTGCAAAAGTTGAATTATTAAAGTTGTCGTAAACTATTAAGCTTTCCGATTTAACTAAATATATATCTGGCATATGCTCTTTAAACTTTGATTCTTTAGACGCCAAAGAGGCTATCTTTGTTTCAGCATACTTAGAACTTTCATATGCAAAAAATCCAACATAGCCCCCAAAAAATCTCGGAAAATTATCTTGCTTTGGAGCTTTGTACTTGCTTATAAGTTTATTTAAATCCTTGAGAGGATCAATAGACTGATAAGATTTGGTTTGATCACCATTTTTAATCTCAAATTTATTTCCACAGATTTTTATAGAGTCATTACATCGCAATCCTATAATTGAGTATTGAGCCCACTTTTCTCCACCTTCAATAGATTCAAGCAAAAAAGTATTTCTTTTATCTTTAATCCTAGAATATAGTGAAATTGGAGAACCTGAATCTGAATCAATTTCTTTAATTAGCGGGACAATATTAAATCCATCTAATTTTAATTCATCATATTCTTGTTTAGTAATCACTTTTGATAATTCCTTTAATATCTATAACATCACCTATTTTTATATTTTGTTCCTTAAACCAATTTTTATTTACCTCCAAAGCATATTTAACAGGTACTTTTGAGCAAACTGATTTTTTTGAAAAAGGAACCATATCATAGATGCCAATAATTTCTCCATTATCTGCAATATATGCAACGGTTAATGGAATAAAAGTATCTTTCATCCACATGCATTGTTTTTTCTTATATTCCCAAATAAAAAACATACCAAATTCGTCTGACATGGATGGAATGAACATCAGACCTTTCTTTCTATCTTCGAAATTAGATGCAATTTCTATTTTTGGGAGTAATTCTTTTATATCTATTTTTTCAGAAGAATTTATTTCAAATACTAAGAATAATAGAAGAAAATATTTAAACGATTTTCGAACGAAGCTCAGATATAGTTTGCTCATAATTTTCTGTATTAAAAATTGCCGAGCCAGCAACAAAGGTATCGGCACCAGCTTTTGAAGCAAGGCCAATAGTCTCTTTATTAATTCCTCCATCAACCTCTAGACGGATATCTTTTCCAGATTCATCTATCATCTTTCTTACCTGGGCAATTTTATCTAAAGAGCTATGAATAAAAGATTGGCCTCCAAATCCTGGATTTACACTCATGACTAAAACAAGATCTATGTCATCTAAGACACTTTCTAAAGGACTTAACGATGAGGCTGGGTTAAAAACAAGTCCTGCCTTACATCCTTTATCTTTAATAGCATGAATTGAACGATGTATATGTTTTGATGCTTCTGGATGAAAGCTGACTAAGTTCGCCCCTGCTTCAATAAATCTTTGTGCGAGATCGTCGACTGGGTCAATCATCAAATGAACGTCTATAAATTCTTTAATCCCAAAATCTCTTAAAGCTTTGCATACCATTGGGCCTATAGTTAAATTTGGAACATAGTGATTATCCATGACATCAAAATGCACCCAGTCCGCACCTGCATCAAGAACATTCTTCACTTCATCACCTAATCTAGCAAAATCTGAAGCTAGAATTGAAGGTGCAATTATATATTTTTGGTCACTCATAAATTAATTTTGGTCATTATATACAGTATTAGCAATTTTTAAACGTTCTGGTGTTCCAACATCAATCCATAAATCTGATGATTTTTGGCCTGTAATAGTGCCTTCTTTGATATAACTTGGTAAAACTGTATCCCATATATTAAAGTTTTTGCTTGTAAAGCCAGCCTGATAAAAAATAATAGGATTAATTACTGAGATTCCGCTCCAAGTAAGTTCATTTTTTTCATCTTTAACTTCAACCAAACTATCATTAAGTGTAAAGTCACCGTTTATGTTGTGACTAGGATTAGGAACTCCAATTAAGTGAGCTGCTTTGACATCTTTTGGTAAGTTTTTAATATTAATTTCATGAAATATATCTGAATTCATTAATAAAAATGGTTCATCTCCAATTATTGGAAGCGCATGAAGAATTCCCCCGCCTGTTCCTAGCGGTTCATCTTCTATTGAAAAAAGAATATCTAGATTTGGGAATTCTGCTTTAACATGATTTGTAATCTTTTCGCCAAGATAAGATACATTGATAATAATCTCTGAAAACCCATTATCAACTAAGTAATTAATATTTCTTTTAATTAAAGACTGGGTACCTACCTCTAATAAAGGCTTAGGGATATTTTCTGTTAATGGTGCTAGCCTCTTTCCGTATCCGGCTGCAAGAATCATAGATTTCATAATCCTAATTCCATAAGTTTTTGATTAAGTGCAAGATTCACATCTTGTTTAAGAAAGTTTTTTAATTCTTTATGTTTTTCTGGAATAATCTGCTCTAAATTAGAAAGAATCTTTGGCAGATCTGGTAATCTAAAATCTCTTCCATTCTCTAGGTATAAGTTACTTAATGTTCCTAGTATTCTTAAGTTTCTTTGGATACCTCCCCAAATTGCATAATCACACATGATTTCTGCTTCTTGAATTCCCATAATATCTAAGCCATGTCCAATATAATCATTGGTCCAATCTCCACATTTAGCCTCTCCAAAAGTTTTTTCAAAATTATAATGATCAATAAATAGGCCTGCTAAATCAATGCCTATTGGGCCTTTGCATGTATCTTGAAAATCTATTATCGCAGTTTGTAATGGTGTCTCCATTATGTTTCTCACTTCAAAGTCTTGATGGCAATTAACCCAAGGTTGTTTAGATAAATTTTGCAAAGTTTCATCAATAAGATTTTGTATGTTATGTTTATGGCAGCTAAGATCCGATATATCTATTCCTAGAAAATTATAAAGAAAAAATTTATTAAATCTGTCCATCTGATTTCTTAAATCGTCATTTGTCAAAACTTTTAAGTCTGAAAATTCCAATGAAAGAAAACTTTCAAGCGCGAACAAGCCAGTATGAAGAGTCAATCCTGTGTATCCATCACCGCCATCAGGATCACGCTCAAGAATTGTTTCAAAACAATCTTCTTGGATCGTAACTCCAAGACTATTATCAAATACATAAACCTTAGGAACTTTACAGTTGCCTGTATCTTGTTGAGATATATGATCTGATAATTCTACAAATCTTTTATTTGATCCTAATTCTGGATTGATGTAACAAAAAATTAGACTTGCTGAACGTTTATCGTCCTTGTAATGTTTACTGTAATATTCCCAATTCCATATTTCATCTTGTACTTTCTTATAACGAGGCTTATCAAAAATAAGTCTAAAATATTCTCTATCACTTGCTTCTTTAGTAAGTATTTGAATTTCTTGAGGAAGATATCCAAATTTTTCTGATATTTCTTTTACTCTAGAAACTTTCAAATTAACTGTTTTTTACCTCATCAGGTATTGGTGTATCTTCAGGTACAAAGAAATCTGGCATTAGTTCATTAAAAGGTACAGATGCGTATTTAGTGAAATCTTTAACTCCCGCCTCATGAAGAACCAAATCATCAATACAAAAATTACCAGTAAATTCTTTTGAATCTTTGGTTAATATTTCATATGCAGAATCTGCCATTATGTCGACATTTCTTGAGAGCTTCATTATCTCATCGCCACCAAGATGATTTTGGACCGCTGCAGTAGCAATAGCAGTCCTTGGCCATAATGCATTTACTGCTATACCAAATTCTTTAAATTCTTCAGCCATTCCTAGAACACACATGCTCATAGTGTATTTAGCCATTGTGTATGCAACTGTCCCTGCAAACCATTTTGGTTCCATATCCAAAGGAGGAGATAGATTTAGAATATGCGGGTTGGATGCTTTCTTTAAATGAGGTAAGCAAAACTTACTTACCATATAAGTACCTCTTCCATTTATTTGATGCATTAGATCATATCTCTTCATCTCGGTATCAGTTACATTTGTTAGTTGGATAGCTGAGGCGTTATTAATACAAATATCTATACCCCCAAAGTGCTCTACTGATTTATTGACTGCATCTCTTACATTGTCTTCGCTTCTAATATCACAAACAATAGGAAGAGCTTCACCCCCAACTTCAATAATTTCTTCTGCAGCTGTATATATGGTTCCTGGTAGTTTAGGATGAGGATCGGCCGTTTTTGCTGCTACAATTATTTTTGCTCCATCTAAAGCAGCCTTTTTTGCCATTGCTAGACCAATACCTCTACTCCCACCAGATATAAAAATTACTTTATCTTTTAAACTCATATTGTTACCTCTTTTTTTTTAAAACTTTTCCATATATGGACGTAAATCTAATTCATGAGTCCATGCACTTCGATGTTGAGTATGCACAAACCAATACGCATCTGCAATCGCTTCTGGTTGAAGAATGCCATCTTTTTCTTTAAGAGCATATATATCTGGGAAGGTTTCTTTGATAAATGCTGTATCAATTGCTCCATCAATTACAAAATGCGCAACATGAATACCTTCAGGCCCTAATTCTCTAGCCATGCTTTGCGCTAATGCTCTTAAAGCAAATTTAGCACTAGAAAAAGCTGAAAATCCTGAGCTCCCTCTCATAGAGGCAGTTGCTCCAGTAAAAAAAATAGACCCTGTGTTTCTTTTTTTCATATATTTTGCAGCCTCTCTTCCTGTTAAAAAACCAGCAAATGCTGCCATTTCCCATACTTTTTTGAATACTCTTGAGGTCGTATCAACAATTGGGAAAAAAACATTTGCACCTGGATTAAATATGACCACATCAATTGGGGCAATTTTTTCTTCAACCTCACTAAAGAGTTCTTTTATTGCTTCTTCATCTCTCGCGTCTACTCCAAACCCTTTTGACCAACCCCCAGATTCATTAATTTCATCTGATAATTTATTTAGCTTATCAATACTTCTAGATCTTCTAACCGGACAAACTTTATATCCATGACTTGCAAATTTTTTAGTTAAGGCTGAGCCTGTTGCGTCGCCAGCTCCGATTATAATTGCAGAATATTTTGAAAAATCTTTCATATCAGTGTTTAATTGTTTTACTTTACAAAATTGTTAAAAGAAATGAAAGTAGACTTTATCTATGATGTAGCAACTCCAAATGGTTATTTAGCACATAAGGTAGTTCCGTGGTTTGAAAAGAGAACCGGTACAAAATTTAACTACATCCCTTGTCTTGCAGGCGGCATATTTAAATTAACTAATAATACTCCTCCTCTTATTGCAAATGCTGATGTTAAGAACAAAACAGATTACTTTTTCTTAGAGATAAACAGATTTATTAAAAAGCATAATTTAACAAAATTTAAGAATAATTCTTTCTTTCCCCAAAATTCTTTAAATATCCAAAGAGGTGCTGTAGCGGCAAAGCAATTAGGTGTCTTGAATGAATATGTAGAATGCACAATGAAAGCTATGTGGGAGAAAGATTTAAATATTCAGGAATTGGAGATTCTTAAAAAAGCATTAGATGATGATGGGATTGATCACGAGACTATCATGGATATGATTCAAACAAAAGAATGCAAAGATAAACTTATAGCTAATACCTCATGGGCTGTTGAAAATGGAGCATTTGGGATTCCTACATTTTTAATTGACGATCAAATTTTCTTTGGTAAAGATCACTTATATCAACTTGAAGAGTATATAAATTCAAAGAAATAACAGAACTTTTTAGGAAGTATTCTTTCAAAGGTTTGAGGTATAAAATATAAATATGTTTGTTTTTAAAAGAATTCTATTCTTCATAGCGCCTTTAATATTAATTAGTGATATGCATGGGGATCTTTTAAAAGATAAAATTCTTACAGAAAACGTTTTAAATAATAATGCTTGTCTCATTTACCAGCCCTATCTTGGTGTTGTTGAAGATATGGAAAGCCTTGATATTAAATCAGAAAATTTTGAAATAACTAAAAATCAAGCCCTTATCCTTGATGGCAATGTTGTAATTGATTTTCCTGATGGAATCCTTAAAGCCGGCAAAGCAAGAGTTGATAGAAAGAATGGCTTTGTTAAGTTTAAAGAAGAAGGTGATTTATTTCTAAAAGACTACTTTTTTAAAGCACAAGAAGGCATGTTTAATAAAGAAAGCCGATCTATAGAGCTTTATAATGGGCAAACATTTTTAAATAATAGAAATTTAGTCCTAACCTTTGAAGAGCTAGAAGGAAGTTTAGAAGATAAGGTTATTCTTAAACAAGTATCAATGACGTCATGTGCTAATCCAAAATTAGGATGGCAGTTTATGGCTGAGAGTATAGAACTGGACGAACAATCTAAAAGAGGTGATGCAAAAAAAGTAAAAGTAAAAATCCTTGATAGAACTATATTAAAACTTCCATATATACCTTTTGCGACTTCTAGTGAAAGAATGACAGGTTTTCTTGAGCCGTCGTTATCTTATTCAAGCGATGGTTTAGATTTTATGATTCCTTATTACAAAGTAATATCTGATAAATCAGACATTACTTTAGCAACTAGAAATATTTCAGAACGTGGACTAGGTTTTGAAGGGAATTTCAGAAGATTGCATGGAGAACAAAATAATCTGAGTAATTTCGATTTTATATATTTTAATAAGGATAAAGAATTTAAAGACATTTACCCAAATAGTTCAAAAGAAAGATGGGCATTTAGTGTAAAAGACTCATATGGTCAAAATAATAAATTTTGGGTGGATATTAATTGGTCTAAAGCTTCTGATAGTCTAGTCCTAAGAGACATTCCTGGAGATATAACCTCAATAGGCAACCAAAGAGTTCAAAATCTTAAACAAAACATCTCTATTAATGGTGTAATTGGCAATCTTGGTATTAAGTTTGAGCATCAAGGATTTCAAACATTAAATCCCCTTCTTACAAACGGATATAAAAAATTACCCTCTTTAGAATTTATATACTTAAAGAATATTAAGAACTTCACTATATATGAGCAATTAAATATCTCTTACTTTAAAGCAGATTATATTCATGGGTTTTATGGATACCTGGATAATAAGAATAAATTTCTTTACAGCATTGATAATCCTGTTGAAGGCTCAAGAGTATTTTCAAACTTTAAAATTTTAAATCAAACATATTTTAATGGTATTAATATTACCTCGTCATTTGGAATAAAAAGTATTAATTATGATCTAGACAATGGTGTTCCTTCTAAGTCTATAAATGTACCAAACTTTAAATTAGATATGAGCACCTTATTTTTTAGAAAAAATAAAATGGATATACACATACTTAAACCCAGATTTGTTTATGGTTATGTTGCACATAAAGATCAAGACATAAATCCAGTTTTTGATACGAATAAAATTTCTATGATGAATCAGTTATTTAATAATGAAAGATTTTCTGGGATGGATAGAGTTGGAGATCAAAATTTTTATACATTGAATTTGGAGTACAGAAAAAGACATATGAATATGGATAAATTATCTATTAATATTTCTAAAAAATTCTATTTAAAAGATAGAAATATTTGGTTAGATGATATGCATATGGATATGACTCCTATGAATCATGAAATGATGGGTATGAATTCCATGGATATGTCCTCATTGAATATGATGCAAATGCCTATGGATGAAGGTCCATTAATGATAATGGGTAAATGGATGCCTAATATGAAGACTATGATTATGGCATATTCTAGCTACTTACAAGAAGAACAAAAAATACCAATGGCTGGTATTACTGTAAAACAAAATTTTGAACAAGGGACTCTTGGATACGCCAAAAGATATACTCGTATGGCTGGAGATTTTATGAAAGTCTTGGATTATTCAGAATTTTATGCAGATCTTAAAATTAAAAATAATTTAAGTCTAATTGCTAAATTGAAAAGAGATGATGATTCAAGCTCTAAAATTGAATCTGTTTTTGGATTAGGCTATGAAAATTGCTGCTTTGTTTTTAGAGTTACTTCTTCAGACAAAAACCTCTCAAAATATCTTCCTATGTTGGAATCTAATTCTTATATGTATCTTAATGATGCTTGGGAGAATATAATAAGAATTGAAAATAAAAGTAGAATCAATTTTCAATTTGAATTTAAAGGTCTAAATTCCTCTTTTGAAAAAATGAATAGATTGATGAATAATTCTATTTTTAATTACTAAATAATATGAATAAAATTCTTACAGCATTAGCACTAATTTTTTGTACTTCATCTTTTGCAAAAATTGAAGTTTTAGATCGTATTGCAATTATTGTAGATGATGGTGTTGTAATGGAATCCCAAGTTAAAAATACTATTAGAGAAATTACAAATAGGTATGACGATCAAGGTCTTCAAAAGCCTCCTGATGATGTTATTAAGGAACAGGTTCAAGAAAAACTAATAATTGAAGAGCTTCAATTGCAAATGGCTGATCGAGCTGGAGTAAAAATTAGCGACGCCGAACTCAATGTAACAATGAGCAGGCTTGCAACAAATAATCAAATGTCGCTAGAAGAATTTATAGCTTTTATTGAAGAAAATGAAGATTCTTATGAAGAGCTTAGAGAGCAAATGAGAAGAGAAATGAGGATTCAAAGAATCCAAAGAGGCAGAGTAAATTCAAGTATAGATATTACCGAAAACGAGTTTGAGGCTTTTTTAGCAACTGATGAAAGTCTTGGAGTATTAGAACCAGAGCTCTTGGTTAGGCAGATATTAGTTAGGGATATCCAGACTGCTAATAAAATACTTCAGTTAATTAAAAATGGTGATGATTTTTCAGAAATAGCTAAAGAATTTTCAATCAGCTCAAATGCCTCAGCTGGAGGACTTATTAATTGGAGAAAATTAATAGATATGCCGCAATTATTTGAAGAAGCTCTGGTTAAAAAATCGGTTGGATTTATTTCAGAACCTCTTGAGAGTGGTTCAGGTTTTCATGTGCTAAAGCTCGAAGATAAAAGAGGTGAATTTGTTAAGTATGAAGATCAGTGGCAATCAAGACATATTCTATTAATACCCTCAACAATAAGAAATGAGGAAGATTCAGAAAAAGAACTTAATGAAATAAGACAAAGAGTTCTTGATGGAGAAGATTTTGCTTCACTTGCAGATGAATTTTCTGAGGATCCAGGATCAGCTAAACTTGGTGGTGATTTAGGTTGGCTGGGTTTGGGCGTTCTTGCAAGTGAATTTGAAACAACAATGCTTGAAACCAATATTGGTGAAATTTCTGATGTGTTTCAAACAGAATTTGGTTTTCATTTTCTTGAAGTTCTTGGGAAGAGAAGTCATGAATTAACAGATGATCTAATTAGAGATAGAGCATATTCCATGCTCTACGCAAGAAAATTTGATGAAGAGTTGGAAAATACTCTTAGAACAATGAGAGCAGAAGCATTTGTTGAATTTAAAGATCTAGATTGAAAAAAATAATATATTCTCCTGGAGAGCCAGCTGGCATTGGGCCAGATTTAATTATTAGATTGGCTACATCAGAAGCTTGGGAAAATTTTAGAATACCGATCATAACCATTGGAGACCCTGCTTTATTCATAAATAGAGCTTGTAAGTTAAAGAAAAAACTCAAGGTTCTTGAATTAGATTCAATTGATAATGTTAAAAAAAATAAACGCTCTTTAATCCAAATTATAAAAGTATCAAAATGTAAAAATACTTCTGCGGGAAAACTCAAAAAGATTAATGCTAAATACGTTTTAGATGTCTTAGACTATTCTATAAGACTCACTGTTTCAAATGAAAAGACTGCACTAGTTACAGGTCCTTTAAATAAAGAAACTATTATCTCAATTAATAAAAAATTTACTGGTCATACTGAATATATCCAAAAGCTAACCAAAAGTGACGATGTTCTTATGATGCTTGCATCCGATAAATTAAAGGTTGCCTTAGCAACAACACATATACCTCTCAAGAATGTTACAAAAACAATTACAAAACACTTAATAGTAAACAAAATCAAAATTCTTAATAAAGATTTAAAGAGTAAATTTAATATTAAGAACCCTAAAATTAAAATTTTAGGGTTAAATCCACATGCTGGTGAAAATGGGAAAATTGGAAAAGAGGAATTAGAACAAATAAAACCTGCGGTTAAAGAGTTAAGAAAAAGGAAAATAAATGTTTCAATGCCTATTTCAGCTGATACTGCTTTTTCACAAAATAATTTAAAAGAAACTGATGCGTATCTTGGAATGTATCATGATCAAGTGTTGCCAGTATTGAAGGCACTTAGTTTTGGAAATTCAATTAATATAACTCTTGGTGTCCCAATTATTAGGACATCTGTCGACCATGGTGTTGCTTTAGATATTGCGGGTACAAATGAATCTGATACCTCATCCCTATCGCTTGCAATTAAAACTGCAAAAAAATTGATCTAATGAGCAGTAGAGATATAAGACGAAAATACGGTCAAAATTATTTAAAAGATCCTGCTATATTGTTTGAAATGGGTGAAGTAATTTCTCCCAATGCTTCAGATAATTTTATTGAAATTGGTCCAGGTACTGGCGCTCTAACTAATCAAATAAATAAAAAAAATATTAATATTACTGCTGTTGATATTGATGCAAGCAATATTGAAATTCTAAGAAGTAAATTTAGGGGTCCTGCCAATTTCCATTTTATAAATGAAGATATTCTTAAATTTAGATTAGAAGATTCAGCTTTTAATCAAAGGATAATAGGCAATCTTCCCTACAATATTTCTACTCAAATAATTTTGAAATTAATAGATAACTATCAAGAAATAATAGATATGCATTTCCTAGTCCAAAAAGAAGTTGCACAAAAAATTACTGGTCGAGTAGCATCAAAGCATTGGGGTAAGCTTGCAATAAAAATCTCAGCATTTTTTAATAGTGAAATTCTATTTGATGTCCCGCCAGAAGCATTTGATATAAAACCAAAAGTAAATTCAAGCTTTATAAGACTCTTTCCAAAGAAAGATTTGGATTATGATCTTTCCATAAAAGATAATCTTTATAAAATAATTGACTTAGCTTTTTGTTCAAAAAGAAAAAATATAAAAAATAATTTAAAGGAATTAAACATTGATTGGGATAAAGCAAATATAGATCCGACCAAGAGATCTGAAGAAATTCCATTAACTGATTTTATAAATCTAGCAAAGGAATATTTGGCCTAATGGCGCATTATGTTATTGGAGACGTTCAGGGTTGTTACGATGAACTAGACGCGCTTTGCAATAAAATTAAATTCAACCCAAATAAAGATCTGCTTATCTTTGCAGGAGATCTTGTCAATAGAGGTCCAAAATCGCTTGAGGTATTAAATTTCTGCCTTAAAAATAAAAAAAGTATCAGAGGCGTTTTAGGAAATCACGATTTGTACCTGCTTTATCTCTTAAAGCATAAAAAGAAGAATGAATCTCTTAAAGATATTCTTAACTCAAAAAATAATAAAAAAATTTATAACTGGTTAAAAAAACTTCCGCTCTTGCTTAAAATTAGTATCAAATCCTCAAAAGAAACATTCTGGATTAGTCATGCTGGAATACCATTTATATGGGATTTAAAGAAAGCAAAAAATCTTTCAGATGAAATGAAAGTGGTTATGAAAAATGACTCTTTTAATGTTCTTGAGAATATGTGGGGTGATAGGCCAGCATTATGGAAAGATGATTTGGAGGGTTATGAAAGATATAGAACGATAATCAATTACTTCACAAGAATGCGGTATTTAGATAAACAGGGAGGCTTGAAGCTTAAGAAAAAAGATTTAAAATCAGAAAGTAACCACATACCGTGGTTTAACCAAACTCATGCTAATCTTAAGAAAAAAGAAAATATTATTTTTGGTCATTGGGCAGCACTTGAAGGTAAAACAAAATTAGATAATATAATTGGATTAGATACCGGATGTGTTTGGGGGAATAAACTTACAGCTTTGAGATTAGAAGATAAAAGGCTGATTCAAGTTAAAAGAAAATGAAAATTTATAAAGTTGGTGGTGCTGTAAGAGACGAACTGCTTGGACTTGAGCCAACTGATAATGATTGGGTTGTGGTTGGCAGCACTCCAAAACAAATGCTTTCGATGGGTTATAAACAAGTTGGTAAAGATTTCCCTGTTTTTCTTCATCCAGAAACTAAAGAGGAATATGCATTAGCAAGAAAAGAAAGAAGTACTGGGCCAGGACACACAGCCTTTAATTTTAGCTATAGTCCGAATGTCACTCTTGAAGAAGACTTAAGCAGAAGAGATATAACAATTAATGCAATTGCTATGGATGATTCAGGTAATCTTATTGATCCGTTTAATGGTAAAGATGACTTAGACAATAAAATAATAAGACACGTATCAGAAGCATTTACAGAAGATCCACTTCGCGTTTTAAGAGTGGCAAGATTTTATACAAGGCTGAATGATTTTACTATTGATGAAACAACATACGGACTTTTATTTGAATTAATTTCTAGTATTAAACATCTTCCAGGAGAAAGAATATGGCAGGAAACTGAAAAAGCTTTAACTCTACCCAATCCAAGCAGGTTCTTTAGTTTGCTATTCCTCTGTTGGAAAAATAGTCGGCAAGGTATGGCTCCTGAATATATTATGAAAAAAACTTGGAGTTATGGTGGAGTTTTAAATTTTGATCCAGAAATATTTATAGATGAATATTTATATAGATTGCGAGGAACAAGGAGATGGGATTCGGTTATGCCAGATCGACTTAATTGGGAATTTGGAGATAATGTTGTTGGCGCTCAGGGAATGATTGTTATTACCCCTGAGATATATTGGTTTATCATTTGTGACTGGCATAAAAAAGATAAAGATATTGATAGTCTGAATGGTAGGCTCAAAGTTCCAAAAAATTATTTAAAAACTCAGAAAAATATCAGGTATGTATGTAAAAAATTGAGAGCTCATTTTGGCAAAAGTGATGAATTTCATGCTTATCGTGATGACCGAGAAGATTGGAATGAAACATCTATCGCAAGAAAGAATCGAATAGAAAATTTTAATGTTGAAAAGGGATTTTTAAATAGTAAGGATACATATGAAATTCTTGAAAAGATTAATAAAGGAAATAATTTTTATGATGCGCTTATAATTTTTTCAATTGCATTAAGATGTTTTTCTAAGAATTGTTCTGAGTATTTCAATCGCTTATATATTTCTAAAGATTTAGAAAAATTTTTTGAAGACTATTACAAACTAACCATCAATGATGAGGAAAAATTACTATCTGGAAGTGAAATCAGTAGTAAAATGAAAAATAAAAAAATGAAACTCATAGGTGATTTTAATAAAGGCATGTATGTGAGGTCTAATGAATAAAACTATTTTTGTAACAGGTGGAGCTAAAAGAATTGGTAAAGCAATCATTGAGCTTTTTGCTTCTGATGGCTGGAAAGTAATTATTCATTACAATAACTCAAAAGCTGATGCAGAAACATTAGCAAATTCAATCAATTCAAAAAAAGCAGATAAGGCATTTATAGTGCAAGGTGATCTAGATAAAGCTGATGAAGTTAATAATATAATTTCAAAAGTTAATGATTTCACTGATAATGTTAATCTCTTAATAAACAATGCATCTACTTTTTATCCTACCCCTATTGATGAAATTTCAGAAGATCATTGGGAAAAACTAATTGGAAGCAACTTAAAAGGTCCGCTTTTTCTAATACAAGGTCTAAAAGAAAAACTAAAAAAATCTAATGGATCAATTATTAATATTACTGACACCAATTTAACAAAAGGAGTTGCAAATTATTCTATATATTCAGCAGCTAAAGCAGGCTTAGAAGCAATAACTAAAGGACTTGCTAGAGAGCTAGCTCCTGAGATAAAAGTTAATGCAATTGCCCCTGGTGCTATGCTTGAACCTCCAGATGTTACCTGGACTGAAGAACAAAAAAATAGGGTTATTGAAAGCATACCTCTTAAGAGAATGGGTTCAGAAAAGGATATTGCTAATGCGGTGAAATTCCTTGCCCACTCTGAATATATTACTGGCCAAATTATCAAAGTAGATGGGGGAAGATCTTTATAATGGAGCCACTCGATGATGCAAAATTCTCTGGAACAAAAGAAGTTGCTGAACATTTAACAATTGAAGTATCAAACTTACAGCCATGGATTGACGAATTCGTGCCTGGGGCTGGAAAAATTAACTCTGTTGAACAATTTAAAGGTGGCCAATCTAACCCAACTTATAAAATTGTTACTGAATCTAAAAATCTTGTTTTAAGAAGGAAGCCACCAGGTAAACTTTTACCGTCAGCGCATGCAGTTGATAGAGAATATAAAGTTATAACTGCTTTATATGAGACCGATGTCCCAGTCCCAAAAACATATGGTCTGTGCGAAGATGATAATGTTGCTGGTACAGCCTTCTTTGTGATGGACTTCTTAGATGGTGATCTCTTTTGGGATCCTATGATTCCTGCTCTCTCAAATAAAGATAGAACTGAAATATATAGTAACAAAAATAAAACTCTAGCTAAGCTTCATAGTATAGATTATAAGAAAATAGGATTAGAAGACTATGGCAAACCAGGAAATTATGTAGCTAGACAGGTTTCAAGATGGTCAAAACAATATAGAGCCTCAGAAACTGACGATATTGAAGCAATGAATAACTTGATTGAATGGCTTCCAAAAAATATACCTGATGATGATGAAACATCAATTGTTCATGGAGATTATCGATTAGATAATATGATCTTAAAAAATAATCAGGTAATGGGTATCTTGGATTGGGAGCTATCTACGTTAGGGCATCCTATTGCAGATTTTAGTTACCACTGTCTTTCATGGAGAACTCAAGAAGCATTTTGGGATCAAGCCAAATTAAAAGAACTTGGTGTTCCATCTGAAAAAGAATATATGGATATGTACTGTGAAAATACTGGTAAAGACCTCTCAAAAAATTGGGAATTCTATATGGCATTTAATATGTTCAAAATTGCAGGAATCTTGCAAGGTATTCTAGGTCGAGTTAGAGATGGCACAGCGGCAAGCAAACATGCTGAAGATAGAGGTATGATGGTTTATCCTTTATCAGAGGCAGCATGGAAAACTATAGAAAATAATTTTTAAATACTAAAGTGCTTATTTTCTATTATATCGAATACGCTGTTTGCCAGATCATCAGTTCTCTGATCAATAGATTCTGAATCCCAATCTTTAAATTTGCTCTCATAATCATTCAAAAAATTAAGCTGGGTTCTGTAAGGAAGCCCATGTTCTTTAAGATACTCATATTTTTTATAAGGCGTTTTTGGATAAACAATATTTCTATCACTTATATCTCTATTGAGCCTTACTCCAATAGGTAATAAATTACCAATGCTGTGTATTTTGATATTTTCGTCATCATCTTTATCTTGAAGAATATTTTCTCTTATAATTTCATAATCCTCATCATAGGTATCATTCTGATCAGCCCAATGATCGAGAGAGATTCCTTTAGATTCATTTGGGCTGTAAATTTTTTTATAATTATCATTATTAATATCTCTTTCAAGCTTATCAAAACAATATAGAATTAAACTGTTTGTTCTTTTTGATCTTCCATAAAACATTTTTTTCTTAAAATTTGCTATAAATGCTGGCTTAAGATCTCTTAATTCTTTCAACTTTGCATATAGTTTTTGTAAAGACTCTCTAAATTTGTCTAAATTTTGAGCATTAAAAATTTCTGATGCAGTATCTGCATAAAATGCATCTACGTCATTAGCTCTTCTGTCTCCAATTCCATAATTTACAAAATGTAAATGCTCTAATGCCAAAAGAAACTGTTTTGGATATTTCTTTATCTTGTCATACATTTCTCTATTAAAAGAACCATCTTCATATATCAATTGGTGCATCTTGAAGAAAAATGAAAAAACTAATGGGTCACTTAAAGTCATATTACAATCTCTTGTGAGCTCAATTGAGGTATATATATCTGATTTATTAATGATATCTGAAAATGTTTTACCTTTATAAACATCTAGCTTTAGCTGCGTAAATAACTTTTCGACACTACCATTTCTTATCTCATGAAAAAATTGTGAGAACTCTTCAATATCATTTAATAAAGATTTGTGATCATTTTCTTTAACTAAATCCTTTAAATTTTCATATAGTTCTCTTGATCCAGAGCCCTTATGGCCTTTTCTTGAAACATAGAAAAACTTTAACAGTCTAGATATGCCGCCTGCCCCATCGGCATTCTCAACAATACTGTTCCATTTTTGTTCGACTAAATCCCAATCTTTAACTTGTGAAAAGAAAAAGTTTTTTAATAAATCAGCTATCTCCAAATTCTTGCCTCTTGCATTAACAATCTCAAAAAGATACAGAGCTTCACTTTCATCGCCTACAGTTATTTCAACAAACTCAGCATTAGTAACTATAGTAATTAATTCTTGTAATCTTGCATTGGAAATCTCATATTCCTCTTCACTATTTTTGATACTAAGTTTGTTAAAAAAGTCATCAAAAACGCTTTTAAAGCGACTAAACTGAAGAGTTAATCTCTTTTGCTCTCCATTAATTTCAGCTTGATTTGGAAAATCACCCTGCCAATCAGAAGCACAGATATAATTTAACGCATCAACTATCTTTTTTTTCTTATAAGTTGTCCCGTTTAATCTTTGTCTGACTGTTTCTCCAAGTCCATCTACTACATTCAAATATTTCATATTGATTATTTCTGACTGTGTAAGTAGCAAACTTTTAGCAGAAGGAACTTGCTCCACTGCTAATCTTTCTTGTAAGGTTCTTCTCAACGCAGTTAGAAAAATAGTCATTGTAGTAAGACGTTGCTGTCCATCTACAACGTGATAACTGAGATTGGAGCCGATGTTATTATCTTTAGTTTCCTGAAAAATTACTGTGCCTAAAAAAAGTGGTTTTTTGTTATCAATGCAATAATTAATGTCCTGCCACAATGCTTCAAAATTTACACTCTTCCAGTCATAACCCCTCTGATAAATAGGTATATCAAATACTTTGTTTTCAAAAATAGCTGCTAGGGTTTTTTTATTTGCTTCCATAATAATAAATGATGTTAAGCTTTTTTATTAAAAAATAATAGTACTCCTGATATTGAGCTAACAAGGGCTAGTACTGAAAATATTTTTAATAAGATATTATTTATATTATCTCTTTCCTTGTAATCCATGATATGCAAGCTCCACATTAAGTCCCAAACCCTCCAAGAATCAGACCTTATTGAGCTTATATCGCCTGTCATATATCCCACATATACATTTATCTTATCTTTTGAGTCTGTCTTTACTTTGTAAGCTGGCAAAGTTCCTCTATATTCTGATCCAGCATCAACATTTTTAATTAGTATTGCTTCTGTTGGGTTTAAAGAAGTCTTTTGACGAGTTATCTTTATGGCCTGCTCGGCTGTTAGGGGCTTAATCGGTTTTCTTTCAGGATAAGTTTCATAGGATTTTTTTCCATTTTCAATCGTTTCAATTATAGATAATCCAAGTCTATCAAAAATTCTATATTCAATATCTTTAGGTAAGCGATATTGCTCTCCTCGCACCAATTCAATTTTATTATACGCAAAATAGATTCCTGATAAAGTCCATAATAATAATTGGATTGATACAAAGATGCTTAAATATCTATGAGATTTTCTTATAAATTTTTTTGTCTTCATTAAAGTAATTCTTTCAAAGGCTGAGATACAAAATTATATTTTTCAATCTCATCACTTTCAAATAATATTTCTTCCTTTTCATCAATTTGAAGAACTATATCGATATCTAGAGTCCTTGCGCTAAACTTGGAAGCACTCCTGTTTCTCCCAGCAGCATCTTCAATATTTTTTAGTTTTTTGTTGAGTTCATCAAAAGAATCTTTAGATTCACCATATATAATTGAATTTAAAAAGTCATTTCCTTCAAATCCCTCAGCTTTGGTTTTGTGTATTGATGAAGACTTTATATTGATTAAAATTTTGTTTAGTTCTTCTTGTGCAAACTCTAAATTCTTCTTTGAATTGATATTACTACCAAGTGATAAAAAATATTTCATCATCTATGAATAATTAATCCAACATCTTTAGCACCTCTTAGAGCACCTGGCTTTGAAACTCTTAATTTTATTGACTCAACTTTGAACTCATCTTTAACTAACGAAGCAATTCCTTCAGCAAGAGATTCCTGAAGTTGATAAGATGATTCTTGAACAAACTTGATAACAGCTTTAGAAATAGTTTTATAATCAATGGTATCTTCTATTGAGTCTGTTTGAGCAGCTTTCTTGCAATCAAATGGAAACTCCATATCGATACTTACTTCTTGCTTAACTTCTCTTTCCCAATCAAAAATACCTATAATTGTTTTTACTCTTAAATCTTTTATATATATTACGTCTTTCATTTTGTTAATTCGTTTAGAGGCCATCTTGCTCTAACCTTTGATTTTATATTGTGTTCTTTGAGTGGACTCATCATTGAGCCTACAAAAGCTATCATAGCCGCATTATCTCCACAGTATTTCAAATCTGGATAATAAACTTTAACATTAAGTATACTCTCCAAGTTTCTAAATTCTTCTCTTATATATTTATTTGCAGCAACTCCTCCTGCGATAATGACTTTAGTTCGATTAGTTTGGTCTATAGTTTTTTTTATTTTAGCTATCAAAACATCTGTAACTGCCTTTTGAAATGAAGCTGCGATATCTGCTTTCATGTCATCATCAAGATCATCAATTTTTTGAACTGTATACAGAACCGCTGTCTTTAAACCGCTAAGGCTCATATCAAGATTGCCACTATGGATCATTGGTCTTGGAAAATCATATGCTGATGAATTTCCTTTCATAGCTATCTTTTCAATATGTGGTCCACCTGGATAAGGTAATCCTAATAATTTACCAACCTTGTCAAATGCCTCTCCAACAGCATCATCTTGTGATTGGCCAAGTATTTCATATTCTCCCTTTGCTTTAACATCAACAATCATGCTGTGTCCACCAGAAACTAATAAACATATAAATGGCATTGAAATTTCTGGAAATTCCATGATGGGTGACATTAGATGGCCTTCTAGATGATTGATTGGAATTAAAGGTACTTCCAAAGCAGAAGAGAGTCCTTGAGCAAAGCTTTCACCAATTAATAGTGCTCCTAATAATCCAGGTCCAGAGGTATAGGCTATTTGATCAATACTTTCTAATGAATGATCTCCCATTGCATCTTTTAATACATCAATAATTTTCAAACAATGATCTCTTGAAGCTAGCTCAGGAACTACGCCGCCATATTCAGCATGCATTTTCATTTGACTATATATTGATTCGCCAATAATCCCTTTGTCAGAATCATAAAGAGCAATAGCCGTTTCATCACAGGAAGTTTCTATACCTAAAGTTATCATAAAAAAGTTTTGCAAAAATGTTAATAAAAGCCTAAACTACGCGACACATTATGCCTTCAATTATAATAAAAGATACAGAACATTTTGATATTGGTTTAAGGAAATTTAAACGCGCCTGTGAAAAAGCTGCAATAGTTCCAGAAATTAGAGCTAGAGAATTTTATGAAAAACCAACTGAAAAAAGAAAGCGTTTAATGGCGGCAGCTGTTAAAAGAGCTAGAAAGACTAATAGAAAATTCTCTTTTTCTAGACAAAGAAATAGATAATTTTGACTCTATTATCTGATATCAAACAAGACCTGAAGCAAGCTATGCTTGACAAAAAAGATTTGGAGAGAGATACCATCCGTATGTTTCTTGCTGAAGTTCAGCGTTTTGAAATTGATAGCAAAGAAGAGGTGGATGATACCAAGGCATTGCAGATAATTAATAAAATGATCAAACAAAGAAATGATTCTATTTCACAATTTAAAAGCGGTGGCAGGACTGATTTAGCAGAAAAAGAAGAAAAAGAAGTAACCGTTCTTTCGAAATATAAGCCCGAACAATTAAGTGAAGAGGAAGTAACTAAAAAAGTAAAAGAAGCTATTGAAAGCTCAGGAGCTTCTTCGATGCAAGATATGGGTAAAGTTATGGGGGTTTTAAATTCCTCTCTAGCTGGATCAGCTGACATGGGTATGGTTAGTAAAATTGTTAAAGAAAAGCTTGCTTGAATAGCACTCAGAAATCATGGAAAGAAACAACGATCGAAATCACAATCAACTTAGGGAAATAAGTATTGAGTCTTATGTAAATATGCATGCTGAAGGCTCTGTTTTGGTGTCTTTTGGAAATACTAAAGTAATTTGTAATGCGTCTATAGAGAATAATGTTCCAAGGTGGATGAAAAACTCGGATGAGGGATGGGTTACAGCTGAATATGGCATGTTGCCAAGATCTACAAATGAAAGAATGAGGAGAGAGGCCGCAAGAGGTAAACAAAGTGGTAGAACTCTTGAAATACAGAGATTGATTGGAAGATCACTTCGCCAGGCTGTAAATCTTAAATATCTTAAAGGTAAAACAGTAAACGTAGATTGTGATGTCATTCAGGCTGATGGTGGAACAAGAACTGCCTCTATTACCGGTGGTTGTGTTGCACTTTTCTTAGCAATTAAAGACCATCATACAGATCAAAGAGCTATCAATTCCTTTGTTGCCGCAGTTTCACTTGGTATTAAAGATAATAAAATATTACTAGACCTAGACTATAATGAGGATAGCGCTGCAGATACAGACCTGAATATTGTTATGAATGCAAAAGATGAACTTATTGAAATACAAGGTACTGCAGAGGGTGTGCCTTTTTCAAAAACTGAACTTAGTGATATGCTTGATATAGGTAGTTCAGCAATTGCTGAAATTATAAAATATCAAAAAGCTTGTATTGATTACGTTGATTAAGTGAAAGATTATCAAATATCATTCTTAAATTTAGCAATAGAGTCCAAATCCCTTCAATTTGGTGAGTTCAAACTTAAATCTGGAAGAATCAGTCCCTACTTCTTCAATGCTGCCAATATGCTAGGTGGATATAATTTATATGATTTAGCTAAATGCTATGTTGATGCAATTAAAGATAAAAAAATAATTTTCGATTGTATCTATGGTCCTGCATACAAAGGAATTTTCCTTGGTTCAGTTGTGGCAACACTTTTTAGTGAAGAAGGCAAAAATTATCCTCTATCTTTTAATAGAAAGGAAGAGAAAAATCACGGAGAAGGAGGAAACATAATTGGTATTGCTCCTGCAGGAAAAGTTTTAATAGTAGATGATGTTCTTTCTGCTGGCACGGCTGGAAGAGAATCTATTGAGTCAATTAAGAACCTATCTGCAATTCCCTCCTCTTTCATAGTTGGCCTAGATAGGCAAGAAAAGGGGTTGTCTGAGGTTTCTTCGAGCAAAGAACTAGAACAAGAGTTTGATCTAAAAGTAGAATCGATTATTAACCTAGATACATTAATAACTTATGTAGAAAATGATTCAAGTTTTAGTATTCATTTAGATAACTTAAACAAATACAGAGAAACCTGGGGAGCTTAAATGTTTTCAGGAATAGTCCAGGGAACTGGTAAAGTTAATAAAATATCTCTAAAAGAGGATAGTATTTTAATAGAGATATTGCCCCCAAATGGGTTCAATAAGAATCTCAAAAAAGGTGCAAGCATTTCTGTAGATGGTGTTTGTTTAACATCACTAGATAAGGGTTTAAAGAAACTAAAATTTGATGTCATTGAAGAAACTCTATCAAGAACAAATATAAAAAAACTCAATAAAGGATCATTAGTAAATTTAGAGAGATCAATTAAATCCTCAACTGAAATTGGCGGTCATTTGATGTCAGGACATATCCACTTTACTGGCAAAATTAAAAAAATTATAAATAAAGCCAGCACTAAAGATATTATCGTTTCGTTTCCTAAGAAGTTTAATGAATATATATTTGAAAAAGGATACATAGGTATTAATGGTTGTAGTTTAACTATTGGGAAGGTTAATACAGATAATTTCTGTATTCATCTAATCCCAGAGACTCTCTCGGTTACAAACTTAGGTTTTCTAACGGAGGGGTCTGGAGTAAATGTTGAAATTGATCAAAATACTATTTCAGTTGTTGAAACAGTTAAGAGAACACTAACCGCTCAAAAATCTTGATAGAACCGCCATTCTTATGGCTACACCATTTGCTATTTGCTGTCTAATAACTGAGTTTTCTGAATCATATACAGCCTCTGTTATTTCAACATAATTCACTGGACCGGGGTGCATGATAATAGCGTCGCCCTTAGCATGCTCAAGCTTTTCTGAAGAAAGTTGATAAGCATTCTTATATGTTTCTAAATCTAAATTCAATTCCTCTTTAAATCTTTCATGCTGGATTCTAAGCGTCATCACAACATCTGCATCTTGAAGAGCTTTCTCCATATCAGGCTCATAATTTCCTATTGAAGGGCTTTGATAGTTGGTGCACATTTCTGGATGTCCTGAAAAGGTTAAAGAATCAAAAGAAAAATTAGATATGCCCTCTACAAAAGAAGAAGTAACCCTAGAATGATCGAGATCTCCAACGATTACTATCTTTAAGCCATCTAATGAATTCTTATGATCCATAATTGTTTTCATGTCTAATAAGGCTTGTGTTGGATGAGATATAGATCCCTCACCAGCATTTATAAAGACCATTTTTGGGAGAGCGTCAGCCAATTCTTGTATTACAGATTCAGGATGCCTTAATACACATAAATCTACTCCCATGAGATTAAGAGCGTCAACTGTCTCAAATATAGATTCACCCTTTTGAACGGATGAATTATCAATATTGAAATCAATTACAGAACATCCTAAGTTCCCTGCTGCTATAGCAAATGATGATTTTGTTCTAGTACTGGGTTCACAAAATACATTTGCAACAGTTTTATCAGGAAAAAGATCTTCTTTTCTAAAATTTCCTTCATCATCAATAAAATTATTTGAAAATTTTATCAAATCTAAAATCTCATCTTTTGATAAATCTTTGATTGAGAGTAAGTTTTTAGCCATTTGTCCCAACTATTGCCTCTATTTCTACATTGACACCAAGAGGAAGTCCAGATACTTCAACCGTAGCTCTTGCTGGGTATGGTTCATTGAAATGTTTAGTCATCACCTCATTAACTGTTGCAAAATTTTCTAAATTAGTTAAAAAAATTGTTATCTTTACAATATCTTCCAATCCATAACCAGCAGCCTTACAAATACTCTGAATATTTTCAAGGACTTGATTTGCCTCATCCTCAATTGATCCCGATACCAAGTCACCTGTTTTTGGATTTAAAGGAATCTGACCAGAAATAAATATTAAATCTCCTGTCTTAACAGCTTGTGAGTATGGTCCAATTGCTTGAGGAGCATTATTGGTTGAAATAATTTCTTTAGACATTTGATTAAACTCCTTTGAGGATATAAAGATTGATATTAGAGGGATTGTACATAAAAAAATTAATATTTTTTTACTATTTGTCATTTATGTTTCTTTTACAACTTGTTGTTAATTTCATCGATCTTACTTTTTGCATAATATTTTTTAATTCTTGTGTATCTTTAACTTCAATTTCTACCTCAAACCCAGCAAATTTTTTATCAATAGTTTTTGTATTTACCGAGCCAATATTAATGCCTGATCTTGCGAATACAGAACCAAGTTCTGACAATACTCCTACTTTATCTTCGGTATTAATATCTATCTTTGCCTTATATAAATGGTCTTTACTGTTATCACCCCAGATAGCAGGCATATATCTGGAATCTTTTTTTATAAATGGTGTGACTTGTTTACATCTTTTATGATGCAGAACTATTCCTCTTTCTGTATCTGAGTGCGCAATAACATTATCGCCTTTAATCGGCATGCAGCATTTTGCAAATCTAATAGTAACGCTTTCAATCTTATTATCCAAAATTAGTACTGGCTTTAGTTCTTTAATACCTTCTCTAATTTGTAGGCCTGAGTAAAACCTTTCTGCAACAATGCTTCCTGTTCTTTTTCCTAACCCAAGATCAGTAAGTAATTTATTTAAAGAAGTAACTCCAATTATGTCTAATACTTTCTTAAGAGAGCTTCCCCTATAATCAGAAAGACTTGTACCTGCTCTTTTTAATTCTGTTTCAAGCATAACCTTCCCTGCTTTTCTTGCATCAGAAATTTTCTGTTTTCTTAATCTTGATCTAATAGCACTTCTTGCTTTGCTTGTTACAACATAATTCAACCACGCTGGATCTAACTCAAAGTCTTTTTTTGATGATATAACTTCAACCGTTTGTCCGGTTTCTAATTCAATATTTAATGGCACCTCATTTCTATTTACTTTGCATCCAATTATTGTATCCCCTAGATCGGTGTGAACTTCATAAGCAAAATCAATAGGGGTAGCGCCCTTTCTTAAAGCATAAATATCGCCTTTTGGAGAGAATAAGAACACCTCATCAGAATTTAAGTCTGTTTTAATTGATTGAGCAAATTCTGAAGGATTTTTAGTTTTTTTCTGGAGATCAACCAATCCTGTTAACCATTTTGTTGCTCTTAAACCAGAACTTATGTTGTTTTCTTTAGTTTTATATTGCCAATGTGCGGCTATTCCAAAAGAAGCAATTGAAGACATATTTCTTGTTAGAATTTGAACTTCAATAGGAAAAGCATTTAAAGCCAATAAACTAGTATGTAAGGCCTGATAACCATTGCTCTTCGGTATTGCTATGTAGTCTTTAAACCTATTTTCAATAGGGGAAAAATAATTATGGATTATGCCCAAAGATCTATAACAATCATCAATAGAATCCACTAGTATTCTAAATCCATAGACATCTAAAATTTCTGAGAATGGTTTATGTTTTGATTTGATTTTCCTATATATGCTATATATATTCTTCTCTCTTCCTTTTACACCTACTTTTTCAATCCCATTTGTTTTCAGACGACGTTTAAGATCTTTACGAATTTTCGAAACTATTTTCTTTCGCCCTCCACTGGATTTTCTTATTGCACTTTCTAGCATTGATGCCCTCAAAGGATGAATGCATCGAAATGCTAAATCTTCAAGCTCAGATCTAATATCTTGCATACCAATTCTTAAGGCCAGCGGAGCATACAATTCAATCGTTTCCTTTGATTTCTGTATTTGCTTGGACCTTGGTAAGTGTTCTATTGTTCTCATGTTGTGTAAACGATCACAAATTTTTACAAGCACCACCCTTACATCTTTGGACATAGCGAGCATCATCTTTTGTAAATTATTAGCCTCGGTATCCTTTCGACCTTTTATATCTAATTTTCCAAGCTTGCTTACGCCATCAACAATGTCTGCAACATCTGAGCCAAACAATTCTTTTAAATTATTCTTATTTACATCACAATCTTCAAGCACATCATGCATTAATGCTGAACAAATGGAATCTGAATCCATTCTAAGATCTAACAAAATCTTAGCTACCTCAAGAGGATGGGTTATATATTTTGAGCCGTCTCTTCTTTTTTGCCCCTGATGAGCATAAAAACCTACAGAATAAGCCTTTTGAACTTTCTTTATTGATTTATAGTCAAGATATAATTTTGCAGATTTATAAAAATTAGATGGAAGTCTTAAAAGATTGCCTCCTGAAAAATCATTAAGCAATATATTTGGGAGCGCATGGTCACTCAAAATAACTCCCCTATAGTCATTTATCCTATGTTTTCGTCTTCTTTATTACTTGGAACTGCAAACTCATCCAACAACACATCTTCTTCAAGAGTCTTTTCAAGAGTTTCCTGATCAAGAAGCCCTTCTTCAATCTCTCTTAAAGCTACTAATGTTGGTTTATCATTATCCCACTCAACAAGTGGATCTCTACTTGTTGTAGAAAGCTGTCTAGCTCTCTTGGATGCCATTAATATAAGGTCAAATCTACTAGGTATTTTTTCTAAGCAATCTTCTACTGTAATTCTAGCCATCTATTATTCTCCTGGAGGAGTATTCTAATTCTAATCACTCCATTAATCCAATAAATCTTTTAACAAATTTATATTGATTTTTTTGTCGTATTTATAATTTTTATCATAAATTATAGAAGTTAGTTCATTAAGAGTATTTTCAAACTGGTCATTTAGAATTATATAATCATATAATTCAGCATATTTAAGTTCGGTTTGTACATTTTTTAATCTCTTTTTAATAACCTCTTCTGAATCTAATCCTCTCGAAACTAATCTATTTTCTAACTCCATTATTGATGGAGGTATTATAAAAATTGATACGTGCTCTTTTATAGAACTCCTTATAAGATCAAAGCCTTGAACATCAATATCAAGAATCACATTAATATCATTTTTGATTTTTTCATCTACAAAGGATTTTAGGGTTCCATACTGATAGCCATAAACATTTGCATACTCTATAAAAGAGTTCTGATCTTTAAGTTTGTTAAATTCTTCATCAGATATAAAAAAATAATCTCGTCCATGCTCTTCTCCATTTCTTTGAGGTCTTGTTGTCGCTGAAATAGATAAATCAATATTGCCAGAACTGTTTGATACTACTTCTTTTATTAAGGAAGATTTTCCAGCACCTGAAGGCGCAGAAAAAACAATCAGCCTGGCTTTAGTTTTATTATTCAACATTTTGAGTCTGCTCTCTCATCTCTTCAATAAATAATTTCATATCAAGAGCATTATTTTTTAAATTAGGGTCATCTAGTTTCACTGATAATGTATTAGCTTCTCTAAAAAGCTCCTGCAAGACGAAATCTATCTTCTTGCCACTACATGTCTTCTTGTTTAACTCTTTTTTTAAAGATTCCGAATGAAAAAAAATTCTATCTATTTCTTCACTAACATCATATTTTAAGGCCAATATAGACACTTCTTGCTCTAGTCGACTCTCATCAAGATTTTTTAGCAGCCCTAATGCTTTATCTTTGTATAATTTTGATCTCTTTTTTAAATTCTTATTATTTGATTTCTTAATTTTTGTGGCAACAGATTCAATTCGTATTATTTTTTTTAATAAAACTTTTTTTATTTTTTCTCCTTCTTTATTTCTAGAACTAGTAAATTCATTCATCGCTTCATTAAAGACTTTCTTTATTATTTTATTATTTATATCTTTAGTTACTTCTGATTTAAATATACCGGGCACATCCTTGATATCTCTAAAGTGAATATCTCCATTAAATTGAAGACCTTCTTTTAATGATTTTTTAAATTTTGTTAAAAGTTTTGAATCTATTGAATAGGATACTTTAGAGGAGGACACAAGTTTGATTCTTAAATCAACTCTTCCTCTAATGATATTCTTTGAGACTGATTTTCTAATATATTCTTCTAGATCGTTACTTAAATCATTTGGCTTTATTGATAGATCAAGAAATTTATGGTTCACTCCCTTGATCTCAACGTATACTTCAGATTCTTTATTTACAGAGCTTGATAGCCCAAAACCTGTCATGCTTTTAGTCATATATTTATTGTATTTTGCAATAAGCTTAAGTTCTAGTTATATCTGTCAAAAATAAAACCTAATTTCTTTAATTTTTCATTTGAAATATCGCCTAGTAAGGCTGAATCTTCGGTGCAATTAAATATTTGATGAGAAGTAAAATTAAAATCATTTTCTATGAAAAATTTTATAATCTTTGCAGCATTATCTCTATGTAAGTGGTTTTTAGATTTTGGCTTGGAAGTATATAAGCCAGATAATCTTAAAACTATTAATCTTTCAGCATATCTTTTAATCTGATTCTTTTCATATTCTGTAATAATTTGCCCTCCAAGCCTCAAAGGACTTGCATCTGAATCTTCCTCTTTAAGCATGGACGTATCCATATTGGATTTTCGATCTTCTTTATGACCGAAAACACTTGTAGACGAAATGGTAATAAATTTTTTATAAAAAATCTTTTCTGAAGCCTCTAAGAAACCAAAAATATTCTCAGAAGAATTAAGAAATCCCTCTTTATATCCTGCATGATTATTCTTACTTGGTTTGGGTATAAAGACTATAGTTTCATAATTCTTGCATTCAAGCTTTGGTAGTTTTTTAGATAACCAATCATATTCGATAAAATTTTCTAAGCCTCTCTTTTTGCTTCTAGAAATTCCATATATTTCATAAATATCTTTAAACAGGATAGCACTTAGCCTTTTTGCTATATCTCCGTACCCAATTATTAAAATATTTTTTTTCATTAGTTCAATTTAGTCAAAAAAAATCCAGGGATGCAACCCTGGATTCTTAATATTCAATATTCTAATTAAATGCTTAAAAGTGGTGCTATAACCAAACTAACTATAGCCATTACGTTTATAAGGATATTCATTGATGGGCCAGAGGTATCCTTGAATGGATCTCCAACCGTATCTCCAACTACAGCAGCTGCATGAGTATCTGAACCTTTGCCCCCTAGATTACCTTTCTCAACATATTTTTTTGCATTATCCCAAGCTCCTCCAGCGTTTGCCATCATTAGTGCTAATGAAACACAGCCAAGTAATCCGCCAGCAAGCATTCCACCCAAAGCTTGTGCGCCTAGTCCAAAACCAACAATAGCTGGCATTGATACGGCAATCACTCCAGGCAACATCATTTTTTTTAAAGCAGCTGTGGTCGCAATTTCAACACATTTTTCAGAATCTGGTTCTGCTGTACCTTCCATTAATCCTGGTATGTCTTTAAATTGTCTTCTTATTTCATTAATCATTTCAAAAGCTGCGTCTCCAACTGCTGTCATAGTTATTGATGAAACTAAAAAAGGTATGCAGACCCCAATAAACATCCCAACCAAAACAATTGGCTCAGTAAGTGCTAATGAAAATTCAGGATTAGCATCAGCTACTACAGCTGAAAAAGCAGAAATTATTGCTAGAGCGGCTAGTGCTGCGGCCCCAATTGCAAAACCTTTTCCAATTGCAGCAGTAGTATTTCCTAATTCATCAAGAGAATCGGTGATTTCTCTTACCTCTTCACCCATACCTGACATTTCAGCAATACCACCTGCATTGTCTGCAACCGGCCCATATGCATCTATTGCCATTGTTATTCCAACGGTTGCAAGCATACCAACAGCAGCAATTCCAACACCATAAATACCTGATAATTGAGTTGAGACAAGAATTATTCCAGCCAAAATAACGATTGGTATTACAACAGATTGCATGCCAACTGATAGTCCTGAGATCATAACTGTTGCTGGTCCTGTATTGCCTGATTCAGCAATCTTTTTAACTGGTTTTCCACCTGTATAATATTCTGTGATTAAGCCAATCAATACGCCCCCGACTGCTCCAGCTATGACGCACCACCATACGTTCATTCCAACTTCTTCAAAAGAATTAATTATGAAATAAGCCATAGCAACAAATATTACTGGTGCTAAAAGAGTTCCAGATCTTAATGCGCTTGCAGGTGCTTTTGCAGACTGAAGCTTAACTATAAATATTCCAATTATTGATGCTATTAAACCTGTCGATGCTAAAGCTAAAGGAAGCATCATCATATCTTTATTACCTAAGGTATAAGCTATAGCTATTGATGCAATCATAGAACCACAATATGATTCAAATATATCTGAACCCATTCCAGCAACATCTCCAACATTATCACCAACGTTATCTGCAATAACACCAGGATTTCTTGGATCATCTTCAGGGATGCCTGCTTCAATCTTGCCAACAAGATCGGCTCCAACATCTGCACTTTTTGTAAAAATTCCCCCGCCTACTCTCGAAAAGAGAGCTACTACAGATGCGCCCATAGCAAAACCTTCAAGCTTATGAGGATCAATTTCAGCTGGTATATAGAAAAAATATAAGCCTCCTAAGCCTATTAGGCCTAATGATGCCACACAAAGACCCATTATTGAGCCGCCGTAAAAAGAGACTGTTAAAGCTGCAGCAGAGCCATCTTTTTGAGCTGCTGTTGCTGTTCTTACATTTGCTTTAGTAGCAGCGTACATTCCAATAAATCCTGCAATTGATGAACATAAAGCACCTACAATAACTGCTATTGCTGTATAAGGACCTAATGCATACCAAGCTAAGCCAACAATCACACCCATAAAAATAAACAGATATTTATATTCTGTTTTCATGAAGGTTAGTGCTCCGGTGTGAATCTGGTCACCAATTTTCTTTACTTTATCTTCGCCATCAGGATATTTCATGACAAGCATATAAACTATAAATGCCATGACCATACCCAATAGACCTAAAACTGGTGGAATGATTAAATTATCCATATAGAAACCCCTTATTTTTAATAAAGCATTCTAGCAAATAATTTATAAGAAAACGTATATTTTATTCTATTTGTTGAATACTTCTTTATCTAAAAGATTTTCAGAGCTAGCAACAACACAGGCCACTGCCGCATCGCCTGTTACATTAACTGAAGTTCTTATCATGTCTAAAATACGATCTACTGCCAAGATAATGCCTATAGCTTCTAAAGGAAGTCCAAATTGTTGAAGAATGATTACTAATGTAATTGTTCCAGCAGATGGAACTGCAGCTGTTCCAATTGATGTAACAACTGCGAGAATCACAACTTGCACATACTGGATTAAGGTTAGATCTATGCCTGACATTTGAGCAATAAAAACTGTTGCCATGCCTTGCATAATTGCAGTACCATCCATATTAATTGTTGCTCCAACTGGGATTACAAAAGAGGAAACATTTTTATTTACCCCTAAGTCATTTTGAACTGTTTTAAGTGTTACTGGAATTGTTGCAGCGCTTGAAGATGTTGAAAATGCAAAAATAGCAACCTCTTTCATTTTTCTATAAAAAGTAACTATATTTAATTTCGTAAAAATCTTTAAAATTAATGCATACGTAACTAGGGCATGAAAAATTAATACGCAGATTAACAAAATCACATATTTAAAAGCTTCCTGAAAAATATCTAGCCCGTCAGTAATTACGAATTTTCCTATTAAACAAAATACTCCAATGGGTGCGAAAGAAATGATCATGATAACAAGCTGCATAAAAACAGTATTTAATTTCTCAAAAACATTACTAAAATTTCCTGTTAAATGATTTGTTTTATTTAATGCAATTCCAAACAATATGCTAAAAAATACAACTGCTAACATCTGATTCTGAGCCATAGCTTCAATAATATTAGAGGGGAAAATACCCAATATTGTTTCATAAATTCCCTGCCCTTCAGGTAACTTATCAGGTGGAGCTATATCTGAAGAGTATCCAGAACCAGGTTTGAAGATTGATCCGACTACCAAAGATAATGTAACAGCAATTGCGGTGGTAGAAAGATACAGAGTTATAGTTTTTAAAGTAATATTTCCAAGGCTTTGCATGCTTGTAAGAGAAGATATTCCTGATACAAGTGAAAAGAAAACCAATGGAATAATCAGCATTTTTAAAAGATTTATAAATACTGATCCGCCAAGATTAAAGACATATACAGTTATAAAGCTTGTGAGAGAATCTGGAAAAAAATCAAGATAATAAAAGGATGCTCCTACTACAAAACCAAAAAACATTCCAAGAAGAATATTTCTTGTTAGATTTTTTGGAGTATCTATCATGTTATTTCAATCATATCAAAATCTTCTTTACCAACACCACATTCCGGGCATAACCAATCCTCAGGAACATCTTCCCAAGTGGTTCCAGCCTCTATACCATCTTCTGGCCATCCTAATTCCTCATCATATATTAGGCCACAGACAATGCATTCCCATTTTTTATATTTCATATATTTTAAATATTTAATAAATACATTAATTTCAACGGGCTATAATATCAGATTTATTTACTAATATTAATGAACCTAATGCACACAAGAGAGTGGATTTCATTTGAAGAAATGAATTTATTGCTGTGTGATAAAGAAGATAAAGAAATTAAATCTTGGCTTTTAGAAGAAGGTCCAATTACAGAACGAATTAAATCAAATGGAGATTTTGAGTTAGAACTTGTAAAAGATAAGGTTGATTTTGTGCGTGATGATGAAAAAAGTTTTTTGGGTAATATAGGTGGAAAAATAAAAGTTAGGGAAGTATTCCTTCGTGAAAATAACAAACCAAAAGTATGGGCAAGATCATGCATTCCGTTAAAAACAATTAAAGGAGGGCTTTCATCGCTGGGTGAGCTTGGAAATAAACCACTAGGTGATATTCTTTTTGAAAAAGATGTTTTTAAAAAAAAGGATGTCTTGTATTCATCATTTCGTGGAGAGTTTCTCAAGCATTATTGGGGCAGAAAAACAAAATACCTTGTAAATAAAATGCCTTTTTCTGTTATGGAGGTCTTCCTTATAGAATATATCTATTATAAAGATAGTACCCATGAATAAACTTAAAGCTTATATACAGTTAGCTAGAATTGATAAACCAATTGGCATCTATCTTCTTTTATGGCCCTCGCTATTAGGTCTATTGCTTGGAATTCTTCAATCAGGTTTTTCAAACATTAAAAACTTTATTATTGTATTTGTTGGATCTGTACTTGTAAGATCTTGTGGATGCATAATTAATGACATTAGTGATTACAAGATCGATAGGCTTGTTACCCGAACTGCTAATAGGCCATTGGCATCTGGCACGATTTCAATTCTTGAAGCCTGTTTGCTCTTTATCATATTAGGGTTTGCATCAATTATTTTGCTTATATTTACAAATCCATTAACCATAAAAATCTCTATTTTCTTTGCAATATTCATCATCTTATATCCTTTAACCAAAAGATTTTTCTTAGCTCCTCAGTTCTTTTTAGGCATTACCTTTGGATCGGGATGTCTCATAGCATATTCATTGGAATCCTCATATTTTACGCCCTCTTTGGCTATTATGTATTTAGGTATTATTGCTTGGATTATAAGCTTTGATACTTTTTATGCCCTTGAAGACAAGGAAGACGATTTGAGAATTAATATTAATTCTACTGCAATTTTGTGGGGAGATCATGCAGTAATTTATGCACAAATCCTTCATCTAATTTTTTATGGATCATTATTGTATTTGGCAATAATTAACAAATTTTCATTTTATTTTGTCATTGTGTTTATTGGCTTAATGATCGTATACTTTTATCAAAATAGGCTCATTAAGAAATCAAAATTTCTTGAAGCATTTAAGGCTAATAATTGGATTGGTCTTATATGTGTTCTTGGTTTTGTATTTGAAATATTTCTAATTAAGTAAGATGAGCGAAGTTTTTAAGTTCGTTGATAAAACCTCATCTTTAAATAAATTAGACTTTAATAAATTATTAAATAATCTTAATTCGCCATTTTTAAATTATGATTTCTTGTCTTCACTTGAGTTGTCTGGGTGTGTAACAAAAGATACAGGATGGCAACCAAATCATCTCACTTGTTTCAAAAATAATAAACTTGATGGCTTCATGCCAATTTATTTAAAAAATAATAGTCATGGTGAATTTGTATTTGATCATTCTTGGTCATATGCGCTTGCAAGGGCTGGAAGAAAATACTACCCAAAATTGTTATCAGCTATACCTTTTACCCCATGTGAAAGTAAAAAAATTATTGGAAATAAAATGCATGACAATTTTTTTAATGAAGTGATTGACCATATGGCTTCTAAAGATATTGAATCATGGCATATCTTGTTTCCAGATAAGGTTCTAATAGATGACTTGAGGAAAAATAATTTTATTGAACGAAATGGATATAAGTTTGTATGGAAAAATAAAAATTATGATTACTTTGAAGATTATTTAAATATCTTTAAATCAAGGCAAAGAAAAAATATCCGTTCGGAAAGAAAAAAAATATCTGATCTTAATATCAATTTTGATATCAGGGATGCTAAGAGTCTTGATCACAATGATTGGGATGAATTTTATGTTTTCTATAAAAATACATATGAGCAAAGATTACAAAGACCATACCTAAACAGAGAATTCTTTAAAATGATTCATGAAAGAAGAGAATCAATAAAACCTATAATATTTTTTGCAAAGATTGATGAGAAAAATATTGCTGGGTCCTTGTGTTTTCATGGCGGTGATACTCTATATGGAAGACATTGGGGATCAATATATAATATTGATTCACTTCATTTTGAGTGCTGCTATTATCAAGGTATAGATTATTGTATTAAAAATAAAATACAAAACTTTGATCCTGGTGTGCAAGGTGAGCATAAAATTAGAAGAGGTTTTGAGCCTATAAAAACATCCTCTTATCACTACATAAAAGAAAAGGATTTCAATAATGCTATTAATGAATTCTGTAATAAAGAAAGGAAAGAAATTGATATTTATTTAAAGGCATGTGAAAGATATACACCATTCAAGAAAGAATATAAAATTTAAAGATGTTAAAAAAACTTCCTAAGACCTCACATCAGTTATCTGTTTGCGAGGCTAATTTTTTGCGTATAAAAAAAATATTACAAAATTTTTCTAAAAACAGTTATTCATTTGAAACCATCAACCCAGATTCCTCCTCAAACACAATCTCATTTAATGTAATTAATAGATCTAAACACACGTTGATAATAGAGGCTAAGCAAAACGTTAATTATGGAATTTTTAATTCCTTTGTTATCAGGATTCAAGTGTGTATCGATGCGAAGCTAGCAGAAGTTATTTCATATCAAGGAGAGAAGGCAATACCTTATTTTATGAAAGTGACTAAATCCCAATCAAAAGATGAAAAATTACAACAAAATAGATTTTTAACAGAATGGTTAGAAAGTATCTTATTAACAGGACTTAATACAGATATTAAGTATTAATGATAAAAACCATTCTATATTTTCATGGTTTTGCCTCTTCCTCTGATTCTAATAAAGCAAAACTCTTTAAAAAATATATCTCATCATTAAAGAACGATATGGAAGTAATAGTTCCAGACTTAAATAATAATTTTCAAAATGCAGTCGAAGAAATAAATAATCTTATAGAATCCAGTCAAAAACCTATTGCTTTTATTGGGAGTTCATTAGGTGGTTATTATGCAGCTTATTTTTCTAGCCTACACAAAACTAAAGCGGTATTAATTAATCCTGCTACTCCACCTTTAAAAGGTTTTGATGCTTATCTTGGAAAAAATGAAAATTACTCAACGGGCCAAAAGTTTAATTTAACAAAATCAGATATTAGTTTCATTAGATCTATATCATTTAAATCATACGAAAATCAAAGAAATACTCTTGTATTATTAGAATCAGGTGACGAAGTCCTCAATTACTTAGATACTTATTCTTATTTTAAAGGTTCGAATATAGAAGTTTTCTTTGGCGGAAGTCATTCTTATGAATCATTAGAGAAAAAACTAGAAAAAATTAGATATTTCTTAGAAATTTAATAAAATGTCTTAAATATGAGCAAAAAACTTTATTTTGCACATAAATAATGCATAATAATATCAATATATGTGCAAATACACATTAATTAAGTGTAAGCATATTATTGTATCAATTTTTATTATTACTAATTTTTAGGAGAAATTAATGAAAACTTACGAATATATATGGCTTGATGGATACAAGCCAGAGCCATCAATGAGAAGCAAAGTTAAGGCAACTAAGGATGAAACACCACCCGATTGGTCTTTTGATGGATCTTCAACAGAACAGGCAGAAGGTGGTAGTTCAGACTGCTTACTTTTACCAGTTCAAACATATGAAAATCCAAATGGACATGATTTAGTTATGACACAAGTTCAAACAGCAGATCATAAAACTCATCCATCTAATTTCAGAGCTGCAGCAGCTGAAGTTGTAACTGATGAATGGTGGTTTGGATTTGAACAAGAGTACTTTTTCACTGACCCTGAAACAGGTGAGCCTTTGGGATGGGAAAATGGAGAGCCAGGACCTCAAGGCCCCTACTACTGTGCAGTTGGTGCTGGGAATGTTTCTGGAAGAGAAATATCTGATGCTCATCTTCTTGCTTGTTTAGATTTAGGAATAGAGTTAACTGGAACTAATGCTGAGGTTGCAATAGGCCAATGGGAATATCAATGTTTTGGTAAAGGAATTAAAGCAGCTGATGATCTTTGGGTTAGTCGATATTTACTCTATAAAATTGCTGAAGAATTTGGTGTAGGTGTAAATATACATCCTAAGCCAAAAACTGGTGATTGGAATGGTTCCGGCATGCATTGTAACTTCTCAAATGAAGCAATGAGAACTGCAGGATCTGAAGAATTGTTTAACTCAATGTGTGATAAGTTAGGAGAAGTTCATGAAGAAGGAATTGCTTCATACGGTTCTGATAATGACATGAGATTAACGGGTCTTCATGAAACACAAAGCATCGATCAATTCTCTTATGGAGTAAGTGATAGAGGAGCCAGCATACGAATACCTGTATACACCGTAGAACATAATTGGAATGGCTACTTAGAGGATAGAAGACCTGCATCAAATGCAGATCCATATAAGATCCTATCTCATATTGTAGGAACATTAACTAAGTAATTTTAATTGCATAAATCTGCCTCATTTATTTGAATGAGGCAGGCATACAAGAATGAAAATAGATAAAACTAAATTATCATTTTTAAATCAACTTGCTTCAGAAGTTGTGATTTTAGATAAAAATTTAAAGATTTTTTGGTTAAATGATTCCGCTCTTAATAAAGGATGGGTATTAAACTTAAATAAAAAAGATAATCTAATCACAGATCAGTTCTCAGAAGAAACTAACGGAAAGCTTATTAGCTTATTAAAGAAGACTATTCACAAAAATGGTGCCAAGACAAAAAGAGATTTTGAATTAACCACATCAGCAAATACAAAGAGAGTTATCGACCTGACAGTCTCATGGAGCACTGATTTCAACTGCTTGATACTAGAGATTTTGTGTGTAGATAATCTTAATAAAATAATAGACTCTACTAAAACTTTTTCTACACAAAAAATTGCAGCAAATCTTGCAAGAACTTTAGCGCATGAAGTAAAAAATCCTTTGTCTGGGATTAGAGGCAGTGCCCAAATCTTAGAAAAAAAATTGAATGACGATTTCTCTTCTAAATTTTTAAATATTATCATCAATGAAACAGATAGACTGAATTCTATCGTTACTAAAATTTTAACGCCTCCTTCAAAGCCTAATTTTGGAACTTTCAATATTCATTCAGCACTTGAAAAAGTATATGCGCTTGCTGAAGCCGATGAGGTTGAGAAAGTTAAGCTCTTAAGAGATTATGATCCGAGTATCCCTGAAATTAATGGAGATGAAAACTTGTTTGTTCAAGCTTTATTAAATATTGTTAAAAATGCTCAGCAAGCGATTGAAGGAACTGAAAATGCCTTTATTGAAATCAAATCTAGAATTGAATATGGTAAACCTATTAATGGAAAAATTCATCAAACTATTTGCTGTATAGAAATAAAAGATAATGGTCCTGGCATACCTGAAGACATTCATGATCAAGTTTTTTTTCCTATGGTATCTGTAAAAGAAAATGGATCTGGACTGGGTCTGACTATTGCTCAAGATATAATAAGAATTCATGGAGGGGGTATATTCTTTAATTCAAGTCCTGGAAATACTGTTTTTGCTATTCATATACCTATAAAGATAGAGAATAGGGAGTCTAAAATTGCATAAGATATGGATCGCTGACGACGATGAGGCTATAAGGCTTGTATTAGAAGAAAGCCTATCAAGCTCTGGTTTTAAAACTAAAAGTTTTTCATCTGCTGATGATCTGGTAAAAAGTTTAGAAAATAATCAGCCTGATTTAATAATTACTGATGTTCAAATGCCTGGCATGTTAGGCTATGACCTCTTAAAACATATCAATAACAATTTCGAAAATTTGCCCGTAATTATTATGACAGCCTTTGCTGATATGCAAGCTGCTGTTGAATCTTTTGGTGGAGGAGCTTTTGAATATATCCCCAAACCTTTTGATCTAGAAGATGCTATTGAAATAATTCAAAGAGCATTAGAAGAAAAACCAAAAACAAAAGGTTTAAAAAAAGAAACTAAGTTAGATATTATTGGAGAGTCAAATGCGATGCAAAACGTATTTAGATCCATAGGGAAGCTTTCTAATACCATAGCTACTGTTCTCATACAGGGTGAATCTGGCACTGGGAAAGAGTTAATTGCAAAATCACTTCACAAAAATAGCCCTAGACATGATATGCCATTTATAGCTTTAAATATGGCTGATATTCCTAAAGAACTTGTTGAATCAGAATTGTTTGGGCATGAAAAAGGCTCATTTACAGGAGCGGTAGACAAGAGGATTGGGAGATTTGAACAAGCTAACGGAGGCACGTTATTTTTAGATGAAATTGGCGACATGCCTCTTGATTCTCAGACAAGGCTTTTAAGAGTCCTCTCAAATAAAGAGTTCTATAGAGTTGGAGGTGATAAGCCTATAAAAGTTGACGTTAGAATTATTGCTGCCACACATCAGAATCTTAATAATTTAGTATCTCAAAAAAACTTTAGAGAAGACTTGTTCTACAGACTCAATGTTATAAAGATTGAAGTCCCTCCATTAAGAGACAGGAAAGAGGATATTCCTAATCTCTCGAAATTTTTCTTAAAAAACTATTCTGATTCTCTTGATGAGGATCTTAGAGTAATTACTGACGAAGCAATGGTTTCATTAAGCAGGTATGACTGGCCAGGAAATGTCAGACAGTTAGAAAATGTCTGCTACTGGTTAACATTAATGTCTCCGTCTCAAAGTGTAAAAGTTCAAGACCTGCCAACAGAAGTTAAAGAATTTGAAGTTACTGATATCCCATCAACCTCATGGGAAGATGGAATGCAAAACTGGTTAAAGAATGTTTCTATGAATATAGATTCTGGTCTTTCTGAAATCGCAATATCAAAAATAGAAAAAATGCTAATAAGAACAGCACTTGAAAAGTCTAATGGAAAGAAAAACGATGCAGCTCAAATTTTAGGATGGGGGCGAAATACTCTTTCAAAGAAAATGAAAGAACACGGCATTTAAATTAACGGAAGATTATCCATTCTCCACTGATTAATTCCACCTTTTAATATAAAAATATTCTCAAATCCTTCTTTCTTAAGAATCTCTCCAGCATTTGGAGAAACACTTCCCATATCGCAAACAAGTACAATAAATTTATCATCCTTCTTGATCTCATTTAATCTTCTTGATATTTCGCTTGAAGGAATATTTTTTGATGCCGTTATGTGTCCTGCCTCAAAAGATGCAGAATCTCGAATGTCAATTATCAATGCCTGATCTTTATTAGACATGCTAATGAGAGTCTGACAAGAAATTTTTTTACCACCCTTTTTAGCATTTGATACTAAAAGCAGGATAATAACTATTAGCAAAGGGACTGATAAGTAGAAATGTTCAATTAAAAAATTAATTAGTTCCATTAGTATATTATCCATTAAAATGAAGAAGATTAATTAAAAAAAATATAAATGAGCAAAAGAAACCTAATTCTAGTTCGGCATGGGCAAAGCGAATGGAATGAAAAAAACCTTTTCACGGGATGGGAGAATCCTGGATTAACTAGAAAAGGAATCGATGAAGCAAAGAATGCTGGAGATTTAATAAAGCAACTAGGTATTAAATTTGATTTTATGTTTACTTCAGCATTAACAAGAGCACAATTAACTGGATCGATAATCCTAGAAATTAGTAACAATACTGATATTAATATTATTAAAGATAAGTCTTTAAATGAAAGGTTTTATGGAGATCTGCAGGGTCTGAACAAAGACGATTGTAGAAAAAAATGGGGAGAAGAAAAAGTTCAGATGTGGCGAAGGTCATATGACAAAGGGCCACCAGGCGGCGAAACATTAAAAGAAACTGGAGAAAGGGTTCTTCCATACTATTTAGAGAAAATTTATCCTTTAATCTTAGAAGATAAAAATATTCTAATTGCTGCGCATGGGAACTCCCTTAGATCTCTTATAAAGTTTTTAGATAATACGTCTGACGAAGATATTGTGAAATTAGAAATACCAACCGGCGCTCCGATTCATTATATTTTTAATGAAAATGGAGATTTAATAAGCAAGAAAAACTTAATTGAATAATTCTAAACCACAATATAAAGATTTTTCTCAAAAAATATCTGATTGGTATCTTTCTGATGGAAGAGATGGCCTTCCATGGAGAAAAAATATATCTCCATATAGGATTTGGATCTCAGAGATAATGCTTCAACAAACCCAAGTCAAAACCGTTATACCCTTTTTTAAAAGATTTATTTCAACTTATCCAAACTTGAAAGCAATTGCTTCAGCTTCTGAAGATGAGATTCTTGCCCTATGGTCAGGGCTGGGTTTTTACAGAAGAGCAAAAAATATCTATAAAACAAAAGAGATAATAAGGTCAGATTTTAAGAATAGATTTCCAAGGAGATTTATAGATTTGATAAAACTTCCTGGCATAGGGCGATCTACCGCTGGAGCAATTATGTCAATTGCATATAAACAATCATATCCAATATTAGATGCCAATGTTAAGAGAGTAATATCAAGATATAAAAAAGTTAATTTAAATAAAAAAAATTCCATAAAAAAGTTATGGCTATTATCTGATGATTTGACACCTGAAGAAGGTATCTTTAATTATACTCAAGGTATTATGGATTTAGGTGCGACTATATGCCAAATGAAATCTGCTGATTGTATAAACTGCCCTCTTAATAAAACTTGCAAAAGTGCTTTCAAGGACTTAAAAATAAATAACAAGGTTCGGGAAAAAAGATCTTATAAAAAAATTCATTTTACATTGGCGCATTCAAATGAGCGCTTCCTATTATTCAAAAAAAATAGAAAAAGTTTCTGGGAGAGTCTCTGGGTCCCTTACGATCATGAGTTTAATGATGTAAATAATTATTTTCCAGAATCAACTAAAAGAAAAATCAAAAATATTAACCATCTCTTGTCTCATATTGAATTAGACATCACCATTGAAGTGATTGATTATAAAAATCCGTTCAAAATTAAAACTAATATGGAGCATCAGTGGATTAGAAAGGATCAAATTCATAATTATGGTATGCCAAAACCCATTAAGACTATAATAGAGAATTATGGATAAGAAAATATTATGTAAAAAACTTGGTAAAGAATTACCCGCACTTAAAGTTCCTCCAATGCCAGGCCCAAAAGGTCTTGAAGTTATGAACTTAGTTTCTGAGGAAGCATGGGAGATGTGGAAGTCACATCAAACCACACTGATAAATGAAAAACATCTAGATATGTCTGATCCAGAGAATAGAAAATACTTGATGGAACAAATGGATAAATTCTTTAATAACGAAGATTATGAAAAAGCTACAGGCTTCAAAGCTTTAGACTAAAAAGTATAGTTTTTGCTTTAATTACATTATTTTCTTAACTCAAAAATCAGCAATTTTAAGGGTTCTAATTCATTAAATATTTTGATTTACAAAAATAAAAAAATAACGTTTAATTTAAGAAGTTTCATATCTTTAAGGGGTGCAAAGTATGGCTGATAAAACAAATTCTAAATTCCCATCTGAAGCAGAAGTTGTCATTGTTGGTGTTGGTGGAATTGTTGGTTCAATGCTTGCATATTGGCTTACTGAGCTAGGTCAAAAAAATATTGTTGGATTAGAAAAATCTACAATCATTCCATCTGATATTGCTTCAACGGCACATGCTTCTGATTTTGTTTATAACACAACACATGACAAATTAGGTTGCTGGACAACGGCATTTAGTAGAAAATTTTATGAAGAAAATGGTTTCTTTTTAAAAAAAGGCGGATTAGAAATTTGCCGAAAAGGTGATGAAGAAAGGTGGGAAGAACTTAAAAGAAAAGTTGCGTCAGGAAAAGCATTTGGTACAAATGTAAGATTAATATCAGCAGCTGAAGCAGTTGAAAAATTTCCATTACTTGAAGAAGATTCTATGATTGGCGCTATGTGGGACCCGGACGCAGGTCTTGTGGTTCCTCGATCACAAGAAGTAGTGAACTTTGCTGTAGAAACTGCAAAAGAAAAAGGCGCACTAAAAACATTTACCAATACTCCAGCTATTGGGTTTGAAACAGAAAATGGAAAAATTGTTGCTGTGAAAACTGATAAAGGAACAATTAAAACAAATAAGGTTGTAATTGCTTCAGGAATTTGGGGACCTCTAATGGGAGATATGGCTGGGGTTGGTGTTCCACTAATGCCTGTGGAACATCCTCTGTTATTTTTTGGACCATACGAAGATATCCAAGATACTGAAGAAATGCTTGTTTATCCTCTTCTTAGGGATCAAGGTAATTCAGCTTATGTTAGGGATACAGGAAAATTTCATGGTGGCATGCTTGAATGGGGATTTTATGAGGATAAAAATCCTAGGTTAGTTGATCCAGAAGATATTGGAAATCCTGATAAGACCATGTTATCTGATTCTATGAGATATTTAGAACTTGAAGAAATCGCAGAACCTCTAGAGAAAGCATTTGAAACAACACCAATTCTCAGTGAATTGGGCTGGGATGAAAAAAGTTCATTTAATGGACTTCTTTCTGTAACAGCTGATGCAGGCTCTTTAATTGGTGAAAGTCCGGAAGTTAGAGGATTTTGGTTATGTGAAGCTGTTTGGGTAAAAGATGGACCAGGTTGTGCAAGATTATGTGCAGAAGCAATGGTTCATGGTAAAACTCAAGTAGACATGCATTCTTTTGATATATCAAGATTCTATCCGCATCAAAAAGAAAGAGATTTTGTGAAAACAAGAGCATTTGAAAACTCTCAAACTATATATACGCCTGCTGTTCATCCCAGAGAACCATATATTACACAAAGAGAAATATTTATAAGTCCATTCTATGAAAGAGAAAAAGAGCTTGGTGGCCATTTTGAAAATGAGGTTGCAGGCTGGGAAAGAGCTCTAGCTTATACAAGTAACAGAGAAAAACTTGAAGACTATATGAAAGAGGTGCCATTAAGAGAAAATGAATGGGATACACGTCATGTACCCTATGATGTTGCTAATGCTGAGCACTTGGCTATGAGTGATTCAGTTGGCATGATTAACTTATCTCACTTCCCTATTATGGACATCAAAGGTCCAGATGCAGAGCGTATGCTGGAGTACCTTTCAGTTGCAAAAGTTGGAGGCAATACTCCCGAAGGTAAAGTTGTTTATACGAACTTTTTAGATGAAGATGGCGGAGTGCATGCTGATCTAACTATCTCTCGCTTGGGAGCTGATAGCTACAGAATTGTAACCGGTGGTGCTGATGGAAATCGTGATTGGGTTACTTTGCGTAATTACAGAGATGACAACGGACTGAATGCCGACATAAATATTAGAACTCATGACATAGCAACACTAGGTCTATGGGGACCAAAAGCTGTAAATGCTTTAGGAAATTTTATAGACCCAAATGAGATTGATATTCAAAATTTTACATTTGTTACCGCAAAAAATTTAACGCTTAACTTATCTGGTGGTAAAAAAGTTGACGTTTGGGCAGCCAGAATTTCATATGTTGGAGAAAGTGGTTGGGAGATTTACTTTAACAATAACAAAGATGATGGTTTAGCGCTTTACGATTCGCTGCTTGAAGTTGGAGTAGTCCCAGTTGGTATCGAAACATATGCAAATAGTAGACGTCTTGAAAAAAGTTTTAGACTTCAAGGAGCTGATCTTGAAACAGAATATACTGCTATTGAGGCAGCCATTCAAAGACCGCTTGTAAAAGAAGCAGATTTCCATGGCAAAGATGCTCATTTATCTCATCGAGAAGAGGATCCATGCGCCATTCTATGTACTATGACTTTGGATGATTTAAACGTATCAGGTGTTCCAAGATATCCTGTCGGTATCTCTCCAATTATTGATCCTGCAACAGGTGAAGTACCTATCGATATTAAAGGTAGGAGGTCTTATACGACTGGAATGTCTTACTGCCCTTCTATCAAAAAATTTGTAGTTATGGGTTACTTACCAAAAGAACTTGCAATTCAAGGCAAACAATTGTTAATTGAGTACTTCAACGAAGATGGTGATGGAATTTATCCAATCACTGTGCAAATTGTTGGCAAGGGGTCTTTATATGATCCCAATAATGAAAGGGTTCGTTCTTAAAACTTTAACTTGATGACAATATTTACAAACTTGCCTATAATCCGATGTTCAATTTAGGCCCAGATAGCTCAGTTGGTAGAGCAAAGGACTGAAAATCCTTGTGTCGGTGGTTCGATCCCACCTCTGGGCACCATTTTTTTTAAATTAATTTAATAAAAAAATTTTATAAATATGCTAATAATAGACCTGCAACAGTTATTAGGTATATAATCAACGGTTCGAAAAAATTAAGTAGCATATTTACACATTAATTATGCTTCTGGTTCAACTAATGTTGAAAAGAGATAAAGAGGAGTTTATTCATGACAGAGACAATCATGATGGTAATGGCAGGGGTTTTAGCGGCTGTTTTAATATATTTGATATATCAGCACATTAGTAAAAATAAAGATAATGTCCCTTCATTTAAAAATACAAAAAAGCAAATTGTTCAGCTTAGACCTGCGCAATCATGGCAATCAATTAACAGTGATTTTATAAATAAGTACATAGATCCAAAAGAAAATGGCAAAAGAGAAGGAGCAAGAGAACATCCTAGGTCTGAAGCTGCAAATTTAACGCAAACTGAAAGAGACGTGTATACAACCATAAGTTCTCATTATGAAAAACAGTTAAATAGAATACCTGATTTTACATTGATAGGTAGTGAAGATAATAGAACGCTTGAGGATGAAATTCATTTTCAAAGAGAAACATTTGAAACTAATGGTTATGAAGAAGAAAGAATGAGCATGAAAGGAAAATGGAACATCCAAGTAGAGCATTTTTTTGGTAAAGTTAGGCAAGCAAGATACGATCAAGATGAGGCTGAACAGGCTCTCAATGATTTTCAAATTGACAACAAAATTGCAGTTGGTAGAGAGCCAATGTCAGCCTCAAAGATTGGTAGCTTCATTAAAATATTAATACCGGTTATCTTATTTGTTACAGAAATTTATTTAAATTTTAATGCGCTTGCTGAAAATACACCCGGCGGCTTGCTTGAAGCCCGATATCTTTCTTTTGTTATAGCTTCCATAAATGTGGGGCTGTCTTTCTTAGTTGGCTACCTGATTCTTACACATCTTATTAATCCTGTTGATGCAACAAAGAAAATAGGTGGAGTAAAAAGTTCTAGATTTTTTATATATGGTCCTGTACTTGCAGTATATTTGTTTATTCTTACATATATCAATTCAATGTTAGGAATTTATAGATCTGCTATGAAAGTTGCTAAAGATGCCCCTAGAGAAATGAGAGAACAGCTTCAAGACAATGCTCTATATGACTCTGTTTGGCCTTTTGACAACATGTCATCTATAACATTTGATGGTGCATTTCTTTTATTCTTAGGTTTCTTTTTTGCCTTAATCACTCTTATTGATGCATATTTTTTTAAGGATCCAATACCAGGCTATTCTAGGGTTGGAGACAGATTGGCTGCTGTGAAAAAAAGAGTACAAAAACTAAAAGACGTTGATGTTCAATTATTTGATAGATTTCAAGAGTTTCATGAAAATAGTCTTAAAAACGCACACCAAACAAGGGCTTTTGCAATCACACTTTGGGTCGAATATGTTAACGCTTTACAAAAGCTTATTGATCGTTTTGAACGTTTCAATACAGACATGATAAACGTATTGAAGAAATCGATTACGAATTATAGAGCAAGTAATTCTCAATTCAGAAGAACGCCAGAGCCAAGCTACTTTGCTATTGCTGTAAAGCCAGATTATGTTCGTCAATTTAATGAAATCCATTCCTCTATTATGGATGAGTATGAAAGTGATGAGAATGTACGAAGAATTTCTAAAGATCAAAAAGCTAAAATTAATGCTGAATATAAAGATATGAAAGTAAAATATTCACAGTTTTTTGATGAAGACAGAGTTCGACTAAAAGGTATTATTGAGGTTCTTGATGAAAAAAGTTAATATTTTATTAATTTTACAAAACTGGAGTGTATGAATGAGAAATAGAACATACAAATATATATTAACTTTTGCTTTTTTAGGTTTGCTATCAAGCTGTATTCAAGAAGATCTTCCACCTCCTCAAGCAGCATCTCAAACTAGTGTATGTGCAAATGCAGAGTCAGGTAGTGATTTCGATAAATTCATGTGCCAAGGAAGCGAAGTATTAAGAGAGGTCCATCCAACAGCAGATAGTAGCGGTTATTGTCCAGAAGATGCTAAATATGGCCATTATTTTGTCTTAATTGACACAACCGAAGGTTATAAAGAAGAACAATATGTTGCGCTTATGAATAAAGTTCTCTCTCCTCAAATGTTAGAAGTAATGGGTCCTTATGACAAACTTTCAATAATGAAAATGGCTGGTACTGGGGATCAAGCAATAGAACTTATGCCAAACTTTTCTGAATGTAAACCTCGAACAGGGCAACCGGGATCGATGTATCCAATAAACGAATTCGTTCCAGTTTCTACAAATGCTGGCATTTTAAATGGAAATAATGAGGAGTTTGTTGATCAGATCAAAAACAGTACTGAAGAATTTAGTGAAATGGGAAATGTCATAGGCGATTACTCTCAAATCCTAGAGGTTATGCAGCAATTGGCACAAAATTCAAAATGGGAATTTAATAATCTTCAAGGTTATCAATATAGAAAACTGATAATTTTCTCAGACATGATTCAAAATTCTATTGATATGAAGCTTGTTCCTTCTTGTGGAAAACAAAAAGGCAAATGTATTACATATGACAAACTCAGAAAAAAATATAATGATGAAAAATGGATGAATCTCAAACCAATTTTTGGAGCAAATCCACCCGATGTTCATGTATATTATTTAGCATGTAAATTTGACGAAGATTTTGATATCGGTTTGATGAATCAAGGTGGTATCTGGCCAAGTGTTTTCAAAGAGTGGGGACTTAAAATGACATATACGCTCGAAAATAATTGCGAAGATACTTTTAAGACTGAAGCTGAAGCTACATAAAAATTTCTTTGCTTTGAACATTAACTGATAGTCTTATATGCTCTCTGTAAATCAGAAACCAATTAATTCTGGTTTTAACTCCAAAACTGAATCATCAGAAGTTCTAAATGGACTCAATCTCCAAGACAAAGTTATTGTTGTAACCGGTGGTTACTCAGGAATAGGTCTTGAAACTACGAGAGGCCTTGCTTTAGCAGGAGCAGATGTCATTATTCCTGCAAAAAGAATAGATGTTGCAGCAAACAATCTTGATGGAATTGTTACAAAAGAAAATATTTATCAAATGGACTTGGGGGACTTAAATTCTGTTAAATCTTTTACAGATAAATTCAAAAATAAATACTCTCAACTCAATATTTTAATTAATAATGCAGGTATTATGGCTTGTCCTGAAACAAGAATTGGAAATAACTGGGAAAGTCAGTTTGCTATAAATCATATAGGACATTTTTTACTTACCAATGAATTAATGGATATGATGATAGATATTGAAGGGGCAAGATTTGTAAGTTTATCATCATCGGCTCATGCGCTTACAGGCATTCTTTGGGATGATATCCATTTTCAAAACACTCCATACGATAAATGGATGGCTTATGGTCAATCTAAAACAGCATCTTCATTAATAGCAATAGAGTTTAATAATAGAATGAGGGATAAAGGCGTTGAAGGATATGCAGTTCATCCAGGAGGAATTATCACACCTCTTCAACGACACTTAGAAAAAGATGAAATGGTTGCCTTAGGATGGATGGATGAAGATGGATCTCCATCAGAACTTGCTAAAAATTTCTTCAAATCACCTAGTCAGGGTGCCTCTACAGCTCTTTGGTGTGCAACTAGTCCAGATTTAAATGGTCTTGGTGGGATTTTCTGTGAAGATTGTAATATTGCAAAAAGAAAATCAGAAATCGATGAGTCTATGCAAAGATATTTTGGAGTAGCGGATTGGGCTGTTGATAGCGAAGAAGCATTAAAACTTTGGGAAACTACAGAAAGCTTGTTAGAGTTATGACTGATTCATGCCACTATTTATCTAACTCAATGATGTTGAAATTCTAACTTAAATTATCAAATTTATTTTTTTTCAACTATTTCGATTAATGTGCTCAATTTCTCATTAATTGAGACTATTGTAGTAATGAAACCAATAACAATTGCATATACAAATAGTATTACTAGTGCAGCTACAACTCCACTTGCTTCGATATAGTTTTCTGTCATTTCTGATATTCCAAAAGCAATTAATATACAACCAATAACCACAAGAAAATGCATGATTGCAAGTGCAAAACCAAATATTTTAGATATAAACGCGTTCATAAGACCCCTTCAAAAAAATTTACTATAATAATTAATATGAACAATTATATCTCATTGTATCCATCAATAGAGCCATATAAAACTGATTTTTTTTATGTAGATAACCATAAGATATATTTTGAGGAATGCGGCAACCCTAATGGTAAGCCAGCTGTTTTTTTGCACGGCGGGCCTGGCGGTGGTGGTAGCACAAATGTTAGGAGATTCTTTGATCCAGAAATTTATAGAATAGTTATATTTGATCAAAGAGGTTGCGGAAGAAGCTTACCTCATGGATGTTTAGAAAATAATACTACTTGGGATCTTGTTGAGGATATAGAAAAATTGAAAATCAAACTTGATGTCAGTAAATGGCTTGTTTTTGGAGGATCTTGGGGAAGTACATTATCTCTAGCCTACGCGCAAACATACCCTGAATCAGTCTCGGAACTTATCTTAAGAGGAATTTTTATGTTAAGAGAAAAGGAGCTTAATTGGTTTTATCAATATGGGGCTAGCGAAATATTTCCAGAGGCGTGGGATGAATTCTTGAAGCCTATTAAAGAAAATGAACGAGGCAACCTAATGAATGCATACCACAAAATATTTTTAGGAAATGATGAAAAGAAAAAGCTTGATGCTGCAGTTGCATGGTCCAAATGGGAAGCATCAGTAAGTACGCTAAGTTATAAACCAGAATTAGTTTCTTCTTTTTCTGAATCAAAATTTGCATTAGCATTTTCCCTTATTGAAAATCATTATTTTATAAATAATGGTTTTTTAAAGAATGAGAACCAAATTATTTCAACAGAAAGTATTGATAAAATTAGGCATATTCCTTCAAAAATAATACAAGGAAGATATGACATTGTTTGTCCAATGGCGACAGCTTGGGAATTATCTAAAAATTGGCCTGAGGCTGAATTAATTGTTGCGCCCTCTTCTGGTCACAGCGCCTTTGAGAAAGAAATAACTCACCACCTTATTAGCTCAACAAATGAATATGGAAGCAATGCATAGTATTTCTTTTATAGGTATGGCTGGATGTGGAAAATCGACTTTAGGTATGGCTGTTTCAAAGAAATTAAATTTAAATTACATTGATACAGATCTTCTGATTGAGAATGGCTTTAATTGCTCATTAGAGAACATTAAAAAAGAGTATGGCTATATGTTTGTTAGATCTCAAGAAGAAAAAGCCATTCTAAGCTTAGACTCATCATCTGATATTATTTCAACAGGTGGTAGTGCTGTTTATTCAGAGAAATCTATGATGCACTTAAAAACATTTTCTAAAATTATTTATATAAAAACTCCGCTTAAGACTATCATCAACCGTATAGATGCTGGACAAGAAAGAGGTTTAGCTGTTCCCGACGGATTATCTATTTCAGAAGTATATTCTGAAAGGGAGCCTCTATATGATAATCACGCTCAATTTATATTAGACGGCTCTAAATCTATTGATGAACTCGTAGAGCTGGTAAATCAAATCATAAATGACTAAAACAGTTTTATTAGCAGGAGCATCAGGCTTGGTTGGCAGTAAGATATTGGAAGAACTTGATAATAATAATGTCAAAATAATATCACTAGCTAGAAATAAATTTCATTCCGATTCAAATATTGAAGAAATAATATGTGACTTTAATGAAATAGATGCGTTGACCTATAAAATCAAGTTGGATGAGGTTTATGTAGCTATTGGCAAACCACTAAAACTTTATGAACTTCTGTATCTAAGGAAATCAGAAAGATCTGCATTTAGAAAAGTAGATTTTGACTTTATAAGAAGTATTGCGTTATTTGCAAAAAAAAACGGAGCTAAATCTATTGGTATAGTGTCTGCAATTGGTGCGAATGATAAATCAAAAAATACTTATCTTAAGGTCAAAGGTGAAATAGAAAAGGAAATTATTTCGCTTGGATTCCAAAAGATAGTAATTGCGCAACCAGGCCATCTTCTGGGCAAAAGAAAGGATGAGAAATTATTAATATCGATTTTTGAAAAAATAACATATGTTTTTGGCTACTTGATGATTGGTCCTTTGAAGAAGTTTAGAAATATAAATGCATCAAAGGTAGCAAAATCTATCGTATTAAAAATGAATAGTAATGAGAGAGGTGTTCACTTCCTTAATTTTGATGATTTTACAAACCCGTAGAATTCTTTCTTTGAGTTTTCATAATTTTTTTAATGCCATTACATGCATTTAGTAACCAAAATGCATTAGCAAATACGAAGTAATACAAACCAAGATAGACCTGAACAATTATTGCAAAAGAACTACCGGCAATAACGGCTAATAAACCAATTAATCTCTTTTTTGCTTTTTTAGAGACGATAAGAGGTGCGGCAACCAAGGTACCAAAAACAACACTTAAAATTTGGATAATTTCTAGCATACTCATACTAATAAACATTCGGAATATGCTCATTAGTATAAATATCGCAGCATTATGAATACTTAAATTTAAATGTAAAGATTATTTTTGAACTTTTCTTAAAAAAATGTAATCTAATACATGTTATTTAAATATATGGGAGAAACATGAGAAATTTATTAATAATACTAGCAACATTTATGTCTTTTGGATTAGTTGCTGATGGTCACAAGCCTTCAGAAAAACCTACTAAAGATAGATTTGCTAATCATCCAAATCATCTTATGGACTTTAAAGAATGTAAAGAAATGAAGGATGGTATTGGTGGTCTGCTAGCCTTAAGTGATGGCATCTGGAAAGAAATAGAAATGAATCCAGAAAATGAAGAAAAATGGCTTGAAGTCGCATTGGTTGCAGACTTAGCTGCTAATTACTCAGAAGTTTATGATGTTTTCTGCAAAGACATGATTGCTCAAAGAATGAAAATGAGAATTATGGACGACAAAAAGAAACACAAACATAAAAAGGAAGAGGAATAAAAAAATAACTAAAACTTGCCTCTTTGGAATCTCATTCTAATTGCGTACACGCGTAATAGTGCAACAATAGTTATTATTATTTGTATAAATATAGATATCTTTAAAGGATCGGACCATTGCCAATTATCTATTGTTAACCATAAAAGGTAGGTTTGTAAGGGAAAATTTATAACTGCTCCCATTAGAACAACTATAATGGACTCTCTTAGAGCAATTTTTTCTGTTTTATTCATAATATTTCCTTTTTAATTTTTACCGCAGTTCCGTAGGCCAAAATTTCTGCAGCTCCTTGAGCAACTGTTGAAGTTTGGAATCTGAATCCTAGAATTGCATCTGCCCCTTTTGATTTGGCATCTTCTATCATTCTTGCATAAGCTTGGTTTCTTGAAATCTCTAGAAGTTTTGAATAGCCAACCAGCTCACCACCAATGAGATTCTTAATGGTTGCAAAAAAGTCAGAACCAAAATTTCTTGCTCTGACAGTACTCCCTTGAACAAGACCGATGTGTTCTAATATTTCGACACCAACAATATCGTATGTGGTAACAACTTTAATATTCTCACTCATGACATTTCCCTAATAATGGTTTAAGTTATAAATATAATGCAAGAATTAGTAGAAGCAAAGTTTTCAATTGGAAATATTGTAAAACATAAATTTCTAAACTTTAGGGGTGTTATTTTTGATTTAGATCCCACCTTCAATAATACTGATGAGTGGTATGAAGCAATACCAAAAGAATTTAGACCTAATAAGAATCAACCTTTCTATCATATATTCGCAGAGAATGAAGAGATTTTTTATATTGCGTATGTCTCTGAACAAAATTTACTTGATGATTTTGATGATGGTCCTGCAAGCCATCCTGATATTAAAAAGATATTCTCACACTTTGATGGAAAATCTTACATCCCACATGAAAGAGCAAAGAATTAGATGACAATGTCTAAATGAGCAACTTCTACAGAAGTAATAAAAACTTCCATAGCAATCTCAAGATCCTCTTTTGAGACATATGTGGGAGCAAGCCTTATAACACTATTTTTTGGATCGTTATTTTTAGGAAAAGTGGAGCCAGCAGGAGTTATCAATACGCCCAATTCTTTACATAATTCTACAACTTTTGTAGCAATTGGTTTTGTGGTTGAGTATGTAATGAAGTATCCTCCAGTGGGCCTTGAAAAAATTCCACATTCTTTAGGTAATTTCTCAAGATAGGAATAGGCTATCTCAAATTTTGGTCTTACTAAATCAGCATGTTTTTTCATATGTAATTTTACGTTATCAGCATTTTTAAAAAATTCTACGTGCCTCTTTTGATTCAATTTATCTGGACATATTATCATTGTAGTTCTTACCTTTTTAATAAGTTCTAGTGAATGTCCTGCTGTTGCCAAAAACGAGATACCTCCTCCACCAAATGTTACTTTTGAGAAAGAGGTTGTTATCACAGTTTGATTTTGAACTCCTGATTCAACTGCGACACTCCAGAGTGGTTTTTGTTCAGCTGTAGGTAAAAAATCATGAACTAAATATGCATGATCAAAGAGAAAAAGAAATTTATTAGAAAAATTAGAACCTATTTCAAACATCTTTTGAAGATTTTCATCTGCATAAGTATCTCCAGATGGGTTGGAGTGTTTTGGAACACATAAAATTCCAACAAATTCACTATCTTCTTTTAGAACTTCTTCAAATGCATCTAAATCAATTCCATCTTGATTAAGAGGGATAGGAACAGCCTCGATTCCAAAATCTTCAAGCATCATAAAGTGTCTATCAAAACCCGGTACAGGGCATATAAATTTTGGTTTGTTTAGATTCTTCCACGGTACTGGATCAGCAAATAAAAAGTTCGAGAGAACAGTCTGATAAGTTAATAATAGGCTTGACTGTTCTCCAGCAAGAATATTTTCAATAGGAGCATCGAGCAATTCAGATCCAAGTTTTCTTGCTTCTTTAATACCAAAAGGTTCTCCATAATTTCTAAGGTCAATACCCTCCTCAGAATGTGTTGGTATAGAGATGTCTAGTAACTCATTTGAAAGATCGAGTTGATCTGTGTCAGGTTTGCCTCTTGTTATATCAATTGATAATTGCTTTTCTTTAAGTGAATTAAACTTTGCTATAATTTGTTCATGCATAATATAAGACACATTTTATACTAATAACATTATGGAAGTTCTAATATTAATATCTTTTATTCTTATTCTAGGAATTCTCATTTATCTTATATTAACAATAAAAAATAAAGAAAATTCTGACAAAGGTGGTAGTGAAAATCTTCAAAATAGGCTTAATGAAGTTTCTAATCATATTATTGAGCTAAAACAATCTGTTTCCACAGAGATGGGTGCCATATCAGCAACATCTATAGAATTGAACAGATTCTTAGGGGGGAGTACTAGAGCAGGTCAACTAGGGGAATGGAGTCTGGAATCCATTGTTAAAGATATCGTTCCTCAGGGAAAATATAAGTTTCAGCATCAAATTAACCCTGAAACGCGTGACTTAGTTGATTGTTCTATAACTACCTCAGAAGGTTTATTGATACCAATAGACTCAAAGTTTTATCAAGGTTTATTCGACAACTATGAGACGGCTAGTAAAAATGAAAAAGAAGGATGTTTAAAAAAATTCAGGGATCAAACTTTAAAAGACGCAAAAGACATTTCAGCAAAGTATATATTCAAAGATAAAACCACTAATTATGCTGTTCTATATATGCCCTCTGAAAAATTAGTAAGCTTGGTAGATAAAATCGAAGGTTTTAGAGAAGAATGTCTTCGGGTTCACAAAGTGTTAATAGTTGGTCCCAATACCCTAACAATGCTTTTAGATATAGTAAGAATAGGTCACACTTTCATAAAATTAAATGAAAATGCAGATAAGATTTCTAAAGTTATCTTTGTTATTGAAGATGAATTCAAAAAATTTGATAAAAGCACAGAAGGCGTCATAAAAAAATTAAATTCAGCTATGAATGATGTAAATGAGCTCCAAACAAGAATTAATGTTTTAGGAAGGGAGCTGAAAAAAGGCGTTGATATTGCTGAAGGTATTGATAAACAATAAAGAAAAATATCCTTAAGGTTTAAAATGCAAAACTTAAAAGTTTGGAGTTATATTTCTTTGCCATGGCTGGCATTTACAATAACTTTTTTTATAGATTTTTTCTTTCTTGCTTTCTTTAGTCAACTTGATAATACATTTTTAACTAATAATTATTTAGTAACTCTTTTTTTAAATACAATTTTGCTTTCTTCTATTACAGCAATACTTTCTGCATTAATAGCAGTGCCGCTTGCAATATTAGTAACATTTTATAAATTTCCTGGTCACAAATTTTTTAGTTGGGGTCTTAGTCTTTCAATTGCCTTTCCTGCTTATGTTTATGCTTTTATATTTGTAGGTATTTTTGAATATTCCAGTCCAATATCTGAGTATCTAAGACAAATAAATATTGTGTTGCCTTCAATAAAAAATCTTATTGGGGCATCGGCAATAATGTCTATGGCATTGTTTCCATATATCTTTCTTTTAACCAAGGCTCAATTATCAAATGTTGGTGTAAATATTTTTAAAGCTGCAAAATCATTAGGTAATAGTGATTTAACTGCTATATATAAGGTTATCTTTCCCTCATTAAAGCCTGCGATATTTGCTGGCATGGCTTTGGTTATTTTTGAAACAATTGCTGATTTTGGAGGTGTTTCTACATTAAGAATAGAAACTTTTACTGTTGGAATTTATGATGCATGGTTCGGATATCAAAGTTACTACTCTGCAGCAAGATTAGCAGGTTATTTATTAATATTTGTTCTTTTTATAATTTTTATTAGTAGGTATTTTCAAACCAACTCTAATTTGTTGGCTTCAAAAACTGCAGAAATTGTTGAAAAGATAGAATTAAGTAAGTTTAAACAATTTCTTTTAACGACGATTTGCATAATAATTTTTAGTTTTATCTTTTGTATTCCTTTTTTACAATTAATATTTTGGCATTTTGATAATCTAGAATTTAATCTAATTAATAATCTTAATTTACTTCTAAATTCAATACTTATTGGAATATGTGCAGCTTTGGTTACGGTATTCTTTGCGATTTCTCTTTCTTTAAGCTATAGAGGAACTAATAGTCTTAGATATATAATCTCCATTTCTTCTTCTGGTTATTCGATACCAGGATCTGTTATTGCTGCAGGGTTGTTGGTGGTTTTTGATGTTATTTTTGGTACCTCTATAACTCTATATGGCATATTTGGACTACTGATTTGTTTGAGCATAAGATTTATGACTCCTGCTTTTAACTATATATCCTCATCTCTTGAAAATATTTCAGAGTCATCTGAAAGAGCATTATCTACAAAACCAAAAAATTCCTATAAAGCATTTACTTTATTTTATTTGCCTCAAGTTAAGCCCGCAATCTTTCTAAGCATTATGATAGTTTTTATAGAATCTATTAAAGAGCAGCCTGCAACTTTATTATTAAGACCGGTTGGATTTGATACTCTTTCAACAAAAATATATAACTTCACAAGCGAGGGGCAATGGGAGCTAGCTGCAAGCCCTAGTTTATTACTAATAATACTTAGTCTAATTTTTGTGTATTTTATTAACAAAAATATAGATTTAAAAAATAATTTCTAAATTTTATGAAAGAAGACGGTTATAGATTGAACGTAGGTTTAATAATTGCAAATAAAGAAGGTAAATTATTATTATGTAAAAGGAAAGGTATGAATAGCTGGCAGTTCCCTCAGGGTGGGATAGATTATGGAGAAAGTGCTCTAAAAGCTGCTAAAAGAGAATTATTTGAGGAGGTTGGCATTAAATCAAAATCAACAAAACTTATTTCAGATGTTGAAGATTGGTTAAAATATGAGGTTCCAAAAAAGAGTCGTCGAAGAAGGTTTTTAAATAAGAAATTTAAGGGCCAAAAACAAAAATGGTTCCTATTTAAATTAAAAGAAGACGTCAAAATATCCTTTGATAATGATCCTGATAATGAATTTGAAGATTATAAATGGGTTTCTTATTGGTATCCTTTAAGCGTTATCATTTCATTTAAGGAGCGAGTCTATTCTGAAGCATTAAATAAACTTAAATATTCTTTTTGTAATGAATTTAATAATGCTAGATGAAATCATAATATTTGCTGCTCTTGGTATAGCTGCTGGACTTCTAGCAGGTATGTTTGGAATAGGTGGAGGCTTGATCATCGTTCCAGTTCTTATAGGCACATTTATAAGTTTAGGTTTTGATAGTGAGATAATTGTTCATTTATCAATAGGAACAGCTATTTCATGTATTATCTTTACTGGTCTTGCATCAGCTAATGCACATAGAAAGAAAAAATCTATAGACTTCAGACTTTTTAAACCCGTTGCAACTGGAATTATATTTGGGGCATTGGGTGGGGCTCTTTTTGCTGTTCAAGTTAAAGGAGTATTCTTAAAATTAACTATTGCTTCATTTCTTTTAATTGTTGGAATTCAAATTTTATTTGACATAAAGATTCATTCTAAAAAAATTACTCCAAATAGGCCTAAGTCAATTTTTGCTGGCTCAATAATTGGATTTTTATCATCAATACTTGGAATAGGCGGAGGAACTTTTTCAGTCCCATTCTTTAGAGCATCAGGGTTAAAACTTACATCTTCGATAGGAACATCAGCAGCATGTGGTGTTCCAATAGCAATATTTGGAACAATTGGATATATATTAGCCGGTATTAATATTGCTGAGCTTCCATACTTAAGTCTAGGTTATGTATACTTACCTGCATTATTTGGTGTTTCAATAACTAGTATGTTTGCAGCAAAATATGGTGCTGAACTTGCACACTATTTATCACAAAAAACTTTAAGAATTCTTATGGCTTCATGGTTTTGTATAATTTCAACATATATGTTTTTAGTATGATTATTGAGCTATCAGATTTCTTTAACAACCCAAGTTTAATTGAAATAGGTCCATTAAAAATTCAATACTATGCGGTTACATGGCTTCTTTCAGCTGTTTTGATATTTTTATTTCTTAGAAGAAACAAAATAATTAAAGAAATAGGTCTTAGTAATGATGAAGTCAATGACATGGTTTTCTTATATGGTCTATTTTTTGGAGCCATGATTGGTGGAAGGATTGGTTATATGCTATTTTACGGAACTGATCAGCTTATAAACGATCCTTTTTCAATTTTTTATATTTGGCAAGGTGGCCTAAGTTTCCATGGCGGTCTTCTTGGGGTAGTTATAAGTTTAATCGTTTTTTTGTAAAAGAAAAGGTATTGAATTTCTAAGACTTATGGATGGTGTTGCTTTGGCAATGCCAATCGGACTTGGCCTTGTAAGGATTGGTAATTTTTTAAACGGGGAATTATTTGGCAAACCAACAAATGGAGACTGGGGTTTTATATTTCCTACTGATCCTTTTGGTTTATTAAGGCACCCTTCTCAGCTATACGAGAGTTTTGGTGAGGGTTTGGTTTTATTCTTAATACTTCTATTAATAAGTCAAAGAAATAGCGTAAAGGGTATGGTTTGTTCATCATTTCTTATTTTTTATGGCTCAATAAGATTTATAATTGAATTCTTTAGGCAGCCTGATTCTCATATGGGTTATATTGCTTTTGATTCTATTAGTATGGGTCAATTGTTATGTATTCCAATGATCTTTATAGGCTTTTTAATGTTGCTATATTCTAGGAAAAACGCATGAAGGCATACTTGGATTTATTAAAGTACATTTTAGAAAATGGAGAAAATAAAGATGATAGAACTAATACTGGAACAATATCGTCTTTTGGTCATCAATTGGACTTTGATTTAGAGTCTGGCTTTCCTGCAGTAACAACAAAATCTCTAGCTTGGAAAGGGGTTGTCTCTGAGCTTCTATGGTTTCTTGAAGGTTCAGATGATGAAAGAAGATTAGCTGAAATAAGATTTAATCGGGATAGATCTGAACTCACAGACTTAGAAAAATATTCAACAATCTGGACTGATAACGCTGATAAACAAGGAAAAGAATTAGGTTATGAGAATAATGATTTAAAGAAACTTCTAGGCCCTGTGTATGGAGTTCAATGGAGGAACTGGGCTGGAAAAGATCAAATTAAAGAACTTATTGAAGGATTAAAGAAAAGTCCTGATAGTAGAAGGCACATATTGTCAGCATGGAATGTTGGTGAAATTGATAAGATGGCATTACCTCCTTGTCATGTTATGTCACAATTTTATATAAATAAGGACTCTATAAGTTGTCATATGTATCAAAGAAGTGCTGATATGTTTTTAGGAGTTCCTTTCAATATTGCTAGTTATGCTCTTTTATTATCTATAATTGCAAAAATATTAGGTCTCAAACCAAAAAGATTTATTCATTCATTCGGAGATGCTCATATATACAAAAATTCTATAGACCAGGTAAAAGAACAGATATCAAGAACACCAAAACTACTGCCAAAACTAGTTATCCCTGAACTTAATATGCTTGATGACTTAAAAAGTTGTTCTATTGACGATTTCATTTTGGAGGGATATGACCCACATCCTCCTATAAAAGCAAAAATGGCGGTTTAAATGAAAATAATTTCTCATGTCGTTGCTCTATCAAACAACAATGTTATCGGTGTAAATAACGATCTGCCTTGGAACCTTAAAAGAGATTTATTACACTTTAAAGAATACACAACAAATAAAATAATTATTATGGGCAGAAAGACATATGAGTCTATCGGAAGACCTTTGCCTAATAGAATTAATTATGTTGTTTCAAGAACTATAGATAAAATTGAAGGTGCTTTTGTTTTTGATAGTATAGATGGTGCAATTTGTGATGCAAAGGCTTATTGTGTTGAATTAAATCTAGAAGAAATAGTTATAATTGGAGGCGGTTTCTTATTTAGAGATACTATTTCAATAACCAATAAATTAGTTCTCACTAAAGTAGATTGTGAGATTGATGGTGATGTATTTTATCCAGAAGTAGATTTAACTGATTGGACAGAAATAGATTCAAAGAGCTTTATGAAAGACTCAGATAATGATTTTAATTTTACAGTATCTACCTACGATAGAGTTAGGTAGAGTTCATTTGGATGTAGTCTCTTCTCAAGGCTAAATTTTTAACCCTAATCTCTTCATTCTCAGTATATTTAATCCAGTTATTTGCCTGTTGTTTAATCTTTTTATCCTTGTCTCTGGCAGCAATTCTAAAATTTTTCTTAGCATCCTCAAATTTTTGAAGTTCAAAATAAACCTGGCCTAACGTTAAATGTACAGGAGATATTTTTTTAATCTTTCCTTTTTCTAAGCCTTTTAATATTGCATCCGCAGCCTTATCTAACTTGTCTTCAGATAAATATAGGTTTCCAAGTAATACATATGACTGTCCATCTTTTGACATCTTGGCTGCTCTCTCAAGAATAGGGATTGCTTTGTCAATTTCTTGGGCCATTCTCCATGCATCAGCTAGAAGCTTTAAATTTTTTTCAGTGTCTTTAATTACTGGAACTATCTTTTCTTCTTTTGTTTTTTCATCAACCAAAGTAATCATTTTCTTTTGTCCGTGCTCAAAAACTTCAGCAGCCCAATATGGATTTTGATTTAAAAGCAGTAATTGAGTTAAGGCTAAGTATTCTGACTCCCTGTTAAGAAAGTCCTTTTGATAGGCGGCTTTAAGAGTGATCATATAATCTCTTTCCCTACCCAGTTGCCCATAAGACCCGCCAAGTTGAATAAAGTATTGTTTTTTAGGAAATAAATTAACTAAAATCTCATAAATATCTATCTGTCTAAGTAAAGATTCTTTTTCTCCAATTTCTTTTTTCATCTCTCCTATGCATGCAGCCATAATTACATACCAATTTTCTCTTGGCTTATAGCCCTCCTCTTCAGCCATAGTCACTGCAGTTTCCATAGATGAAAGGGCTTTCTTAAAATTGCCTGTTTGATAATATGCTTGGCCAAGAAGTGAGTATGATTGAGCTGTGATTGTTTCAACTTCACTCATCCATTGAAGAATTAGTCTAATTCCTTCTTGATAATTTTCTTGAAGTAAATTTAATTGAGCAAGTGAAAGTAAGGCACCAACTCTTAATCCAATAGTTACTTCTGGTTCGTTAATTAATCTTGAATATGCATCCATAGCTTTTGGATAATCACCATCACTAAAATAAACAAATGCCCATGCATTCCACATTACAGATCGATCATAACTTTTGAGATTAGCCATATCATTTCTAAGTTCAGTCAAAATAGACAAAACAACTTGCATATCTGGAGCAGGCTCGCCTTTGTCATCTACAACTTCAAGAGCCTCATAAACTTTAGCCATCTTTTTAGCAGTTGAGCTCTGGAGAGCTCTAGCTTTTTTATATTTTATAGGTTTTTTGTTTGTTTGTGATTGAGCTTCAATAGTAAGCGGTGTTATTACAAAAAACATTGCAAGCAATGAAAATAAATATATTGAAAGTTTCTTATTCATAACTTCTCTAACCCTCATCAAGGATATATGTAAATCTATGAAGCACTCCATCTACTGGGACTGCTTTACCGTCTACAATTTTAGGTTTATATTTTAATTTCAGAGCTGCTCTTGCTGATGCGCTGTTAAACATAGTACAAGGCCTAAATTCAGTTGCAGGATCATTTGGATCACTATTTGAGCAATACCCTTCAAGCGCTACCGCATTCTCAACGCTTCCTGTATCAGTAATTGTAAATTCAACCAATGCATAACCCATGGTCCCTCTTTCTTGAGCTCTTCTTGGATATATAGGAACCACTTTAAATAAAGGAATGTATTCGCCATCTCTAAAGAAAGATCCTCCAGCTTTAAAGTTTGCTTTTGGTTTTGCTATGGATACATCCAAGCCTGTCAAAGGAGCAAGATCAAGTTCAGGCTGAGCAATGTCTTCAGGTTGTTCTTCAGGCTTGTCTGGTTTATCAACCTCAGTCATAAAAGTATCAATCTGTCTTTCGGGCATCACAACATCTGCAAGTTTTACAGATGTATCTTCTTTAAGACCGCTGTCTCCAAGGGATATCAAGATAACCATAATAAAAAAAAGAAATAGCGTAATTATTGAAGAAAATCCTATTCCAGCTGCGTATCTATTAACATTGAATGCTTTTACATAAACCGCATGAATTGGTTTAGTAAAAGTATTAATTGCGGCAAGAACTTGATTCATAAATTATTTTGGTTCTGATGCCAATGATATTGCGCTTACTCCAGCTTCTCTTGCACCATCCATCACTTTAATTATTGTATCAGCAACAGCTTTTTCATCAGCCTGAATAACCACAGATCCTTTTGGATTGTCTGCTAACATTTTGACTACATTAGCTTTTACCTGTCTTACATCTATTCTTCTTCCATCCATCCAAACTTCTCCAGTTGGGCCTACCGCAATAAGGATCGCTGCATTTTCTTGAGTTTCAGCAGTATCTGAATCTGGTCTATTAATTTCAAGGCCAGGCTCTTTAATGAAGTTCGCAGTAACAATAAAGAAAATGAGCATGATGAAGACAACATCAAGCATCGGAGTTAAATTTATTTCACTCTCTTCTTCTTTTACTGCTGAACTTATAGCATTTCTTCTCATCTAATTTCTCCTATAATTCTCTTTTTATTAATTCTCTTAAATCATTAGTATGACCATCAGATGCACTAGATAAATATATAGTAGCAAAAACACCTGAAAGAGCTACAACCATTCCTGCCATTGTAGGAAGGGTTGCTTTTGAAACTCCACCTGCCATAGATCTGGCATCTCCACCACCATTAAAAGCCATAACTTGAAAAACCTCTATCATGCCTGTTACTGTTCCTAAGAGTCCAAATAATGGAGCTAAAACAACACAGGTTTGGATTATTGAAAGATTTCGATTAATTTCGACCTTAGCTTGTGATAGCATTTTTTCACGAATTTGTAGGGCATGCCATGAAGTTTTGTCAGTTCTATTGTTCCATTGACTGGCAAGATCTTGAACATAAAATTCATGTCCATGAGAAAAATACCAAATTCTCTCAAATATCATCGCCCACATAAAAAATACTAGGATAGCGATTAGCCAAAGCACGCTTCCGCCAGCTTCCATAAAGTCTCTTATAGAAGAAAATGCTTCGGTAATTGCAAACCACATAACTAGTTACTATTTACCCTCAGCACGCTCAGCTAAAATACCAGTACTTTGCTCTTCAAGCACACTAATGATTCCTTTGGCAGATGATGCTGTAAATGAATGTAATAATGTAGTTGGGATAGCTACCAATAAACCTAGAACAGTTGTTACCAAGGCTTGAGAAATACCACCAGCCATTAGTTTTGGATCTCCTGTTCCATAAAGCGTAATCATTTGGAAGGTTACGATCATACCTGTAACCGTTCCAAGTAACCCTGCTAGAGGGGCTACTACTGAAATAATCCTAACAGCACTAATACCTCTCTCAATAGATGGTCTTTCAGCCATAATAGCTTCGGCAAGCTTTAATTCAAGTGTATCTATATCTTTCTTAAAGTTGTCTTCACCAACTTTTAGAACTCTTCCTAAAGGATTTCTTACATCAAGTGTCTTGGATCCAGCCTGAGCTCTTACAGCTCTTCCTAAGACATATAAGCTCCAGAGTTTCCAAAAGGCCACTCCAATACCAATTAAGCCTACAAAGATGATTGCATAACCAACCTCTCTACCCTGAGCAGCTCTTTCTGCTAAAGATGGTGTTTGAATTAAATTTGCTAAGAGACTTCCACCTGTTGGGCCAGTTGGATCTATCCCAAATTTTACCTGATCGCCAACATCAGCTTGACCAACTTTTTTAGCTGTCTTTGTAAAACGTCCTGCTGGTTGTCTTGGTAAAAAAGCATATTGACCTGTGGCAGATATATATTCTAAATACTTACCATCACATACAGCATTAAATAAACCTACTCTGGTAACTTTACAAGTTGATGATTCGCCATCAACATCAACAACAGTAGTATCAAATGAGACCACTTGGCCACTAGCTACCATTTCTCTTTGTAATTCGTACCACAAACCCTCTATCTCTCTGATTGATGGCAGTTCTGTTGTTTCTGACATTTTTGTAGTCAGATTATTCAAGAAATCAACTCTCTCTAGTCCATATTGGGCACTTGTTAAAGATCCAGAGAACTGGACTGCAGCTTCACCAGCAGAACTTTGAAGATGGCCAAACAATTCAACCAAAGACCCAAGTTCTTTTTGATATGCTTCTTCCTTTACCCTTAGTATTTCTTCATTTTTCTTATATTCAGCTTCAAGTTGATCAGCAATTCTTTCTTGTCTTGCTAATTCTCTTTTTTCTGCTGCAAGAATTTCTGCTTGTTTATTCTTATTAGCCATAAACCTTGCTTCTCTCTTAGTATTCTCTGATTGTTCCTCTGTTTTCCCTTGTTTAACAAGGTTTAGTAGAGCTTCAACTGTAGAGATCTCAGCAGTCTCTTCTTCAGAATCCTGAGCAAATACAAAGCTATTAAAAGATAGAGATAATACAAATAATATTGATAAATATTTCTTCATTATACTTCTCCTTTAACTACTGGCATTAGCAACATATCTGTTGGTGCTAACTTTTTAGCTATTCTAATAGCATCTCTTATTGGCTTTCTGTAGCTTGAAGATAATTCTTCCCATTCACCAGTTTCGTTATCCCATCTTCCACTAGTTCTTTCGTCCTTGGTTTGATAGAACATCCCTACTCTTCCAATAACTAAAATGTTTACGACAGTTCCGTCTGATAGTTTATCTTCATAAGTATCAATTTTTCTTCCGTACTCAGCTTCAATATTGTAGGCCTCTAATACCTGTCTTACTTGTTCTGAGGCAGTAACTTTAGGTTTTGACAATGACGACCTTACCAAATCAACTCTGCCCCTTCTTTCTTCTTGCCTAAATGGAGTATCTAGAGATATGAATGTTTCTAAGGTGTCTAGCATTTTCTGGGCAAGCGGTGGAATTTGTCTTTGTATTACTACAACCTGAACTAGTTGCTCATCAAGCTTATCCATAAGATCAAGTTGAGCTTGAATCTGAATTCTTTTCTGTTCGTTATATAGCTTTAGACCTTCAACCTGTTTTGAAACAACCTTATATTCATTAACAATTTTGTCTGTTTGTCTTTCAGTTTGGTCAATTTTATCTTGTGAAGTTGCTGAAAGTGTTTGATTCTCTCTCCCAACTTCCAAAACGTTTTCCATGTTTACTTCTATTTCATTTGCTGTAACAAATGTACTAAAGCAAAAAAGTGCAGGCAATGAGATGCCTTTTATTAATTTAAGCATTATATGTACTCCCTAAAGTCTGATAATATTAACAGTCTCAGCTTAATAAATAAAATATTTTTATCTTTTTTACGTATAGTTTTATACATAAAAAAGCAATCTTTTTTTGTTAATTGTATATTTTTTATAAAGAAACTTAAATCTTCTTTATTTTATTATTTTTAAGAATAGAACTGGGGTATTTTTTTTATAATTTTTATAATCTTCATTATCTGCCCACTTAATATCTCCCCTAGCTTCTAGCATTCTTACTCCACTTATATAAACAAGTAATAAGTATGTAAAAATTGGAGATATTAACGTTAAGTATTGAAGTCCTTCTAATGAAGAAAATGACATAACTGCTATGCCAGTCCATAAGACAATTTCTCCAAAATAGTTAGGGTGTCTTGATCTTGCCCAAAGACCAGATGTTATAAATTTATCTTTATTCTCAGGAATTGATCGAAATTTTGATTTTTGTTTATCCGCAATAATTTCTAGCAAAAAACCAAAGACAAATAAAACCAATCCAATAAAGAATATAGGATTAACTATTAGTCCAGTATCTGTTGAAATAGCTGTTAATGCGCACATTGAGCATAGTGATACCCATAAACCTTGTAGACTCCATGTCATAAAAAATTGTGATGCTGATGGCTTTATGGTTCGAAATCTTTTATCCTCTCCATCTTTATGAATCCTCATAAACAAAAAAGATCCGAGTCTTAACGCCCATAAAGTTATTAAAATTACTATCAAAAGATTTGCTAAATTAAGATTAGCAAAATATTCAGAAGAATAAGTTAGTGAATACCAAATTACAGATAAGTAGGTGATGCTTCCGGTAAGATCGTAGAATTTTTCAGTTTGAAAAATATATGCAGGTATAAATGCAATCCATTGAATTGCGAAAGCTAGAAAAACTGCTCTAAATACTAATTCTATTCCCGTTGCATAAGCTATTGAAATTGCTATAGCAAAAGCAATAAGTGCTATTAATAAGTTAATTACTATTTTCATATTTTGTTCCATCCACAAGTTCTTTCTTTGTTTTGCTCATCTAACCAATCTTTAAGAGGAGCATAATAATTTAAAATTGATTTTCCACTTAATTGTCTTGAGCTGGTTAAATTTTCAAAAGCATCTTGCCATGGCATACTCTGACCCATTGCCATGGTAGAGATTATCTTTTTTCCCGCATCTTTGTTTCCATATATTGAGCATTCATGAAGTGGTCCATCAAAATTAGCTTCATTACATAGCGCTTCATGAAATTGGTATTGCATTATTCTTGCTAAGTAATATCTTGTATAAGGAGTATTGCCTGGTATGTGATATTTTGCACCTGGATCAAAGTATTCTTCTGACCTTTCTTCGCTAGTAGTAATGCCTTGATATTCTTTTCTTAGCTCCCACCAAGATGAATTAAGTTCATCTTCTTTGATATCTCCATTAAATACTCCCGTCCTCCATTTATCTAGCATTAATGCCCATGGCACTACAACAACTCCCTCTAGTGCTTGTTTCATAAGCAATCCAATTGGATCTTGCTTGGCAAGGTTTGCCTCCTCTTCACTAACAAAGTCAATTTTTTGTAAATAGTCAGGTGTTATCGATAATGTTAATAGATCTCCAAATGCTTCATGAAAACCGTCATTTGCCCCTCCTTGAAAAAGAGTCGGAAGATGATTATATGCTTGATAGTAAAAAATATGTCCCAGCTCATGATGGATTGTAATAAAGTCTTCTTCATTTTTTTGAATGCACATCTTTATTCTTAGATCATTATTTGCTGGATCTAAATTCCAAGCTGAAGCATGACAAACAACTGACCTATCTCTAGGTTTTACAAATAATGATCTTTCCCAAAATGTATCTGGCAAAGAATCAAAACCTATAGAGATAAAGAAATCCTCAGCATATCTAACCATTTCAATCTCATCAATTTCCTTGTCTTCAATTATCTTTGTTACGTTAATTGAATTAGAGTTACTTTCTTCCGTATATACCAAATCATATATATTTGACCATGATTGTCCCCACATATTACCGAGCATATGAACTGGTAATGGCCCAGAATCAGGCACAACTTCATCACCATAATGTTCATTCAATTTAGCTCTTACATGACAATGAAGAGCATCATATAAAGGCTTAACCTCTTCCCATACTCTGTCAGTTTCACTAAGAAAATCTTTTGCTGGCATATCATACTTACTAAACCATAGATCGCTTAATCCATCGTATCCAAGATCTTTAGAGCCTTGATTACCAATTTCAACCATACGCATATACATGGGCTTCATGGGCTTCCCAATTTCATGCCAGCCCTTCCATGCTCTTAATAATTCATCAGGATTTCTTGAATTATCAATAATCGACTCAAATGCTTCAAGTTCATAACAAGATCCATCTTCATAACAGTGTTCGCCTGCGCCATACATCGCCTCAAGCCCAGTTGAAATTTTTGATAGTTCTGCTGCTAAGCTTTCATTAAATGGAGGCGGCATTACAAAAGAACTCTTTAATATATTAAGCATTCTTTTATTTTCAGGAGTTGTTTTAAAGTTATCAAAAGAGGATGCCTGTCTAGATCGCTCCAAAGATTTCAATGTATATTTAGTTCCATAATCTGCAATTATTTTTTGAGAATCATAAGTAATGAAGTTTGAACTTATCCATGATGCTGAATAAATTACAGGGCCATCCTTTTTATTTTCTTCTTCAACGGTTAATAAAAACTCTTCTAAGTCTTGATTTGTTATGGTTTGTTCGCTACCTGGAACACAAGAAGTTACAATTACAAATACTAAAGTTATATATAAAAAATTTCTCATTTGGGTGCCTCACTATTAAAATAACATAAAAATATATTTATTATGAAAATTTCAACAAACCAATTTAAAAATGGTACTAAGTTAATTATTGATAATGCTCCGTGCTCCATTGTAGAGCATGAATTCCATAAGCCAGGTAAAGGGCAAGCAGTAATGAGAGTTAAATATAAAAATCTTTTGACTGGCAATACAAATGATAAAACATTTAAATCTGGTGAAAGTGCAGAGGCAGCTGATGTTAATCATGCAGAAATGGAGTTTCTATATCACGATAATGATTCATGGCACTTTATGAACACGGTTACCTTTGATCAAATTGAAATAAATTCATCACAGATGGGAAATGCAAAAAAATGGTTAGTCGGCCAAGAGGTTTGTGAGATAGTTCTGTGGAACGGACAACCAATTTCTGTTAATCCGCCAGTAATTGTTGAGCTAAGAATTATAAGTTCTGAACCAGGTGTTAAGGGAGATACTGTTTCAGGGGCAACTAAAAATGCTACTCTTGAAACCAATGTAGAAATTCAAGTTCCATTGTTTGTAAACGAAAATGAAGTGATCAAGGTAGATACAAGGAATATGAGTTACGTTGGGAGAGCAAAAACTTGATTGAGACTATAAATAAAAAAATAGAGCTTTTTATAACCAACATAGATGGGATTAATCAAGATTCAACTAAAATAATTTTAGATAAATCTAACACTTCTATTTCTGAAGATTTAAATAAGGGCCACTTAACAACGAATGTTTGCATGATTGCAGCTAGCATTCTTAAGCTTAATCCAAAAGAACTAGCAAAAAAGCTTGAAAAAACTTTAAATAAATTAGATCTTTTTAAAAGCGTTCAGGCAGCTGGTCCAGGTTTTATTAATATAACTCTCCATAAAAAGGACTTCATAGCAGTTTTATATAATATTGTTAAGCAAAAGGGTGAGTTTGGAAAATCAAATATTGGTGCTGGAAAAAAAGTTCAAATTGAATTTGTATCTGCTAACCCTACTGGACCACTTCATGTCGGACATGGACGAGGTGCAGCATATGGAGATGCTATTGGAAGAATATTGCAAGCTACAGGAACAGATGTAGAAAAAGAATATTATATTAATGATGCGGGTAGACAAATTGATATCTTAACCGCAAGTGTCATCATAAAAATAATTCAAAAAGACCTAGATAATTTCTTCCCACAAAATGCATATAAGGGTGGTTATATAGAATCTATTGGTGAGGAATTCATCTCTAATAATAAAATTAAATACGATAGCTATAACTCTATTACCTATGATCTGTCGTCAGATCCAGAAGAAGAAATAGATCAAATCATTCTTAATTTAAAAAAATTAGATAGCGTGATATGGAATGAAGTGAAATCCTTTTCTCTCTCAAGCATAATCCATTCAATAAAGAATGATCTCAAAGATTTTAAGGTTAATTTTGATAACTGGTTTGATGAATCCTCTCTTGGAAAACTAAGTGATAATTCTTCAGAGATCTCAAACTCAATAACAAAATTAATAGAAGATGGAAAGGCATATGAAAAAGATGGAGCTATATGGCTCAACACTGAAAGCAGTGGAGATGACAAACATAGAGTTCTAGTAAGAGATGATGGAAGGGCAACGTATTTTGCATCTGACGTCGCATATCATAAAAACAAATTAGATAGAGGTTATGATGACTTGATAAACATCTGGGGCGCTGATCATCATGGATATATAAAAAGAATTGAAGCATCTATAGAGGCCCTTGGATCCAAAAAAGAAAGATTGATTGTGAAGCTTGTGCAATTTGCAAATCTCTTTAAAAACGGTAAAAAAGTAAAAATGTCTACAAGGTCAGGAGAATTTTTTACTTTAAGAGAGCTTATTGAGGATATTGGGGCTGATGCAGCAAGATTTTATTACTTATCAAAACAGGCTGATCAACATCTTGACTTTGATCTAGATTTAGCAAAGTCAGATAGTAAAGAAAATATATTTTATTACATCCAATATGCTCACGCTCGAATCTTTTCTCTTGAACAAAAATTTAAAGAAATGAATCCCAGCCTAGATATTAACCTTTATGCAGTTGAAAAAGATCTCTATAAAGAGTGTGATGCACTTATTCATGAAATCACCAAATATCCAGAAGTAGTTAAAAGATCTGCGCGCACTCTCCAACCCCATCTAATTATTTTTTATTTAAGAGATTTATCGCAATTATTTCATAGTTACTATAACGACAATCACGTTCTTTCAGAATCAAATGAAAATATGCAATCTATAGTATTTTGTTTGTCTGCAGTAAGACAAACTATTTCAAATGGATTAGATATACTTGGTATATCACCTATGCAAAAAATGTAACGATATGAAGGATTTTGCAAACAGGAACATATCAAAAAGAAAAGGAACTAAAAATAGGCAAGCCTTTAGTTCAAATAGGCCTGCTGATAAAACAATTTCAAAAAATGCAATATTTTTCTTATTATCAATTAGCTTTATTCTCACTCTTATTTCAGTTTTTTATTTTGATACCGACGTCTCTTCAATCAAGCCAAAGACTTCAAAAAATACTGTAATTATTGATTTTCCAAGCTCATTATTAGATGACTCTATATTGATTGGAGAAGATGAAATGCAGAGCTCACTTTCTTGTGAATATTATGTCCAAATTGGAGCTTATGGAAATAAAAAATATGCGATTGAGGCTCAAAATATGCTTGACACAGAAATTCAAAATATTTCTATAAATGAGGTATACAGTTCTCTAAATCCGGGTAAATTACTTAATAGTGTTATATCAGGTCCCTATGAAAATAGATCTGCTGCTAATAATGCTAAGGAAAAAATTACTATCAAAGGTTTTGATCCTCGCCTAAGAAAAACATGCAAACAGAAATAAAACAGAATATTAAAAATATTCAAGATAAAATTAATTTAGCTTGTACATCTATTTCAAAAGACCCCAATGAAATTACGCTAATAGCTGTGTCCAAGAAAAAGGATATTCTAATGATAGAGAATGCTTTAAAGAATGGTGTGAGTAACTTTGGTGAGAATTATGCTCAAGAACTTCAGGAAAAAGCATTAAATATTAAGGCAGATAATATTATTTGGCATTATATCGGGCCAATTCAATCCAATAAGGTCAAAATAATTGCAAAAAATGCTGACTGGGTGCATACATTAGATAGAGAGAAAATAATTAGGAAACTGGATTCGGAATGTAAGCAGATCAAAAAAACAATTAATGCATGTATTCAAATAAATATTTCATCTGAAGAAACCAAAAGTGGCTGTAGTCCAGATGAGTTAATAGATTTATCCAAATTAATCAAATCTATGGAAAATATAAATTTACAAGGCATAATGGCTCTCCCAAAAATAACTAAAGATAGCAATGAACGAAAGGAAATGATGGAATCAATTAAAAATCTAAGCAATAAACTTCAAGATTATTTCCCTGAGGCAAAATGCATTTCATTAGGAACTACCCTTGATTTTGAAGATGCAATCGTTCATGGATCTACAATGGTAAGAATTGGTGAACATATTTTTGGTAAAAGATTATGAAAAATATAGTTTTATTTGGCGGTGGAAATATAGCTCAAGCTATCGTAGAAGGTCTAATTTATGCAGGACATCAGAAAAATAATATTTTCTATGTCGACAGAAATCCTAAAAATAAAAAAATCTTAAAGAAATTAAAAATCAGAAGCCTTAAAGAAAATACATCATTGAAGATTGATTTATTTATTCTTGCGGTTAAGCCAAAAGACGCGCTAAGTGCATATCAAGAAATACTAAAAGACTATAAAAATCCAAAAATTGTAAGCCTTGTAGCTGGAATAAAATCAAAAAAATATTTAGAAATGAATAAGAATATAAAATTTCTTAGAGCAATGCCGAATACATCATCAAGATTTAACCTAGGAATAACTGCTCTATACAATTGTACTTTTAGCAGAAGTGATTTCAAAAAAATAGTTATGCTTTTTAAAAAAATTGGCATCATCATTGAGGTAGAAAAAGAATCTAAATTAGATAACTTTACAGGAATGATCGGCAGTGGTCCTGCATACTTTTTTTACTTACTAAAATCCTACGAAAAAAAGCTAATACCTTTATGTGATGGTGATAAAAATAAGGCTAATTATGTTATGGTAAATCTTGTCAAAGGCATAGGAATGTCAGTAGAAAATAATAAGGATCTTAATAAACTAATTGCAGCCGTTGCTTCGAAGAAAGGAACAACAGAAGCTGGTCTAGAATCTTTTAAATCAAATAATTTAGATAAAGTATTTGAAGAAGGTATTAGCGCTGCAATCAGAAGATCAAAGGAAATATCAAATGAATTCTAGTCTTGAAATAGCTGTTCTTTTATTGAATGTTGCTAACTACTTTTTTGTATTTTTATTAATATTTAATCTTCTTAAGGTTAATTATTTCAATCCAATTGTTGCTACTTTTGTCAAAATATATAAACCTATATCTATACTTGGTATCTTTCCTAATCAAGCAGTAAATATATTTATTATTGCTGTGATTTTGAAACTATCTTCTCTGTTTATTTTATTTAGCAATCAATATGAAACAGTTGCTTTAATTGGTGTGGCTGCAATTCAAACTCTTATGATAATGCTAAGAATAATTTTCTTTGGAGTTATAGGAGGAGTTATCTTGAGCTGGGTTTCTCCTGAAAGATCAAATGCTTTCATAGAGTTGATTGAAGAAATATCTCATAAAGCTCTCTCACCAGTTAGAAAATATATTCCTTCTGCCGGAGGTTTAGATTTTTCTCCTTTATTTGTATTAATTTTAATAAATCTTCTTGAGAGTTTCTTGGCTGATCTCTTAAGATCGATTGTATGAAGACAATAACTCAAAAGATTTCTTTTCCTGAAGGTATTGATCTAGATTCAGGCAATAGATTGGATGCATTTGATTTAATGGTAGAAACTTATGGTGAGTTAAATGAATCAAAAACTAATTCAGTTTTGGTTTGTCACGCTTTTTCTGGTAACCATGTTGCAGCTGGTAAAAATAATGATGTTACCGGTTGGTGGGATCAGATTATTGGACCAGATAAAGCAATTGATACTAATAAATATTTTGTCGTTTGTTGCAATAATCTAGGTGGATGTTCAGGTTCATCTGGTCCTACAAGTATCAACCCTTTAACTAATAAAGTTTATGGTGGTAGTTTTCCTTTAGTTAGTGTTGTTGATTGGGTGAATTCTCAAAAAATGCTTATGGATAAATTAAAGATTCCGCACTGGCATATGGTTCTTGGCGGCAGCCTTGGAGGTATGCAAGCTCTTCAATGGTCAATTGCGTATCCTGATAAGATAAAAAAAGCAGGAATATTTGCTGCAGCTGCAAAATCAAGTACTCAAAACATTGCTATGAATGAAGTGGCTAGAGAGTCAATTCGAAAAGATCAAAATTTTCATGGTGGAGACTATATAGAGCATGGGGTTATACCTAAAAATGGTATTAAAACTGCAAGGATGCTAGGTCATATAACCTATCTTTCTGAAAAACATATGGATTCAAGATTTGGTAGAAAATTTCAAGATGATGAATCAAAAGTTAATAAGGGTGTGGATTACGAAGTAGAAAATTATTTGCAGTATAAGGGCAAGAAGTTTTCTGAAATATTTGATGCTAATACATATATCTTAATGACGAAGGCCATGGATGATTATGATGCAGCCGGAAATCAAGAATCTCTTGAAGATGCTCTAAAAACAGTTTCTGCTCAATTATTAATTATTGGTTTTTACTCGGACTGGCTTTATCCCCCAGAAAGAGGAAAAGAAATACAGATTGCTGCAATAAATAATAATATTAGGTCATCCTATGTTGTTTTAGAAGGCGAGCATGGACATGACAGTTTTTTATTTCATACAAATCAATACTCACAAATAATAAGAAAATTTATAGAATCATAATGACTAATAAACTATCAAAAATAATTAATGCTTGGGTTCCAGAACAAAGTAAGGTTATAGATTTTGGTTGCGGAGACGGTTCTTTGTTAAAAGAATTAATAGATTCAAAAGACATTTTAGGCTATGGGGTAGAGATAAATGATAAAAAGATTGAGGAATGTATAGCCAAAGCTGTTCCGGTAATAAAACAGGATATTGATAAGGGTATTAATGAATTTGAGTCTTCAAATTTTGATATTTCAATAATGGCAAGATCTATACAATGCCTTAAAGAACCTAGTGTTGCTTTAAATAGGATGCTTAAGCTCTCTAAAAGATGTGTGGTTACTCTTCCAAATCTTGGGTATTGGAAATGCAGATTAAACTTAGCTTCTGGCAAAATGCCAGTTACACCTGAATTACCATCAAGTTGGCATGAAACAGATAATATACATCTTTGTACGATTAACGACTTTGAGACGCTTTGTAATGAAGAAAGCATAAATATAAAAAATAAGGTTTTTTTAAATTCCAAAGGAAAACAAAGCAAAATTGCAGCAATAAGTCCAAATTTACTTGCTATTGAAGGAGTTTATTTACTTGAGAAAGAATAAAGAAATTCTTATAGCTACTTCAAATGAAGGCAAAGTAAAAGAATTTAATAAAATATTCAGAAATCATAAGTTATATTCTTTAAAAGATCTTAATATCGAAGATGCTGTAGAGAGCGGTACTTCGTTCCTAGAAAATGCACTAATCAAAGCCAAACACGGAGCTAAAAAATCAGGGAAGTATACAATTGCAGATGATTCTGGCCTTGTTGTTCCAGATTTAAATTTTGAACCTGGAATCTATTCTGCAAGATATGCTGGAAATGAAGCTAGCGATAAAGATAATAGGGATAAAATAATAAAGAAATTAGATGAGCTTGGTCTAGAAAGTTTAAATGCATTCTATGTATGTATCTTGGTAGGCATTAAGAGCTATAACGACCCAATGCCACTAATTGCTCAAGGAAAAATTCATGGAAAGGTATCTAAAAACAGCTCAGGTGATGGTGGTTTTGGTTACGATAAAATATTTTATCCCTCTAATTATAATTGCTCGATGGCCTCAATAGCCTCTGATGTTAAAAATAAAATAAGTCATAGAGCTATAGCTTCAACTAATTTTTTAAAAACCTATAATAATCATTGATTCTTTTTTTGATAATTAAATTCAAAAATTTCCCTTCCCTCATCTTTTCCTCTTTGTTCAAACTTCGTTAGGTATTCTTTTTTTAAAAAAGTTCTTTTTGATAGTTCAAAATATTGGCTGTCTTTTAAAACATCTTTTATACTCTGTGCGTAATTTTCCCAATCGGTTGATATATATAAGTTAGCTTGATCTTTCATTGAATTATGAATTGATTTTAAAAAATCTTTATTTATCAACCTTCTTTTATGATGCCTTTCCTTTGGCCAAGGATCCGGACATATAATCTTCACGGCATCAAAAATTTTATCCTGCAATTTTTCATCTAGCAAAATCCTAATATCATCAGGAAAGATCCTTATGTTACTAATATTTTTATCTTTAATATTGCCTATAAGAGTTCCAATACCTGACATATATACTTCTGATCCAACAAATAAAATATCTCGATTGTTAACTGCTTGAAATTGAAGATGCTCTGCATTACCAAAACCAATTTCTAGGCAACAATATGAAAAATTAGGCAACTCTTTTAGTATTTGGTTGAGATTATTTATAGAGTAATCTGATATAGATTTTAGATTTTCTTCTTGATTTTTTGTTATTCGGCCTCTTCTTTTAACAAAGGAAGGTAAAAATTTAAGGCGCATTAAGAATAGGAGATTCTATGCAAAGTCCACCATGACAGATTTTAATTTCTTAAGGGCACTATTTTCAATCTGTCTAACTCTTTCTGCTGAAATATCATATTCTTCAGCAAGATCATGAAGTGTTGCTTTTTTATCACTTAAATACCTTCTTTGAAGAATATCCTTACTTCTATCATCTAAAACTTTTAAAGCTTGAGTCAAGTCCTGACTATTTACATCTGTCGCTTGCTGGTTGGACACAATCACTTCTGGATCGTATCTTTTATCTTCTAGATATTGAGATGGAGACATCATTTCATCATCGTCTCCAGTTAATACTGGAGAATCAAATGAAGAATCGTTAGAAGAGAGTCTATTTTCCATATGAAGAACGTCTTTAACTTCTACATTCAAATCTTTTGCAATTTTTTCGGCTTCTTCTTTTGTAAGCCAATCTAATGATTTCTTTTTGCTTCTTAAATTAAAAAAGAGTTTTCTTTGAGCTTTTGTAGTAGCTATCTTTACCTGTCTCCAGTTTCTAAGAATATATTCATGGATCTCAGCTTTTATCCAGTGAACTGCAAACGATACTAATTTAACGCCTCTGTGTGGGTCGTATTTATCAACAGCCTTCATTAAGCCTACGTTTCCTTCTTGAACAATATCTCCCAATGGCAATCCATATCCTTGATATGATCTTGCAATATGGACAACAAATCTTAAATGATGAATAACCAATTGTCTTGCAGCATCAAGGTCATCTTCTTCATAAAGCTTGAGTGCAAGCTCTTGTTCCTGCTCTTTTGTAAGAATTGGAATAGCATGCACAGTAGATAAATAGGATTCTATATCCTTACCAGGACTATTTATTTGTGATGGTTGAAGTTGTGTGCCCATGTTATATAAAAAAATTATAATTAGTTATACTAATTAATTATTATTAATAGGGAATTATACCAATTTTTTAAAAAAATCTCTTAAAACAGGCAAAAATTCAATTTTTAATGAATTATTTCTGAATGCAATAAAGTATGGGTTTAGTATAGACGACTCTTTTGCATAGTTTAATTCTTCATTATCTTTTATCTTTACCACGCTCCCGCCATAAGAAGACAAGACTGCATGCGCTGCCGCTATATCCCATTCTGATGTTGGTCCGAATCTTGGATAAATATCAGCTTCATTGTCAGCAAGGCTGCATAATTTTAGAGAGCTCCCCTTCTCAACAATTTGATAAGGTACTTTATTCATATCTAAAAATTCTAAAAATTTTTCATCATTTTCATTTTTATGACTCTTACTCATAATAATCCTAATATTGTTTGAGCCTATATTAGTTTGAGTTTTTTTATCAAACTTAGAGCCATGCCAAATTTTTCCAGTAACTGGAGCAGCAACAATGCCAAATATAGAGCTTTTATTATTAATTAAAGCAATATTTACAGTGAATTCATCAGTTTTATTTATAAATTCTTTGGTTCCGTCAAGGGGATCAACAAGCCAATATGTTTCATTTAGACTATTCAGCGCAGATACTTCAAAGGTCTCCTCGGAAATTATAGGTATGTCTGGAGTCAACTGGTTTAATCTATTTAAGATAATTTCATTTGCATATTTGTCTGCAATTGTTAGAGGAGATCCATCTTGTTTGTTGATCTCGCCGAAATCACTACTCTCATAAACATCCAATATTGCCTTGGATGCATCTCTAACACATTCTTTTAGTTCTACTAGATGAGCATCTATAAATGTCTTATCGATCATTATTTAAACCACACATTGAGCTTGTTAAATTTTGGTAATCTAAGACCTCTAAAATCTTATAGAAAATATCGGTATTATCCATCATGCCATTAAAATTTTGACTTCCTGGTCCATAGGCATAGACACCTACAGGCACACCTGTATGGCTGCCTGTTCCCCACTGAACTATAAAAGAGTTGTCTTTTTGCTTCATAACTTGAAGTCCGCCCGTCTCATGATCAGCCGTTATTAATAAAAGTGTATCCTTGTTAGTTGATACAAAATTTATTAAATCCTTGATCGTTAAATCAAAATCTTTAAATTCTCTGATCATGTACTCAATATCATTACTATGTCCTGCCCAATCTATCTGACTGCCTTCGGTCATTAAAAAAAATCCATTGCACTTATCGTCTAAGTAATCTAAAGCATAGTTTGTCATTTCTCTTTGGGTTGGCATATCAGGCCCTCTTTCCATTCCATCTTCATCAAATAAACCAACTATATTTTTTAATCCGTCGTAATTCTTTTCTAAAGATGATTTCTTAGTCATAAGATAATGATTTTTGTCTACTTCCTCTAAATTAAAAAATTCTTGACCTCCACCCAATGCTATATCCACTGAAGAATTTAGCAATTGAGCAGCTATTTCTTTTTCTTTATATCTTGAATCAATATGAGCGTAAAATGCAGCTGGTGTCGCATGAGTAACCGAAGATGTAGCAACTATTCCCTTAAGATATCCTTTGTCATCTAACATCTCAAAAATAGTTGTAAGTTCTTTTTTATCCTTATCAACTGATAGATATCTATTTTTAGTTTTATTACCTGTTGCCCAAGCGGTGCCTGCTGCAGCGGAGTCTGTAATAAGGTTCTCATATGCATGTGTTGAAGAAATGCCAGCAACAGGCAGTTGATCTATATAAAGTTTGTGGTCCGGGCCTCCAATAGCTAGTCTTGATACAGTGATATGATTTAATCCAGCTCCATCTGCAATTGCTAAGATAATGTTTTTAGGTTTTGCTGATTCTGAAAAAATTTTTATTTCCAGTAAATTTGAATCTTCGCTGCCCATCTTTACTGTTTCAGTTTTTTCTTTGCTGCAAGCAATTAAAACAAGCAAAGTAAAAATTATTGCAGCTACGTTTTTCATCCTCTTAAGGGCGAAGTGAATTAATTCTTATAGCCTTAGCCTCTTCTTCAGATTCAGGACTTTTATTATCATAAATTGAGTATTCCCATCTTCCGTACATGGGATTAGTTATTACAAACCATTTTGTTCCCCACATATCTGAGTATTTAGCAGCTATTTTTTTTCTTTCGACATGATGGACATATGCTTCCTCTGATGAAATGAAGTCAGTCAATTGATCTCCGACCATAAGCAATATTCTATAATCTTTTGCTATTAATTCTCGTCTTGAAGTTTTATCACTAGTCCAACCATTTTCTTCTTTCATCAATAAAACATCGATATCATTATCAAATGGCAATCCAAGTTTAATCAAATTTTCTTTGGTTGCTTTTTCAAGAATATGAATACGATTAGTAACATAAAAAATTTTAACTCCTTTTTTATTTGCATATTCTAAAAAGTCAGACACGCCTGCCACAGCAGTTGCTTGACCTTCATTAGCCCAATCAACCCATCCATTTGGATAAGAAAGGCCTTTGATTATTGTTCTAGCTTGAAAAGGCGTATTATCAAGAACTGTTTCATCAATATCTAATATGATTGCTGGCTTTTTAGAACTGTACTCAAGCTTTTGTTCAAGGGCGGCTGTCCAAGACTTATCAATTAAAGCCATATCTAAATAAATTTTGGCATTGTTATAGACTTGTATATTATTTGCAGAAAATTCAGCAGCAGTCTGAGCATATAAAACTGATAACATAGACTGCTCTTGAAAAGTTTTGTCATCTTCGGATGAAAATACGTTGTTATTTAAAGAAATAACTACAATTAAAAAAATTTGTCTTAGTGATTTCATAGCTCAAGAGCATTATAATGCTTATTCATTACAATTTAGTTAGAAAATTATATTTATGGAAAATAAGATACTAGAAAATTTAGAGCAACTAAAAAAAATGTTGGTCCTATTAAGTGAAGATAGAAAGGTTGTCCTATCTCACCATAAAACGTTTGAACATGTTGAAAAAATGCGAACAATTGTTAACGAATCAATTGAAATGGCAAACAGATCATGAACAAGAAACAATATAAATGTTTCAAAGTTGATGTTGAAAATCATATAGCAAATCTTGTTTTATCGAGACCTGATGAACTAAACACTATGTCTAGAGATTTTTGGGTTGAGCTTGGTGATGTTTTAAAAGAAATTAATAAAGACTCAGAAGTAAGAGTCGTTGTTATGTCATCTACGGGTAAACATTTTTGTGCTGGCATGGATTTAAATGCTTTCTCTAATGGAGTTGATAATATTCCTGATGATAAGAAGCCAGATCATGCTCGAATTGGTGAAGCTGTATACAGAGTCGCTAAAGAACTACAAGAATATATTAGTACCCTAGAAAAGATAAGAGTGCCTGTCATTGCCGCAATTCATGGAGGCTGTATTGGTGGTGCAGTTGATCTTGTTACTGCGTGTGATATTAGATTAGCATCTGATGATGCATTTTTCTGTATCCAAGAAATCAATATTGGAATGGCTGCGGATGTAGGAACGCTGCAAAGACTTCCTAAAATTATTCCAGATTCTAAAATGCGAGAAATGGCCTATACAGGTAGAAGAATGTATGCGGAAGAGGCAAAAGATACTGGATTAGTAAGTGATACATATGAATCACAAGAGAAATTGCTTGAAGCTGCAAATAGTTTAGCTAAAGAAATTGCTTCAAAATCACCTGTTGCTATTTATGGATTAAAAGCTGTTATGAACTATTCAAGAGATCACTCTGTTAAGGATAGTCTAGAATATAATGCCTTGTGGAGCGGAGCTATGTTAAGTCAAAAAGATATGGCTGAGGCAATGACAGCCAATATGGAAAAAAGAGAAGCTGAATTCAATAAAATGGTTGACGTAAAAAAATTTAACGAATCAGATTCTTAAGGCTTTCTAAGAAAAACAGGTACCGTAATTGTAGATTCAGCTTTTGAATATTTGTATCCATCTACACTAAACTTCTTAAGATCTTCAAAATCTGTAACTTTGTTTTGTATTATCCATCGAGCCATAAGACCTCTAGCTTTTTTTGCATAAAAACTAATAATCTTATACTTACCATTCTTATAATCTTTAAATGTTGGAGATACAAGATTAAGGTCTTCAGGCAATTTACCTAAAACTGTAAAGTATTCTTTTGAAGCTAAATTGATTAAAAGATCAGATTTTTGTTTTTTTAGTTCTTCTAAGACATTTTTTTGAATCTTGTTACCCCAAAATTCATAAAGATTTTTACCTTCTGAGGTTTCAAGTTTTGTTCCCATTTCTAATCTATATGGCTTCATAAGGTCTAATGGTCTTAAAATCCCATATAGCCCAGATAAAATCCTAATGTGCTTTTGAGCAAAATTCATTTCTTTCTTTGTTAAGTCTTCTGCCTGAAGTCCTTGATAAACATCACCCTTAAAAACAAGCAAAGATGGCTTTGAATCATTAGAGGCTTTTTTAGAAGCTGTCCAGGATTGATATCTATCATAATTTAATGTTGCCAGCTTATCGCTTAGTCCCATTAGTGATGCAATATCTTTAGGTTCTTTTTTCTTTAATTGACCTATAAGTTTAGACGACTGACTTAAGAAGGACGGCACCGAATGGTTTCCATCAGTCTCAAATTCGTAATCAAGTGTTTTTGCTGGAGAAAGTACTATAATCATGAGTGTATTCTAACGAATATATAAAGACATATTCAATGATAAACATCGAAAAAATAATAAATTCTTTAGGAAAATTCATATCATTGATGATTCCCACTATGACAATATTGATGATAGTTATAATTGTGGCTAGATATTTCCTAGGAATCGGATTAACAGGCATTCAAGAATTAGTAATGTATATGCATGCATTGGTCTTTTTAGGATGCGCTGGATATGTTCAATATAAAGATGAGCACGTAAGAGTTGATATCTTCTATAGAGAATCATCAAATTCATACAAAACTAAAATAAATTTTTTCCTTAGTCTTCTTTTCTTATTGCCTTTATGTTTTGTTGTTGGTTATTACTCAATTGAGTTAATTAATATGGCGTGGAAGATTAAAGAGGTTTCTACTGAGGCAGGTGGTCTAGGATTTGTATATATTCAAAAAACTTTGATTGCATTATTTCCAATCACGCTATTAATTACTCTTTTTTATCAGTTTATTAAAAACAGATGGAACTAATACCCCTACTTTTATTACTATTAATATGTGCCGCATTATTAATTGGTTATCCTGTTGCATTTACCCTTGCAGGAGTATCAATACTCTTTGCATTGATTTGTATCCCATTTGGAATATTTGATCCAACTATTTTTAAAAGCATACCCATAAGAATTTTTGGAATCATGAATAATGTAACGTTACTTGCTGTACCACTATTTATCTTCATGGGAACTATCTTAGAAAAGTCAGGTATTGCAGCAAAAATGTTAGAGAACATGGCGGCTGCTTTTAGGAATACTAAAGGCGGTTTATCAATATCAATAATAATTGTTGGAGCTCTCTTAGCAGCTAGCACAGGTATCGTTGGAGCAACTGTTGTAACTATTGGGCTTATGTCTCTACCAATTCTTATCAAACAAGGATACAAAAAAAGTTTTTCAGCAGGTCTTGTTGCCTCAACAGGAACGTTAGGCCAAATCATACCTCCATCCATTGCTTTGGTTCTCTTGGGTGATGTTATGTCTAATGCCTATCAAAGAGCTCAAAACGATATGGGTATCTTTTCTCAACAAACAGTTACAGTTGGTGATCTTTTTATAGGTGCGATTGTTCCAGGAATAATGATCTGTCTTGGTTATCTTTTTTACACAATTTATAAAAATAAAACTAATTTAAATATTAAAAATTACTCAGATGAAAAACACATTAATAAAATAGATTTACTTAAAACTCTTGCACTTCCAATTACTTTAATTTTTCTTGTTCTAGGATCAATTTTTGCTGGGATTGCTACTCCTACAGAAGCAGCAGCCATTGGAGCTTTTGGAGCACTGGTAATAGCATTTATAAATAGAAAAATTAATCTAACTTTTATCAAAGAAACATCTGAAAAGACTGCTGTTGTATCTACAATGATTTTTACTATTCTTATAGGTGCTTCAATATTTTCATTAATTTTTAGGGGTGTTGGCGGAGACGAATTAATAAATCTTATATTTAGTTCTCTACCTGGTGGTTCATACACTGCATTGATCTTTGTATTGCTTGTAATATTTTTATTAGGTTTTATCTTAGACTTTATAGAAATTTGCTATGTAATAGTGCCTTTAATAGCGCCACCACTTCTTATGATGGGCTTTGATCCAGTATGGCTGGCTATACTGTTTGCAATTAACCTTCAAACATCATTTTTAACGCCTCCCTTTGGATTTTCTCTATTTTATTTAAGAGGTGTAGCTAATCGAAGTATTCAAACTTCAGATATTTATAGTGGTGTTGTTCCTTTTATTTTAATCCAATTATTTGTGCTCTTGATAGTAATCATTTTTCCTGCTTTTGTTTTATAAGGGAAAGAGCTTAACTAAGCTATAGTTATATCCATTTGTTGAACATCATTTGTCATAATTTTTATCTATCCCCATAATATTATTCACTGAAGCATTAATTTGCATACAAGGATCATAGCTTATAATATCCATGTACTCTCGCCAAGTTGCATCTCTATTGCCATTAATGCGTTCAAAAATTTTATCTGATTTGTTTGTATAAAAAAGCTTTTTCTCTTTGCTGTTACATTTTTTACCTTCATAATTCTTAAACCTAATTGAATGATAGTTCCAATCCTCAAACAAACATTTGTCATCCATCGAAATATCCTTACTTCTTAAAAGTATTTGTAAAATTCTTTCATATATAAACTCTGAATTTCTTGAAAAATCATTTAGCAAGACTTGCCTATTGATTGCGATATGTATTAATTCTCTGTTTGAAGTTGTAATCTCAATTTCTTTTTCTCTATCATTATAAAGAGGTATTACTATTGTTATTTTTTTTAGTCTTACAACCCCTTGATCAGTCACTCTAATTCTTTCAAATTCCATAAATCCTCTTATATCAATTACGCCTCGTCAAACATTCCGAACATATTAAGTAAAAATAACACTACCAATAGTCCTGTAAAGAAATTCCAACCAAATAATGCCAACAATATGATTGTCACAATCAAGTAGTTTAATGTAAGTAAAAAACTTGCAGCTTCTGGAAAGTGCTTAAAAAATGCTGCAACGGCAAATATAAAAATTAAAAAAGATGTCATCTAACCACCAAGATAATTAGAGAGATATATATGAAGATCTTTTTTTGGGAAACTTCTTATTTTTGAAGCATTTCGAAGGCAATCATTTGCAAATTCTAAATCAGATGGATCTTTGCTCTCTCTATAATAATCTAAATACTCGCTATATAGATCTTCCATCACTTTAATTTGGAATGATCTATTTAACTCATTCATCGCATCCAAAAGATGTGCTCTATTATTTTTTTTATGCCATTCTCTTACGAATAGGTATAACTGTTTTGCAGGTATATACGTTTGATTCCATTCATGCTGGGCAACATCTATTACATCTGCCCAACTCATAAACATTTCCGCCTTTGTAGATTCCTTAGAAAATTTATCTAGGTATTTAAAGATTTTTTTCTTTAAGAAGAATTGTGAAATCATTTTATCTAAGCGGGGAGAATCTGACAGGGTTCTCGCCTCTTAGCTGCAAAAGAAGCACACATTTCGTAGCTCGAGGGACCAAAGGCTTTGACCCAACTACCATCTGATGAACTCATTTTCAGCATCACAATATATCCATATCTCATCTTAACTCTCAGTGTACATGTCAAAAATTACACGTATCTCACGCTTGTTAATTTTGGTAAACTTATTAGTGGATTTAATACTTTTATTGCTAAAAGCGTTGTTTAAATAATTATTTGTTTTTAGCAGCTTATTTAAAATTTCCTTTATCATTTTTTACTCTGTGTTGTGTTATAGTAATTAATAATTTATACACCTTTTGAAATTGTGTACTAATTATGTTGTATTATATACATATATTGTTTATGAGTGCAAGTTATGAAATTTATCTTAAAAATAGCGGAAATATTTAATGTCATCTGACACAAAAATTAAATCCTTTGATGATGTATTCATCGATGCTATTTTGGAGAAGAAAAATCAAATGAAGTTTGCTATTGACTCGAGCAAAGTTGATCATGCATATCCAGAAGATTTTGAGGACAAATTAAAAATTTATGTAAACTTGGTTGAAGAATATGGGTCTATATTCAATAAGAGATCAAGAAAATTAATACCATTTAAAGATAAAAGAATAAAGAATCTAATTACTTTGTTGGCTGATGATTTTTTTTGGAAAGAAGTTTATTCAAGTTGTATTGAGTTTTATGACCATTGCTATCAAAACTCTGACCTTCCCAAAGTAAATTTTAATACCAACTATCTATATGGAAAATCAATAATTTCAAGATTAATTTATTTCTTGATGGGTAAAAATCCATACGGAAAGGATTTGTTTAAAAAAAATAATGTAAGATTTTTTGCTGAGGAAGTTGAATATTCTTCTAGAGCTGAAATGTTAACAATAGTTACTAATAGGCTTAATTTTGAAATACAAAGCTTTAGTCATTATTGTCAGGGGGTTATTCCAATACTCAAAAACCAATCTGAAACTCATTATTTTGGTCTTGAGGCTAAGCAATGCGTTAAGGCATTTGAATTTTTATTAAGCTCTTTTGCCGAAGGTGCAAAGCTAATTGAAATCTTAAATAGATTATGGTTGCATGATACTCAAAATTACAGCTATCGTGATGAGGATCTTTTATTGCTATGGGGTGGTACTAAACGAGCATATTTTAATGATGTAGAAAATAGACCAAAAAGAAAATCAAAACTGGAATTTGGGTATACATATGATGATGCGCTTAAATGGTTAAGGCTTAAAAATGCCCTTGGAAAAGATGGTTTTAACTTTGAATTTAGAGAGAACGATATTAATTATCCAAAAGACCTCGATGAACTTAGTACATTGTTTGTAACTGCAAATAAACAGAGAGTGCCGGTAGATAAAAAAGTTAACAAAGAGCAGATTTTGGATAAAGAAATTAATATTTTTCAAAGCATTGAAGCAATTAAAGAAAAATATTCCCTAAATGAATTATCAAATTCAGAAAAACAGGAATTTAAAAAGAAATTGTTAGATCTGTTAAATGAAATTTCCTAACAAATAAATATAGGTGAAGTTATTTTTATATTTATTTGATAGCTTGTGCTTGTGTTACATAAACTAACTATTTAGCAAAATATTCAGAATACTCATTTAAAAGCTCTCCACAGACACTAATATTATATTCATAGTCAGATAACAAATTCTTGTTTTCTTGTATGCCTTTTTTTGCTTGATTGACAAAACCTTGTATCTTGATTTCTGAGAAGTCTGCCCCGAATTTATTCTTTACAAATACTTGTTCTCTTATTTTGTCTTTAAGGTTTTGTGCTTCTCTTAATAAACTTCTGCAATCATTTATCTGCTTTTGGGTTCTTATTGCGCCTTCCTTCCAATAATTTAATCTTTCTTGTGTGACAATATATTCTTCAATGTCGTTTTGATCGACAAGAAGGGGAAAAAGTTGACCCTGTCTCATTCGTGTTCTATTTTAATAATCTTATTTTTTTCTAAATAGTCTTTCCAGAAAGCTAGAACCTGAGAAGCATCTTTCACTTCGATTTCTTGGCACCCTTGTTCAATCATAGTCTCAGATAAACTATTGGCAATATATCGGTACCCCTCTTTATGTAGCACTCCCCAAATTTCAACTGCTAACTTATGATCGACTTTATAATAATTTAAATTTTCTTTTTCCAATCTTTTATCGCCTCTTGGAATTTATTGAAATTTTCACCATTATTTGGTCCAACAGGATGAGGGCAATGTTTAATCACAAATTTTTCTCCATCCTCCCTTTTATCAAATAGGTTCCATGCACAATCATTATCATTCCGTCTACCAAATAGTATTACTAATCCAGGATTTATAGTTCTAATGATATCTTCTGTCCATTTATGACAGATCTTTTTGAGAGCAAACCATTCGGATTTAAGCTTATAGTTTTCGTCCATCGCTTCCTTTAATTTATCGTGGGGGCATTTATCACCAGTTTGAAGCCAGAACCTGTTCATGCCAACTCTTTTATTAACTAAAATATCAGCTGCTTCTGGATCTATGGCGCTAATTTTATTTATTTGGGAGTTTAATCTATTTGCAAAATTACTTTCTTTTGCAAGCCAATCTTGATCCGGTATATTTTTCTCTAGGCATTTTACTGCCTCTAAACTCTTTTCCATGTTTTTAGGAATAAACCAAGAGTTATTTTTGCCTACCATTACGACTATTGGATTTTTAGGAATACTAGATTGTAATATCGCATAATGGCCTAATTCGTGTTCTTGATTGTTATATCCCTTTTTACCAAACTGCATGTTGTGATATTTAAGAAATTTAAACCATTCTGGATAATTTTCTTCATTATAAATCTCCCTAAACTTTGAATAATATTTCAAAATCTCTTTTTCCATTCATCTTCCTCCTATAATTTTTAAAAAAGCGATATACCTTAACTGCCGTTTTTTGGGATGTCAAAGTAAAGTCAGATTGCTGGGAGATTGGGTAGATTGGGTAGATTGGGTAGATTGGAAGATTGGAAGATTGGAAGATTGGGTAGATTAGTAGCTAGATTAAAAACTAAAAAAAATTTAAAAGATCAAGCCTAAATCCTATAAACCTGCATTATTTTTTTCTAATGCTCTCTCCGCTCTATAACTAGAGCGAACCATAGGACCAGACACAACTTCAAGAAAGCCTTTTGTTAATCCAATTTGTCTATATTTCTCAAATTCTTCTGGAGTTACCCATCTTTCAATTGGATGATGGTTGATAGTTGGTCTTAAGTATTGACCAATGGTTAAGATATCAACTTTATTAGCAATAAGATCATCCATAGTTTCTTCTATTTCTAAATCAGTTTCTCCTAAGCCAAGAATGATGCTCGTTTTAGTAAGCACTTTTGGATTAATGCGTTTTGATTCTGCTAGCACATCTAATGTCTGTTGATACCCTGCTCTAATATCTCTTACTTGATGCGTTAGCCTTTCAACAGTTTCAATGTTTTGTGCAAATACTTCTAAACCACAATTGACTAATGTATCTATAGAAGAAGATAGTCCTTTAAAATCTGGAGTTAAGGCCTCAACAGCAGTATTTGGATTTAATTCTTTTATAAGTTTTACAGTATCAGCAAAATGTTGAGCACCTCCATCTAAAAGATCATCTCTATTAACAGAAGTAAGCACAACATATTTTAATTTCATTATCTCAACAGCTTTTGCAGTATTCATTGGCTCATCTTTATCAAGCCAGCCGTTTGGATTTCCAGTATCTACAGAACAAAACTTACACGCTCTTGTACAAACCGATCCCATCAACATAAAAGTAGCTGTTCCAGCAGACCAACACTCACTAATATTTGGACAATGCGCTTCCTCACAAACTGTGTACAATTGTTTGCTTTGAACTTGTTCCTTTACCTTATGAAAATTTGGATTAAATTCTGCTTTAACTTTTAGCCAACTTGGTTTCTTTGGTGTAGGTATATCAGCGTATTTATTAAGCTTTTGGCCATTTTTAATAGCTTTAATGCCATCTCTATTGGTAATTTTTGTAGTCGTTATTATTTCCATAATTAAAATACTTTTCTTAGTAAATCTATTACTAACTTCTCTAATTGTAATTTAGAAATATCCTTATTTAAATCTTTTATCTGTGTTACTTCTAGCCCCTCATATCCGCATGGATTAATTTGTTTAAATGGTGATAAATCCATATCAAAATTAAGGCTAATACCATGATATGACTTACCTTTAGAAATTCTTAACCCTATTGAAGCAATTTTCTTCTTATCTACATATACCCCAGGCGCACCTTCAATAAAGTTACAGTCTATAGATATGGTTGCGAGCAAGTCTTTAACAAAATTTTGAATAGTGATAACTAATTTCTTAGGACCAAAATTTAATTTTTTTATATCTAGCAAAAAATAAATAACTAATTGGCCTGGTCCATGATAAGTGACCTCTCCACCCCTATCCGATTGAACAACAGGAATATCTTTTGCATTTAATACATGATTTTTATCTGCTGCTGTTCCAAGAGTAAATATTGGAGGATGTTCGAGTAACCATATCTCATTATTAAAATTTTCTTTATTTATATGAGATTTCATCAGCTCAAGGGTCTCATGGTAATTAACAATGCCAAGAGACTTAAAAGTTAGATCATCAAGCACTACTTATTTCTTGATTCAACAAATGCATCTTCTGAAATCTCATGATAAGCAGATACATTATTTTTAAAATTTAGATATGAGTTATATACCTTGGCAATTGTTTCGTCTTCTTTTGCTAAATCATCTAGAATCTTGTTAGAAATTTTTCTAAATTCCTCAATAACGTCATCAGGTAATTTTCTTAGCTCTACTCCATGGACATCAACAAGCTCTGTTAAGGCTTGATTATTTTTAGCCAGATATTCATCAAGCATATCTTGATTCACAGCTTTTGAAGCAGTTTCAATAATCACTTGAAGATGTTTGGGTAATGAGTTCCATGCATCTATATTAATTAATAGCTCAAGCATAGGGCCGGGTTCATGCCAGCCAGGATAATAATAATATTTAGCTGCTTGGTGAAATCCAAAAGTTAAATCGTTATAAGGACCCACCCATTCTGTAGCATCAATAACTCCAGTTTGAAGTGCTGTGAAAAGCTCTCCACCTGGAAGTGTCACAGGTATTCCGCCTGCTTCTTTAAGTACTTCTCCACCAATTCCAGGAATACGCATCTTTAAGCCTTTAATATCTTCAAGAGAATTTATCTCTTTATTAAACCAACCAAACATTTGTGTTCCAGTATTGCCTGCTGGAATTGGATAAATATTAAATGGAGCATATATTTCTCTCCAAAGCTCTAAACCGCCACCTCTATTTACCCATGCATTAATTTCATCAGCGGTTAGTCCAAATGGGACACTGGTAAAAAATTGTGCAGCTGGAACCTTTCCTTTCCAAAAATAACCACCGCTGTGCCCCATTTGATGAGAGCCACTAGAGACCGCATCAAAAACTCCAAACGCTGGAACTTGCTCTTCAGCTCCATACACAGTTATTTTCATTTGGCCATCACTCATTTGTTCTACCAGATCTGCAATTCGCTCTGGGGCCATCCCTAAACCAGGATAATTTTTAGGCCAAGACGTAACCAATCGCCAATTATAGGTTTTGTCTTTATCAATAAGCTCGTTTTCAGAATCGATACTTTGTTCTGAACAACCAGCTATAAAGATTATTAGAGGTAAGAAAATAAATTTTTTCATTATAGTTTTTTTAGATTTGCATATGTCACAACTAACCATTTACTGCCAGAATCTTCAAAATTTACTTGAACCCTTGCAGAATCGCCAGAGCCCTCAAAATTTAAAACAATTCCCTCACCAAACTTTTTATGTTGGACCTTTTGGCCAAGTGCAATCCCTATTTCCTCCTCAAACTCTGTTTTTGTTACATCAAAGTCTTTTCTATTATAAGGAATATTAGTTTGTGCTCTAGGCCTTATTTCATCAATAAGTTCTTTTGGTATTTCACGAAGAAATCTTGAGGCAGGATTGAAAGTATCTGTACCATGCAATCTTCTTGATTCGGCATGAGTAATATATAACTTTTCCATAGCTCTAGTAATTGCAACATAACATAGTCTTCTTTCTTCCTCTAACTGAGCAGCGCTTTCCATAGACCTCCCATGAGGAAATAAACTTTCTTCAAGTCCAGTAAGTAATACCAATTTAAACTCTAATCCTTTTGCTGAGTGCATAGTCATTAACTGAGCTGCATCGTCATATTCTGATGCTTGTCTATCACCTGAATCTAAAGAAATAATATCTAAATAACTTTCTGCAATCTCTAAATTAGACTTATCATCAGTAATACTCTGCTCAAAATTTTTAGTTGCCGTGATTAGTTCTTCTAAATTTTCTGTTCTGGTTTTGCCCTTTTCTCCTGGTTCCTTGGCATGGTATGCATAGAGTCCAGTTTCCTTAATGATCAGCTCCATAAGTTCTGATAATAAATTTTCTTCAATGAATGATTTACATCCCACAATAAATTCTAAATAGTCTCTGAGACCTGCGCCACCTCTGCCTCCAATTGAACCTTCGTCAATCATTTTAGCTGATGCTTTTATATAAGAAATATTATATTGCTTTGCAGTATTTCGGATTTTTGCAAGAGTCTTTTCTCCAACTCCTCTTGTAGGATTAGAAATAGACCTTTCAAAAGATGGGTTATCGTTGTTATTAAATATAACTTTTAGATAAGCTATCGCATTTTTTATTTCAAGTCTTTCATAAAATCTTAGTCCGCCATAAATCCTATATGGAATGCTAGATCTTAATAAGGCCTCTTCTATTGCCCTTGATTGAGCATTTGATCTATATAAGACTGCTGTCTCTTCATATGCCCCACCATTATTCATCCAGTCTTTTAAAATATCTGCGACAAATCTTGCTTCGTCTTGTTCGTTATATGCTTGATACAGAATTATTTGTTCGCCTTCTAGTTTTTCTGTCCATAAATTCTTGCCAAGCCTTTCTTTGTTATTTCCAATAAGGGCGTTAGCAGCATTAAGAATTATATTTGTTGACCTATAGTTTTGTTCTAACCTTACAACTTCGGTATCTTTGAAATCTTCTGTAAATGAATTTACATGCTCAACTTTTGCACCTCTCCATCCGTATATAGATTGATCATCATCTCCTACAGCTGCTACATTTGTATTGTCAGATGCTATTTCTTGAAGCCATTTGTATTGAATGGTATTTGTATCTTGAAACTCATCTATCAATACAGACTTAAATCTTGTTTGAAAGAAAGTTTTAACAGACGGAGAATTTACTATGGTTTCATAAGATTTTAGTAATAATTCACCAAAATCTACCAAGTGATCTCTTTGGCAAACTTCTTCGTATTCTTTGTTAATCTTATTTACTGTTTCGGTATAAAAATCTCCGTTATCATTCACATCCTTACTTCGTAGCCCATCATCCTTCCAGTTATTTATTTGCCACTGACTTTGTCTAGCAGGCCAGGTTGCTTCATCTAAACTTAATTCTTTTGAAATTCTTTTAATAATTCTCAACTGATCATCAGAATCAATTATCGTAAAACCACTAGATAGGCCTGCTTCTTTATGAAATCTTTTTAAGAGCTTATGAGATAGGCCATGAAAAGTGCCAACCCAAGAATCTAACATGGGTGCTTGTAACAAAGATTCTATTCTCGAGCGCATTTCATTTGCAGCTTTATTTGTAAATGTAACTGCCATGATAGCTGAAGGGCTTATTCCCAAAGCCTCAACCTGCCATGCAATTTTATGAACCAAAACTCTTGTTTTACCCGAACCAGCACCAGCTAGAACAAGCAAATGCTGCTTTTCAGAGGTTACAGCTTTTCTCTGGTCATCGTTTAAATTGTCTAAAATATGAGATACATCCATTTAGGGATTCATTTTTTTGTTTAAGTTAGATATTCTAACCTTATGTCGACAAAATTATTGAGACAAATTAAAAATTCACTTCCTGATTTAAGAAAATCTGAAAAAACTGTTGGCGAATTCATTTTAAAAGATCCTAAGTCAGTTATTACAATGAAAACTGCTGAGGCTTCTCAGGCTATGGGTATCAGCGAACCTACTCTTATCAGATTTTGTAAAGCAATTGGGTTCACAGGTTTTCAAGAACTTAAAATAAATCTATCTCAACAATTAGCTGCTGATGATTATTTTGTTATGTATGAAATAAAAGAAGATGATTCTATTCATGAATTATGTGAAAAAGTATTTGACACTACTATCAGTGAAATCCTTAATGTTAGGTCTCAAATTGATCAAGATATACTAGAAAATGCCATTGAAACACTTGTGAATGCAGAAAGAGTAGAATTTTATGCATTTGGAGGCTCGGCACCTGTTGCTATGGATGGACAGCATAAATTCTTTAGGCTAAAAATACCATCTTCATATATATCTGACCCACATCTTCAATTTATGTCTGCAAATTCATTAGAAAAAAATGACGTAGTTGTAGCAATCTCTCAGTCAGGAACAACTGCTGCTTTAATTGATAGCGTAAAGATTGTTAGAAAAAATGGGGTTAAAGTTATAGGAATAATGCCTGGCAACTCACCTTTAGCAAATATATGTGATTTTCCATTAACTATCGACGTTGGAATAAATAATAGAATATCAAAGCCTGTCACATCAAGAATTGCCTATACTGCGGTGATTGATGTTTTGACTATGGGGGTGGCTCAACTAAAACCAGAAGCGCAAGAGCACTTATATAATATTGCTGACAGTCAAAGATCTCTTAAAGTAGACAACGAATAGCAAATTTATTTCATCATTATGATGGGGTAAAACACCTTTTTAAAAAACTTGACAATTCAGATGTTAAAATTATTAACTATATTTGGAGAAAAAAATGAGCGAAGAAATCAAAAAATTTTTTACAACTTACACTGATTTTGTAACCAAGGTTACAAGCGATCCGAGTATTGAACTAGATGCACTAAAAAAAAGTTTTAATGACATAGAAGAAAAATCTGATATTAAAACACCGCGTTTAATAACTGCGGCACTAGGTCTTGGAAGTGAAACAGGTGAATTTGTAGAAATTGTAAAAAAAATGTTTTTACAGGGTAAGCCTCCTTCAGATGACAACGTTTTTCATATGAAAAGAGAGCTTGGAGATATTATGTGGTACTGGGTTACTGCTTGCGCAGCTCTAAACTTAGATCCTTATGAAGTAATAAGTGAAAATCAAGAAAAGTTAGCAGCAAGATATGGCGAAAAATTTGAAATTGATAGAAGTGAAATCCGTAAAGAAGGCGATTTATAGATAATTAATTTTTTGTAATTAACAAATACATCAATCGTCGGCAAAAACGATTAATTTATCATCCGGGTTATATAGTCTCTTTTTAGATTTCAATGGATTTATATTAACCCCAGCATTTAGGGTCTTTAAATCTTCTCTTTCTGATGTTTGATATCCGATAGCGGTTTCTCCTTTGAAGCTAGCAGATTGGCAGATTGTATAAAAATCAATTGGTTCTGAGGCATCAACATATTCTGTTATTGGTTTAAAGTAAATTTCTGACCCCTCAGGTGAAGCTAAATCATCAAAGAATTTACTTAAGAATGGGTTTTCAGCGATTTGTACAAGCATTGACTGGACGATGTCTTCACTGTACAAATAATCATCATCTGAATTAGATGCAAATATTTCAGCATTATGAGAATTGATTAATTCAGTCGTTAAAACAAAATTCTTATTCTTTTTCTTTTCTATATCTCTAAGATTTATTAATGTAAATAACGTCTGAGCATCACATTTGTTAATATCATTAGATCCATTAAAAGAGCTTAGAATTAATAACTTATCTCCAGACTCTATATCCATCTGTTCTAGAAAATCCCTTGATCTGCAGTTGCCCTCAATAAAAGAGATTTGAATATCTTTGGCGGGATTAATCTTACTTTCAATATTTGCTGAATCTTTATTATCATTAACTAAGAATATTTTAGATCCATCATCTAAATAATTTATTAAATGACTACATATTACTTCGAGCTTTGACAACTCTCCTTCGGAATATCCAAAGATGTATATGGTATCTACTTTATTTTTATTCGGAGTGGTCTTAATAATTTTCTTTTGATCAACTAAAACATTTTCAACCCCATCTTTGATTACAGTATCATCATCCATAGAGATAGCTATTAAGGAATCATCTGTCTTTATCTTTTCCCGCTTTGGATTGATTAAAACATCTCCTTCTCTTTCAATACCAATAATGCTTGATGTTTCATAGGAAAGAATAGCCTCCTCATATGTTTTTCCAACTAAAGAATCCTCTTTATAAAAATAAATTTCATCTCCATCAAAATTCACCAAATCTAAATAGACATTTGCAAGTCCTGATTGCAGACAGCTTTGTGCACCAACTCTTGCTAGCATATCTCCAAAGAATAATACTTTTGTTTCCTCACCTCCAATTATCTTTGCAAGCTCATAATTCTCTTTAATATTCATTTTTGAAACAATATTATATTTATCCTTTTTTCTTTCAGGGTTATTAACTATCGCAGCAATTGCTTTGATAGACTCCATATCATCATCATGATTAATTAGGATCGATCTTGCCTCGTCAACATTAACCATTTCTAGATATTTCCTATCTGAAATCCTTCCTTGTTTGGGTATTATCTTTTGATAATCTTCTTTATTTGGAAACATTGTCATTATTTTTTCATTTGCTTCAACCGGATTGATTTCATCTAAAAAAACGATATTTGAATCTTTATTATTTGAGTTAGCGAGTAAAAACTCTCTAAATACCAATGAAATTCCATTTGACCAACCTAAAATCAATTGATGATTTTTTTCATCAATAAAGGACTTGCCGCTTCTTACATTGTCTATGCTTTCAGCAATACTATTAACTAATATACCTATTACGATTGAAGACACAAAAAGACCTGTTAGCATTATAAGTGTGTTAATAAGGATGTTAATAAAAGTTGAGTTTGTGTTCTCGCCCTCTCCCCTTATAGCAGCAAAAAAATAATCTAAAAAGATTTGTAAGAAATTTCTTAGCTCTCCATCCCCAAAGTAGATATCCATCGCAGTTATACATGCGACTACAAAGCAAACTATTACAGCCAAAAGATAAACAACATAAATAAAGCTTCTTGCTAAACTTTTATCGATATAATATCTAATCTTTTTTAAATACTGCATTGATATAATAATATACATAACAGGATTGATTATGTATATTAACTTTACATGAAAGTTTAGGAAGAAGGCATGAAATTAGAGTATAGAAGAGAGCAGCTTAAAGATGGGAGTAAAACCATTGCTAATATTAGAGGAGATAATCTAAGAAAGGGAACTGGAACCTCTACACTATGTAACGTAAGAGATGATAAAGTTAGACGCGGTACTGGAACCTCTGCATTATGTAATGTAAAAAATGGCGATATAAGGGACGGAACCGGAACCAGCAGAAAAGCAAAAGTCAGAGATGTAAAGAGAATGATTAAGGGTTCAGAATCTCTTTCAGATGTTTTTATTGCAGCAATTTGGCAAACATTTATTAGATAATAATTAATTATTAAAGATGGATATTAAATTTATTCATACCAATAGTGTTCTAATTACATTTTCTATTTTTTTTACATTAAATATAATTTCTTCGCCTATAGTTGATATTGAAAGTGTTAGAAAATCTGAGGAGATTGGTCAATTTAGAAATATAGCATTTGGCTACTCGGGTTCTCGTGGGAATGAAGATCGTGATAATTATGATATAAGTTTATCTTTAGTAAATAATTCAAAAAAGTATGAAAGATTATTTGTCTTTGAGAAATCTGAAAGAACCAAAGATGATATCACTGAGGACGAATCAACATTTTTACATGCAAGATTGTTGCGCCAATTAAATAATAAATCTTATGACCTTGAAGCCTACTTTCAAAGTAGTGAAAACCCGTTTCAAAGCTATAAAACAAGAAACCTATTTGGCGCAGGTATCCGATTCTCTGAACTTGAAAAAATTAAGTTAAGTGTAAGTATTTTGCATGAAGATGAAGAAAGCTTGAACGGCATAAAGAAAAAAACTGAAAGAGTAAACTTGTATCTTTTTAAAGATTTTAGTTTTGAAAATAGCTCTTTTGTATCTATTTCATCTTTTTTCCAACCATCTTTGAATAATTTTAGTAATGATTATAAATACTCTTTATCTTTTAGTTACTCAATACCTGTATCGGAGAAGTTTTTTATTAATTTTAAAATAACTGAGTCCTTTGATAGTGATCCTCCAGATTTTGCCGAAGAATCAGATCAATCTTTTGTTACAAACTTCAACTATTCTTTTTAATAGTTTCTAGCAATTTTTCATATATTGCATACATTGCGTAAGTATCTAACCAACAATATTTTTTTAAATCTTCTCGAAGTATTTGTATTTCATTTTTATTCATATGTTTTAGCTCTCTAAAAGCAGTTGATGCCATTCCACCATTTTTAATATTTAAATTATCATATTTTAAATTTTTATCTCCTTTGCATAGTGCGGGCAGTACTTTTTTGATTGAAAAGCTGCCAGCGAAATCTGGATGATAATATCCACCCTCTGCAAAAGGGTCTTTTAGATCTACGATTCTATTGTTTAATGCCCTAAGCTGTGATGAAATATCTGAATCTGAGCAAAAGTTTGCTAATTCTTCTATAACCCCTTTCTCAAAGCTTTTATGATATGTAATGATAGTTCCCTTTACAGGAATGTCTTTTAACAATGCCTCAGCTAGATCTCTTCTGGGATCTTTTAAGTGGTTAGCAAGAAATTCTATGCTTTCAGTTTTTGCATCTATAATAGTATTTTCGTCTTCTTGAATGTGAAGCGAAAATTGGAATGGCATTCTTTCATTTGGTCGTTGGTTGTTATATGAAGGCAATGGCTCCGTGTATGTTTCAAAATCGAGATAACTTATAGGATAAGATATAGTTGAAATAAATTTTTCTATAATTTTTTTATTAACAATTTCTCTATTGTTTACTGTCGATTTTATCTGAATTTTTTGGATATCAGAGAAATCTGAAAGATTTCTTATTTTGCTAAAAGTATCTATGCCTTGATCATATAAGGAAAGCTTTTTTTTACTTCGCATTCTATAAAGCTTAAAAATAGAATCTTTTTCATTTGAGCCTACTGGCCAGCAATGCTCTTGAAAAGTACATTTGTGAGGCTTATCAGGATGATTGGTTTTTCTGAGCTTGGGGGGAGAATCCATGCTGGTTACTTTAATTAAGTTATTTAAAGTTTCTGAAATATTCTGTTGATTTAATATAACTTCCTCGGTTAAACATCTTTCTCTAAAAAAATCCTTTAGTTGATAATTATCTCTTTTGCTGTTCTCCTTATTTAAAATGATTACATACACATCTTGAAGTTTAATCTCTTTAATCTGATTGAGAACAAACCATTGAATGCCTACATCTTCTTTATGTTCTGGTTTTAAACTTGATGAAGATTTTACTTCATAAATATCCCATCCATTTGGTGTTTTTTTCATGACATCAACTCTTATAAAGATTCCATCAATCAAAAAAGAACCTTCAAAAATAACCTCTGCTCCCTGATTGATAGCTTCCAGAGTTAAATCATGCATTTTTAAATAATCTCCACCTAAAAATGGAATATCTACGCCTTTTGGAAATATCTCTTTTACTTTTTGACCAACCTCTTCTCCATCTTTTAATCTTTGTTTAGCCAGCGGGTCATCTTCTTTGGAGTCCTTATAGTTATTATATTTAAACCAAAAGCATCTTTGACATTGCATGCCGTCAATAAAATTTGTTTTAGTAATCATTAATTACTAATATATAGGAATAAAAAAATATTAATACTATACGATATTATTATGATTAACTTTCTTGCCTCATTGTATTTTATATACGGGTTTATACTTTTTTTTACCTACAACAAAGGTTATAGCCTTTTAAGATATTTGTTGAAAAGAAAAAATATTAATGTAGTTCTAAGTATTGAGCTTATATTTATTATTTTATGTTCTTTTATTGTATTTACCGCTCAGCCTTTTAACTGGATAGTTGGTTTGATTATGTTTACACATATGGCTGGAATATTCTGGTTAATATTAAATCCTGAGAACTACTATTCAATGATAAGTACAAATTCTGCAGACATAGATTCACTTGAGGTTGGATCAGCAATGATTGTTATTGGGTATGGAGTTTTTGTTTATTCATCTAAGCTATTCTTAGGTTAATTTCTCGAGTCTTCTTAGAAGACTTGAAGTATCCCACCTTCCCCCTTCTGCTTTTTGAATGTCTTTATAGAAATCATTAATAGTTTTTGTAATATCAATACTAATGTTTTGTTCTTTTGCCTTATTTATAACAATATCTAGGTCCTTTCTCATTAAATCTACTGCAAAACCATGATCATAATCATCTTCTAACATAGACTTCCATCTGTTTTCCATTTGCCATGATTGAGCTGCACCCTTTGATACAACTTCAAGCACATCGGCGCTATTTAAACCTACCTTTTTTGAGAAATTTATCCCTTCTGCTAAAGCCTGAATCAAGCCCGCTATACATATTTGATTAACCATCTTTGTAAGTTGTCCAGAACCACTTGGACCCATGTATTTAGTATGCTTTGAGTAGGATGCTAATATTTTTTTTACCAAATCATACGATTCTTTATCACCGCCAGCCATGATAGATAGTTGTCCTTTTTGTGCTCCTGCCTCACCTCCAGAAACTGGAGCATCAATGTAAGGAATATTTTTTGTACTGAGTAATTTATTCATTTCCTCAGATAGTTCTGCGGATGTTGTCGTATGATCGACTATTATAGATCCCTGCTTTAGGTAATTAATAATCCCGCAATCGCCGCAAATGATTTTTCTAACATCGTTATCATTTCCTACACAAAGAATTATTACATCAGATGATTTAGCAACATCTTCTAATGAATTACATATCGTTCCATTATATTTTTTATTCCATGCTTTAGATTTTTCATTTGTTCTATTAAAAACAAAAATATTTTTATTTTGCATGGAAAGATGACCTGCCATAGGGAATCCCATAACACCCAAACCTATAAAGCCTAAGGCTTTATTCATACTATAAAATCTTCTCTATCTTTTTTAGCAGTTCTTTTTACTCCGTCTTTGGTTTGATATTCAGAGGTAATGCCTTTTGTGCCTTCAACATTTTTTAACAAGAGTGAATAGATTACTGCCATTACTATCCACATAATCGGGACTATAATTATGATTTCTAACATAAGAATTCTTTATTTGCCTATTTTAGTTTTAAAAGCTTCAAAAGCAGACTGGTATTCAGATTTAATTCTGCCAACAAGCTCTGCAACAGATGGAGAGTCTTTAATAGCGCCAATACCTTGACCCGAACCCCAAATATCCTTCCAAGCCTTTGAGTCTGTATTTCCACCTGACCCAAAATTCATAGATGCTTTATCTGCATCAGGGAGATTGTCTGGATCTAATCCAGCATTTTTAATAGATGGTTTTAGATAATTTCCGTGAACACCTGTAAATAATGAAGAGTAGACAATATCCTCTGCAGCGCTAGCCTCTAGCATTTTCTTGTATTCTGGATCAGCATTGGCTTCTTCGGTTGCAATAAATCTTGTTCCTAAATAAGCAAAATCTGCACCTAGTGCAATTGCAGAAGCTACTGCATGACCGTCACCGATTGATCCAGAAAGTATTAGCGTTCCATCAAACCATTTCTTGACTTCTCTAAGTAAGGCGAATGGTGATAGTGCGCCTGCATGACCTCCAGCCCCAGCACAAACTAAAATTAATCCGTCTACTCCTTGTTCAGCAGCCTTTTTAGCATGCCTAACACTAATGACATCATGATAAACAAGGCCTCCATAGCTATGTGCTGCTTCAACGACTTCAGCCGGTGGTCTTAATGAAGTAATAATTATTGGAACTTCATGTTTCACACATGTTTCCATATCTTGCATTAATCTATCATTTGATCCATGACAAATCTGATTAACGGCGAAAGGAGCTACTTTTGCATCAGGATTTTGTTTTTGATATTCAGCTAGCTCTGTCTTTATTCTAACAATCCACTCTTCAAGAACATGTTGTGGTCTTGCATTAAGGGCTGGGAAAGAACCTATTATTCCAGCCTTACATTGTGCAATTACTAAGTCGGGCCCAGAAACTAAAAAAAGAGGTGCTCCAATAACCGGCATGGAAATATTGTCTTCAATATGTTTGTGAATAGCCACTATAAAACTCCTTATTAATATTCGTTATTAAAATTTTGATGGATAATCGTCTATTAAATAGACAAAAGCTCTCACACCTTCATCTAATGCTGAATCATCAACATAAAAGTATGGTGAATGATTTCCTGCAACATCTGTCCTTTCTCCAAAATTAGCTGATTCTAAACCAACTCCGGGCTTATTAATACCCAACCAAAAATACATGCCGGGTATTTCCTGAGAAAAATAGGAAAAATCCTCTGCTCCAGTTACTGGGGTGTTTGATTCATAAAATCTTCCTGGGGAAGCTTTCATTAGAGATTCTTTCATTGTATTAACTAATTTTGGTGCATTAAAGGTGACTGGATAAAAACCGCCAACATCAAATTCAACTGATATATCTGTTCCAGTTCCAACAGAAACACCTCTTGCTATCTGCTCTATCTCTTCATATATTTCTGTTCTTAACACAGGATCAAAAGTTCTTATAGTCCCCATTATTTCAGCATCTTCTGGAATAATATTATTCCTTGTTCCTGCTCTTACTAAACCAACAGAAATCACGGCTGGATTATTAATAATATTTATTCTTCTGCTTACAATGGTATTCAATGCTTCTATCAACTCTGCGGTTGCCATTATTGGATCAATTCCAGACCAAGGAGTAGAGCCATGAGCCTGAACACCTTTTATTTTAATTCTGTAGGCAGATGCTGCTGCCATAGCTGGTCCTGATTTAACTGAAAGAACTCCGTTGGGGATATTTGTAACGTGAAGCCCAAATATAACCTCTGGATCATATTTATCAAAAATTCCTTCAGCTAACATCATTTCAGCTCCTCCGCCTTCGCCTTCTGGTGGACCTTCTTCGGCAGGCTGAAAAATAAACATAACCTTACCTTTTAGACTCGATTTATTTTTTGCTAAGAACTCTGCAACTCCCATTAGTATTGCTACGTGAGCATCATGACCGCATGCATGCATGACTCCAACATCATTTCCAAGATATGTGGTTCTTACTTTTGAAGCAAAAGGAAGACCTGTTTTTTCTTCTACAGGCAATGCATCCATGTCAGCTCTCAAAGCCATAGTTGGCCCAGGCAAATCGCCTTCAAGCAAGCCAACCACGCCTGTATACGCAATTTTGGTTTCCACTTTAATTCCTAATGATCTTAGATGATCTTCTATCTTTTTTGCTGTTCTAAATTCTCTATTGCCTAATTCTGGATGTTCATGAATATCATGTCGCCACTCTATAACTTTCTCCATTAGAGAATCTATGTCTTGATCTAAATTATTTTTAAGATCTGCCATTCCGTTAAATGAGGCTGTTAAGAGAATAAATATAATAAAATTTTTCATAGTCTAAATAATTATAAATAAATAACTTGGCAAATAATATAAATAGAAAATAGTTTTATAAAAGATTGGTACCCAATATTCCCAATGTTTTCATGATTTTGATAAGATAAAGAATGCGAAACCTTTTTTTAATCACTGTATTGTTTGGATTTTCATTATTTTCTTTTTCTGATGACAAAAAAGAAGAAGAGTCAGATGGCTTTAAATATTCTTCTTTAAGTGTTGATTTAATTCAAACAGATAAAACGGCAATTGGTGCCAAAGCATCATTCCCTTTACCAGGCGGCCTATATGTTGTAATAGAAAGAAAGGCTGAAGGCATTGATACATCTGATGATTCATATGATCGTATTATTAATGCAGCAAGATTAGGCATTCATGCCGGCATAGGAGACATTTTTAGCTCAGTTTCTGCAAAAGGATTAAAGTTAAGTGTTAAAAACATTTTTGATGTATATGCAGAGCTTGGTATAAAAAGTACAGCATATGAAAGTGATATTAATTCTTTTTCTGAAGACGATGCTCAAGCAAATGTTATTGCAGGTATTAGATTTGGTAACAACTCTGGTTGGGAGGGAAAATTTTTTGTAGACCTATCCAAGGACTCAGAACTAAAAGTAAAATCATGTCCACCCGGACAAGTTTGTAATCAATCAATTGAATATGAGTTAGAGGACGATACAGATCGAAAGTTTGGTATTGGTGTTTTATATAATATTAATAAAAGAAGTGCTGTCTCTTTTGAAATGTCTTCAAGCAAGATCTTTGATTCTTCGATGAAAATTGGTTATCAATTAAATTTTTAAGATTCACTTTTAAGAGTTACCCATTGCATCTAATATTTCAAGTAGCAAGTTGATGATATCCAAATAAAGTATAAAGGCCATATCTAGAGCGGTTTCCCAATTATTTGATGAAGATAAGACTGATTGTTTCTTAATATAGTTAAAATCATAAAGTAAAAATAATGAAAAAAGGAAGGAGCCAAAAATTGCTGCAGCTCTTGTTGTTGCTCTACTAATTTGCATAAAAAAACGGGCGAAATTAAATAATAAAAGAGCAATTAGAGAGAAAAACAGCAAAATTGCAAATAAGGTACTATCTGCAAAGGAAATAAAGTCTCCATAACCTATGAAACCAGTTAAAATAGTAACTACAAGAACTATTTTCATTCCAGTAAATCCATCATTTTCATCCATTTCTAGCATAATCCACGCTAGTAATGGCCCAAAACTTAAACTACATAAAGTAAAAAGAGTCATTCCTATCCAAATATTAATATCAATAAATGATGTTAATATTGATGTGCCTAATAAATTACAAAACCAAAAAATCATTAATCCAACAATGAAATTACTTCCTTCAATTTGATGAGAATAACCATCTTTAAGTAATTTGATTACCTCATCTTGATTATTAGCTTGTTCATGAAGATTCGTATTCTTGTCTATGTTCTTATACATTGGTTTTGGAAAAGTTTCTTTTATTTGAATATAAGGAATTAGATTAAGCTGGTTCTTCATATTTACAGAGCCTCTAAAAGATGTTCCAAATAGAGTTGTATTGTTCTCATATGCTAGCCTTGCCTGTTTTAAAGTATAAAAACACATTATCAAAATAATGCCTAATTGAGCCGAAAGTATTATGAGCGTTTTAAAAAGTAATGAAGTTTCCACTAATTATCTATGTCATTGATTGCATTGATTAAATCTTCATTAATTCGAATTTCTTCAATTAGCTCTTTATCCACAAGCTCTTCTTTGCCTGAAGCAAGGATATATGCCTCGACTTGAATCATAACTATAAATGGAAAAAGAATCACAGAAGCAAGGTTGAATGTAAATATATCAATTATGTTAACTGGCAGCGCTATGATTAAGGCAAATAGAAATAACTTAAACCACCCAACGTTAGATACAAGTTCCATAGATTTACTAAAGACTTCTGAAATAGTAAGCTCTGGGTTGTCTATCTTTAAATAAAATACAAAATACCAGGCAATCATTAAATATATTCCAGGAATTATCAACAGAAGAAATCCCAAAACAAAGCCTAGAAAACATAAAACCGTTAAGATAAAAAATGATCCCCATTGACTAAAACCAGCTTTAAAAAAAACTCCCATCTTAACTTCTTTACCTCTTCTTATTCTTAAACAAGATTCGATGTAACCTGCCCATATTGCAGGAACTATTAAAATCCCAACAATTGTTATAGAGGCTAGAACTGTTGAAAGTATTGCTAAGAAACCATTTACCCAAACTAATAAATAGTTCTTTTTAGCAAATTCAAATCCTCCATTGAAAGCTTTATCTATTTCAAAATTCATTTCTACATCCTTAATTTATAAAAAAGCGTCTTAACCATAACACAAGAAAAAAAATAGTTTAATAAAACACATAGATTAAACTTTATTTTTTAAAATAAGCAACCCTATGATCTTTAAAGTTATATTCTCCAACTTCGTAAAATCCAAAGTCTTTATGAAACCTTATTGAGATATCATTTAACGGTTCTGTATTTACTTCACAGCATAAGGGAAGTTTTTTATCATTTGCTATTGAATCTAATTTTTTATAAAGACTTTTTCCAATCCCTTTTCTTCTGTATTCATTTTTAATCGCAATCCTGTCAATGTATAAAAATTTTGTTTCCTTCTTACAAAAAAATTTATAGTTCATAGATTTATAATCAGATCTTTCTCTAAAACAAATCATGAAGCCAATAACCGTGTTTTCAAAAATGACATAGTAATTTATTGAGCTCAATTTGATTAAATTTTTTAATTCTGTGATTGAAGATAAGCTTCCAACTTCGGGTGTATTTTCCTGATTTATTAGAAAAATTTGTTCTAAAAAATTCTTTTCTATGAGATTAGAAAATTTTTTAATGATGTAAGATGGTTGTTTTTTCACTAAAAATTATTTAGTCAGTCTCCTTTTCGTACTCCTTCATAGCTTCATTAATTTTAGACATTGGTTCAGCAATAAAGAGTTCTTTGGTTAGGGTGTAGCTTGGGTGACCCATTGTTGCTAAATCCTTAGCTTTTTCCATTGCAGCCTGCATTAAGTCTTCTGGATTTACTACGTCATCCATTAAGCCTGCTTCTTTTGCTTTTTCAAGAGTATACATCTCTGCTCCAAGAACAGCTCTGTATTTATGTGAATTATTTACTCTAAATTTAATTAATTCTAATATTGGGGTGGGAATAACCATATTTGTTCTCATCTCGTTAGCGCCCAACATAAAATCACCTTTTATACCAATTCTATAATCACAACAACATATTAAAAATGTGCCTAGAGCAATTCCGTGACCAGAGCATGCAGCTATAACTGGCCTTGGAAATGAGAATATTCTTGCTAATAATTTAAAAGCGCTTGAAGACATGTCTAGAATTTTTTCCATATCACCACTTTGAATAGTTTTTAGATCTAAGCCTGCAGAGAACATCCCTTCTTTTCCTGTAATTATCAAACAACCTTTTTCTGTTTCAACTTGATCTAAGCAATCGTTTACTTGTTGAGACATTTCAGAAGAAAAAACATTAGCCTTTCCATCATCTAATGTAATTATTGATATATCCTCTTCCTTTTTAAAAGTGGCTATTTTTTCTGACATAATACTAAGTAATTGTTAAAAAGGAATTCTATCATGATTAAAAAAATACTTAAGTACGTTGGAAGAATCTTTGTCCTAATTATTGGAATTTCTTCGTTATATCTTGTAAATCTATTTTTCATGAAGCCAGTTTCAATTGATCACTTTTTAGGCAAAGAGTTAGTTGTTGGGCTTGTTGAATCACCGGAAGCATTAACTTACATAGGAATTTTTGATAGATTTGACTGGATTACTAAACACAACTCTAGATTATCTATCCCCAGAGATGATGACATTGAAGAGGGAATAAAGGAACTAGAAAAATCTATTAAGACTTTATATAAATATAAAGATTCCAGACTTACAGACATCCAAAAAAATACAAAAAAAATTGCTATTTTTGATTATGAAAATAATTTAAAAGAGTTGAAGCAATTTCCATATCATGATTATCCTTTAAACCAAATTGGTGGTACCCATTTAAACACAATTCAGTTTTTAAGCGATATGCATCCAGTCCGGAGCATTTCTGAAGCAGAAGGTTTTATAAGTAGAGTAAATTTAGTTAAAGAAGTTTATGAAGGTACTGTAAAAGATCTTGAAAGACAGGCTGATGCAGGCATCTTTCCCCCTGAATTTGTTTATAAGCATGTTATTGAACAGCTTAATGAATTTATTAACTTTAATTACGAAGAACACCCTCTTTTTACTCAATTTATGAAAAAAGTTAAAGATTTAAATCTTGATAGCGAAAAAGAGTTTCTTTTTGAAGAAGCAATAAAAAGAGGAATAGACGAAAGTGTCACACCTGGCTTTATTTTATTAAAAGATTTTATGGTAAAGACACAAAAGAGTGCTAATAAAAATCACGGAATATGGTCACAACCGAATGGCGATGAGTATTATAAACTTAGAATAAGATCTTATACGACAACTGAATACTCTCCTGAAGAAATTCACCAAATGGGTCTTAGTGAAGTCGATCGAATTTCAACAAGAATGAAGGAGATTCTAGTAATGCTTGGTTATGATGAAAATAAGACTGTTGGTGTATTAATGAATGAACTTAATGAGAGTCCAGAATTTTTATATCCGGACACTCCTGATAGAAAGGATATAGTTGTTAATGATTATATGGAAATGGTAAATGAAGCTATTGAAGTTATGACAGATTATTTTCATACAATGCCTGAAGCTGATGTTATTGTAAAAGCTATTCCAGAATATTCTGAACAAACTGCAGCAGGTGGTTATTATCAAGCGCCAGCCTTGGATGGAAGCAGGCCGGGAGTTTTTTATGCAAACTTATATGATATAAAGCAAACACCAACCTATAGCATGAGAACTCTTGCCTATCATGAAGCAACACCAGGCCATCATCATCAAATTGCTCATTCTTTAGAAAATGACAGTCTTACAATGTACAGAAGATTTGGATATCGAACCTCGGCATTCTCTGAGGGGTGGGCGCTTTATGCTGAAAGACTGGCTCTAGAGGTTGGGCTTGCTGAAAACCCATATGATGAGCTTGGGATATTACAAAGTGAGATATTTAGAGCTGTTAGATTAGTTGTTGATACTGGAATGCATTACAAACGATGGACTAGAGAAGAAGCAATGGAATATATGAAGTCTAAAACAGGTATGTCAGATACTGAGGTGAGGGTTGAAATAGAAAGATATATTGTTTGGCCAGGACAAGCGCTAAGTTATAAAGTTGGGATGATTAAAATTTTAGAGCTAAGAGAAAAAGCTATGAATGAATTAGGCAATAAATTTAACATTAAAGATTTTCATTCGGCTGTTCTCGATCATGGAAACCCCCCTCTATTTATAGTTGAAGAGATGGTAGAAAAAATGATTGAGGAATCCAATAACTAATATTTTTCAGGATGTTTGGCAGTAAAAACGCTGTAATATTTTTTAAGATCTAAAATATCTTTTTTGTTGTCGCCAGACAGTTTAAAAACATTTCCAAGCAGGATTTCCTTTTTAGAAAAATCTAAAGAAGCTGGAACAATTTGTGCATTTATCTCTTTGGCTATTCGAAGAAACCCTGTTTTCCATTCTTTAACTTTTGATCTGGTTCCTTCTGGAGACATAGCAATCAATGAGCCCTCGATACCTTTTATTTGATTAATAGCATCTTGAATGATCCCACCTGGTTTAGATCTATCAACTGGTATGCCTCCCATATATCTTAAGAAAGCACCAAGCCCATATCTAAATACAGTATGCTTTCCTATAAAAGTTATACGAGCATCTAATCCGGCAACTGCAGCTACTCCAAAAATACCATCCCAGTTTGAAGTATGCGGAGCAACAATTACAACCAGCTTCTTATTATCATATTCTTGATCTATGCCGCCTTTAACTTTCCATCCAAATAGGGTTAAAACAGTTCTGCCAAGCCATTGAAGAGCCTTCGGTCTATTTGCTCTAAAACTCTTGGGAATTTGTTTATTAGATACACTTGCCATAATAGATTAATTCTTATTTTGCCTATCTTTTATAAAGTATGGTAAATATATTGAATAACAAACAATAACTGCAAGTATGTAAATATCAATCATATGGTATGGAGCATCGCGCATAAGATCAGTCACGTTGAATCCTGGTGGCTTCTCAATTACATACCAATAGTTAGCAGGAGGTCCTAACCAGGTGTTTATAGGATACATCATTAATAAAAATACTGATAAAACAGCCAAAATTCTATGTACATCTTTTAATTGAGGCCTTTGATTATCAATGATGATTGCATATGTCACCCCAAGAAGAATCATTGAGTGTCCTATCATATGTCTTAAATAATCAATATGCGGGAACGAATACAGCACATCGGGTGTTAATATGGCCATTCCTGCTCCTGCTATTCCAGCAAAAAAAGCAAATAAAAAAAATTCTCTTCTCTTTGTTATGAAGTATAGGATTATGGATGCTGATGAAAAATCGCATAAATGAAGTGGGAGTCCAAGCTTCCAATTATTTGCACCGTAACCTTCTCTAAAAAAATCCATACCTTGATTAATAAGAATTAAAGAAATAATTCCAATTATTAGAATATTTTTACTGGAGTTATTTTTGTTAACAAATATTCTTGGTAAAAAAACAATAACTGATACACAGATGATTGTAAAAATAATATGCGACGAGCTTGAAAGACTGAAGTCAATCATTTATGTAAAATTTCCTAGGGTGATTCAGGCAAATTTTCGTAATTAAGGCTTTCATATGGATTTTGAATGCCTATAGCATCTGGATGAACCACAGAAATATCAATATCGCTTCCATAATCACCAGCAAAAAATCCTGCAAAAGTTCCTCTAGGTGCAATATATATTGTTGCAAACCTACCAGACTTCGCATACACAAGAGTGATCTCTTCACCAACTTTAGAAGATATTAACTGCCAACCGGTTGTAAGGGTTTCAGTTCCATAAAATATGAGGTTTTCGGCTGGACTAAAACCAGAGGTTAAAATAATTCTTCCTGAAATTGCTTCGCCTGTTCCAAGTAATACTGTTGGAGCTTTAACAATTTGGGCATCATCCGGCAAGGGCAAATCTTCTAATAAATAGGCAATAACTTTTCTTTGATTTGCTTGGTATTCATCTGTAACAAGAGCACAACCAGAAAAAAAGATTAACAAAATAAGCGCTGAGGACAATGTTTTAATATTCATATGTATTTTTGATAATTTATTAAAGTTCAATATGTTAAGCATATACCTGACCAAATTTATTTTCAATAAAATCATCCCATGATAAAGACTCTTGCTTAATAAAACCTTCATTAGATATCTTTCCATCAAGGTACATCTTTAAAACGCTACAAACACCTGATGCTGTTGTTAATTGTATTGCGCTATATTTATCATTGCCATAAATTTTACGTAGGTAAGTTTTTTCTTGAAGAACGTCATCAATAAGTCCAATTACTTTTACAAAAAAAATAATGACATCATTTTTAGTTCTTGGAACTTCCTTATCAAATAATTTTTCGAGAACTTCTTTATTTTTCTTAAGATGCAGATCATTGAATAAGAATTTCATGTGATTAAGATGGCCAGGATATCTAATAGTTTTATACGAAAGAGTTTCTACTTTACCTTCATAAGTATCACACATAGTTGCGCAACCTCCGCTTGTATTAAATGCTTCAAAGCTTTCACCATCAATAACAATTTTTTCAGCTCCTTCAAGAGGCATTACTTTAATTGACTTACCTTCATAAATTGCATCTGCCTCATTACAATATTCATTTATCAGTCCATTGGTAGACCAGCTAAGATAGTAACTCATTTCATTTGTAGTGAATCTTGGTAAAGCGCCAACCCTCATCATTACTTCATTAACACTATCAAAATGTTCCATCATGCCAGCAGCGCATATATTAATAGCTCCCGGAGCTAATCCACATTGTGGCATTAGAATATTTGAAGATTTTAAGGATTTAATAAATTCTGTCGTTTCAACATCTTCAGTCAGGTCAAAATAACCTATGCCTTCATCTGATGCTATTTTTGCAATATTTTTATTAACAGCGAATGGGCCTGCTGAAATTACAGCATCAATGCCTTTAAGAAACTGTTTTACCTGAGAAATATCTCCAGCATCAAAGCCATCTGTGATGTCTCCTTGCCTTATTTCGTAGTCATCCTCTAATAACTTTTTTAAAGCCCATCCAATATTTCCACTTCCAACAATTGCTATTTTAGCTTTCATCAAATTCAACTCCCTGAGCAAGCGGTAACTCATCACCATAATTTATAGTTACGGTCATTCTTCTCATATAATTTTTCCAAGCATCAGAGCCAGATTCTCTTCCGCCCCCTGTGTCTTTCTCTCCTCCAAAAGCGCCTCCAATTTCAGCCCCGCTTGTACCAATGTTTACATTAGCAATTCCACAATCACTTCCAGAATTACTCAAAAATAATTCTGATTCTCTCATGTCATTTGTAAAAATAGAGCTGCTTAATCCTTGAGATACATTATTTTGCATAAATATTGCATCTTTAAGATCTTCATATTTCTTTACATACAAAATAGGCGCAAAAGTTTCTGAGAGCATTTCATCTTCGATACCTTTAACAAGTACTAGGGCAGGCTTCACATAATATTCTTTAGGATCTTCTATTTTAAGTCTCTCTCCTCCTATAACCTCAATTCCTCTGCTTCTGAGTGTATTTAAAGTTTCTTGCATTGAGTTATAACTTATTCCAGAAATCAGTGGTCCAA